>JAJPHB010000137.1 GCA_021325525.1 Alphaproteobacteria bacterium
CGCTCGGCCAACTGCCTCAAGAACGACAACATCGTCTATATCGGCGATCTCGTGCAGAAGACCGAGGCGGAGATGCTGCGGACGCCGAATTTCGGCCGCAAGTCGCTGAACGAGATCAAGGAGGTGCTGGCGCAGATGGGGCTCCACCTCGGCATGGAGATCCCGAATTGGCCGCCCGAGAATATCGAGGATTTGGCCAAGCGCCTCGAAGAGCCGTACTGATCGCCGACAAAACGGCCGGCGAATCCGGCCATAAGGTTTGTGGAGAGGGGAGTTCCATGCGTCATCGCCTCAGCGGCCGCAGCTTCAGCCGCACCTCGGCGCATCGCAAGGCGATGTTCGAGAACCTTGCCCATGCGCTCTTGAAGCACGAGCAGATCACGACGACGCTGCCGAAGGCCAAGGATCTGCGCCCGATCGCAGAGAAGCTGATCACCCTCGGCAAGCGCGGCGGCCTCCACGCCCGCCGGCAGGCTCTGGCGGCGCTGCAGGACACCAAGATCACGGAGAAGCTGTTCACGACCTTGGCGGAGCGCTACCGCAGCCGGCAGGGCGGATATACCCGCATCGTCAAGGCGGGGTTCCGCTATGGCGACGGCGCCGCCATGGCTGTCATCGAGCTCGTCGATCGCGATCCATCGGCCAAGGGCGTCGATTCGGGCCCGGTGCAGAAGGACGAGACGGAGGAGAGCCCGGCCGCCGCTTGAGGCCGGCGTCCTCCTATGCCGTCGGCGCCGTGCGAAAGCCGGTGCTGCCGTCATCCTGATCGGGTGTTGCCGCGACATTGGTGACGGCGGCGAGACGCGGGCCCTGCCGGCAGGCACCGATGACCGCCATGAGCGCTGCCGAGGGGCCGATGAGCAAGGCTTCGACGCTGCCGTCGCGCCGGTTGCGCACCCAGCCGCGCAAGCCTTGCGCTCGCGCTTCGTCTTCGAGCCAGGCGCGGTAGCCCACCCCCTGAACGCGTCCCTCGATCCGCAGCCGGACGGCGCCGTTCATCGCGGCGTCACGCGAATTCGAGGATGATGTCGTCGACGGCGAGGCTGTCGCCGGCCCGGGCGCGGATCTTGGCGACCCTGCCGTCGCGCTCGGCGCGGAGCACATTCTCCATCTTCATCGCTTCGACCGTCGCCAGCTCCTCGCCGGCCTTCACCTCCTGTCCCTCCTTGACGGCGATGCCGACCAGCAGGCCCGGCATCGGCGACAGCAGGAAGCGGGAAAGATCGGGCGCTTCCTTGACCGGCATGTGCGCAAGGAGCGCGGCGGCCGCCGGCCTCAGAACGCGCACCGTCATCGCCGCGCCGGCATGAGCGAGGCGAAATCCGACCCCGTCGCCGTCGATCTGGAAAACGGACAAGACACCGTCGATCCTTGCTCGCAAGATCGGCTCGCCGGGCCGCCAGTCAAGGGCCACATGCTGGGTTGCGGCTCCCCCTGCGGTGACCTGATAGCCGCCCGCCGCGGGCTCGACCATGACGGCATGCTGCTCGGCGCCGCTCACGACGACCCATTGCGCGCCGATGCTCGGCGCCTGAGTCGAGACCTGACCCGAGATCCGGCTCTCGCGCTCGGCGAGGCGGCGCCGAACCGCGGCGGCGACTGCGATCAGATTTCGCTTGGCCTCATCGGATAGGGTCGCGCCGGCATAGCCGCCGGGAAATTCCTCGGCGATGAAGTTGGTCGAGAGCGCGCCTCGGCGGAACCGCTCCTTGCCCAGCACGGCGGCGAGGAAGCCGAGATTGTGCGAAAGCCCGCGGATGCAGAAGGCGTCGAGCGCCTCCGCCATCCGCCGCGTGGCCGCCTCCCGGCTGGCGCCGCGCGTCACCAGCTTGGCGATCATCGGATCGTAATGGACGGTGATTTCCGCGCCCTCATAGATGCCTGTATCGACGCGGATGTCATCCCCTGTCGGCGGCAGATAGCGGGTGAGGCGGCCGATCGACGGCAGGAAGCCGCGCACCGGGTCCTCGGCATAGACGCGCGCCTCGATCGCCCATCCGGAGAGCCGCACATCCTCCTGTCGCAGCGGCAGCCTCTCGCCGGCGGCGATGCGGATCATGAGCTCGACGAGATCGAGGCCGGTCACCCATTCCGTCACCGGATGCTCGACCTGCAGGCGCGTGTTCATCTCGAGGAAATAGAAGTTCCGTTCGCGATCGACGATGAATTCGACGGTGCCGGCCGAGCGGTAGCCGACGGCTTTGGCGAGGGCCACGGCCTGCGCGCCCATGGCGGCGCGCGTCGCCTCGTCGAGGAAGGGGCTCGGCGCCTCCTCGAAGACCTTCTGATGGCGGCGCTGGATCGAGCATTCGCGCTCGCCGAGATGGATGACGTTGCCGTGGGCATCGCCCAGGACCTGAATTTCGATATGGCGCGGCTCCTCGATGTATTTTTCGAGGAAGACGCGGTCATCGGCGAAGCTGGAGCGCGCCTCGTTGGCGGCCGAACGGAACCCTTCCCGCAGCTCGCCATCGGTGCGGGCGATGCGCATCCCCTTGCCGCCGCCGCCCGCCGAGGCCTTGACCATGACGGGGTAGCCGATCTCGCGCGCGATGCGGAGCGCCGTCTCGGCATCGGGAATGACGCCGAGATGGCCGGGCACGGTCGACACGCCGGCGGCATGCGCCAGCTTCTTCGACTCGATCTTGTCGCCCATAGCGGCGATGGCCGCGGGCGGCGGTCCGATGAAGACGATGCCGGCCGCGGCGAGAGCCTCCGCAAAGGCGGCCTTTTCCGAGAGGAAGCCGTAACCCGGATGCACCGCCTCGGCCCCGGTCTGCCGGCATGCCTCGATCATCCGGTCGATCCTGAGATAGCTCTCGGCCGAAGCCGCCGGCCCGATCCGCACCGCCTCATCGGACTCGCGAACATGGAGCGCGTCGGCATCGGCGTCGGAATAGACGGCGACCGTCTTGATGCCCATGCGCCGCGCCGTTCGGATGACACGGCAGGCGATCTCGCCGCGATTGGCGATGAGGATCTTGGAGAACATCAGTCAGCCGACAAGAGCCCTCTCCCGCGTGCGGGAGAGGGCAGGGTGAGGGCATGTCGCTTGGGAGGTCCCGCGAGTGAGTCTCGGCGGCAGCCCTCACCCCGACCCTCTTCCGCAAGCGGGAGACGGGGGAAGCTGTAATCGAGCATAGCCAAGAGCGTCACAGCGGAATGTTGTCGTGCTTCTTCCATGGGTTATCGAGCTTCTTCTGGCGCAGCATGGCAAGAGCGCGGCAGATGCGGCGGCGGGTCGAGCGGGGGCGGATGACGTCGTCGATGAAGCCGCGGCTGCCGGCGACGAAGGGGTTGGCGAATTTCTGGCGGTATTCCTCGGTGCGCGCCTCGATCTTGGCGGGGTCGCCGAGATCGCCGCGGAAGATGATCTCGACTGCGCCCTTGGGGCCCATCACCGCGATCTCGGCGGAGGGCCAGGCGTAGTTGACGTCGCCGCGCAGATGCTTCGAGCTCATGACGTCATAGGCGCCGCCATAGGCCTTGCGGGTAATCACCGTCACCTTCGGCACGGTCGCCTCGGCAAAGGCGAAGAGCAGCTTCGCGCCGTGCTTGATGATGCCGCCATATTCCTGCGCCGTTCCCGGAAGGAAGCCCGGCACGTCGACGAAGGTGAGGATCGGGATGTTGAAGCAGTCGCAGAAGCGCACGAAGCGCGCCGCCTTCTTGGCGCTGTCGATATCGAGGCAGCCGGCGAGGACGAGCGGCTGGTTGGCGACGATGCCGACCGTCGAGCCTTCCATCCGCGCGAAGCCGGTGATGATGTTCCGGGCATATTCGGGCTGAAGCTCGAAGAAATCGCCTTCGTCGACGATCTTCAGGATCAGCTCCTTCATGTCGTAGGGCCGGTTGGGATTGGCCGGAACGAGCGTGTCGAGGGACGCTTCGACGCGCTCGGGGTCATCCTCCGTCGGCCGAGTGGGAGGCGCCGCGCGGTTCGAGGCCGGCAGGAAATCGATGAAGCGCCGAAGCTGGAGCAGCGCCTCGATATCGTTCTCGAAGGCGAGGTCGGCGACGCCGGAGCGCGTCGTATGCGTGACGGCGCCGCCCAACTCCTCCTGCGTCACCGTCTCGTGCGTGACCGTCTTCACCACCTCGGGACCCGTCACGAACATGTATGACGAATCCTTCACCATGAAGATGAAGTCGGTCATGGCCGGCGAGTAGACCGCGCCGCCGGCGCACGGTCCCATGATCAGCGAAATCTGCGGCACGACCCCGGAGGCAAGGACATTGCGCTGGAAGACCTCGGCATAGCCGGCGAGCGATGCCACGCCTTCTTGAATGCGCGCGCCGCCCGAATCGTTGAGGCCGATGACAGGCGCCCCGACTTGCGTCGCCTGGTCCATGATCTTGCAGATCTTCTCGGCATGCGCCTCGGAAAGCGAGCCGCCGAAGACGGTGAAATCCTGGCTGAAGACGAAGACGAGGCGGCCATTGATGGTGCCATGGCCGGTAACGACGCCGTCGCCCGGGATTTTCTGGTCGGCCATGCCGAAATCCGCCGAGCGGTGCTCGACGAACATGTCCCATTCCTCAAAGGAGCCCTCGTCGAGCAGCACATCGAGCCGCTCGCGGGCGGTCAGCTTGCCCTTGCCGTGCTGGGCCGCGACCCGCCGCGCGCCGCCGCCCGCGCGCGCCGCCGCGCGCTTCTCCTCGAGCTGCTGGAGAATCTCTTGCATCGGCCGGCTCGTGCGCTCCCTCTCTGTTTGGTGCCGTCGGAGGCCACAATTCCGGACTGAATAGCGTGAACGCAATGCCGATGAAAGAGCATTGAAACGGGCAGTAGCGCGTCGGCCTCGTCAGCGACCGGGATCCGGACCCATGCCCTTTTCGGCAAGCTCGCGCCGGGCCTTCTCGCTCTTCTCGAGGCGAAGCCCCATGCCACGAAGGACATGCGGCGCCTTCGTGAACTGGATGTCGCCATATTCCACCACCTCGACCCGGTTGCCCCAAGGATCGAGGAAGTCGAGGAAGGGGCCGTCGAGCAGCATCGCGCCCGCCGCCGCGGCGAGGGTGCGCACGGCCGAGCGGTCGTCGACGACGACGCCGACATGGCGATGCGCGTCCTTGTGCGGAGTCGGCGTCTCCATGAGGGCAATGAATTGGTCGCCCATATCGATGAAGGCCTGACCTTTGCCCTTGCCCCGCAGCGTGAAGCTGAAGATCTTGCCGTAGAAGGCCAGCGCCTCTTCGACATCGCCGACTTCGAGGGCGATGTGATTCATGCCAATCAGCTTCGGCCTCTCGGCCCTGGGCACCGTCCTGTCGCTCATTCGTCCGCGCCTCCCTTCCCTCGCGCCATATCTCTCATCCTAGGTGGGATGCGGCGCCACAATCGGAAAGAGTGGCGATCGCGACGGTGTTCGCGCTCTTCAGCCTCGCGCGAGCGCGGCGAAGCGGGCGGTCGCGGCGATGTCCTCTTTGAGCGCGGCACGGCGCTCGGCCTGCTCGGCGTCCTCGCCCCATTGCTCGATCTGGAAGCTTTCGTCGAGCTGAGCGGCGGCGAAGGCGCTCGCCGGATCGAGCCGTTCTTCGAGCAGCGCCAAAGCGATGATCAGGGAGCCGCAAGCCGTCGTCGCGGCGTGGAGCGCCGTCAGCAGCAGGAGGTCGTAGCCCTCGACCGCCGCGGTGAAGGCGCGCAGCGTCGCCGGCGTCTGGGCGACGGGAACGACGCCGCTGGTCACCGCGAGCGGCGCGTCGTACCGCAGCACCGCCCAGTCGATGAGCGGCTGCCAGACCGCCTGTTGTCGGCGAATGAGCTCCGGCGGATGCTCGGCGCGATAGCAGACGAGGTCGGTCTTGGCATAGCCGGCGATTTCGGCGATCGCATCGGCGCGCCGGCGAGCGACGAGATCGAAGGCAGTGCTGGCCAGGCGCATGAGCGGCATCGAATGCGGCCGCACCTCTTGGCCTTGCGCGGCCCATTCCTCCGCGATCGCCTCGGCGAGTGCGCGGTTCGGCAGGATGAGGGGCGATTTCGCGGGAGTGCGCAGCCGCTTGTCGTCGAGAGCGATGCCGTATCCTCCGTCGACGGCAATCACCGAGACCTCCTTGTAGGTTCGCCGCATTCGCTACCGCGCTCGCCGCGTCGGAACGAGATCGGCGAAGGGATCGCCATCCGCCGCCGGAAAGCCGAAGAAGCGCCAGCTTTCCGCCATGTGCGGCGGCAGCGGTGCCTCGGCCCGCAGCATGCCGCCAGCGGGATGCGGCACCGCAATGGCACGGGCGTGGAGATGCAGCAGGCGTCCGCCGGGAACTCCGGGCAGATGCGCCGCGGCGCCGCCATATTTGCCGTCGCCGAGAATGGGCGTGCCGATCGCGGCACAATGGGCGCGGAGCTGATGCGTGCGGCCGGTCACCGGCATCAGGGCCAGGAACGCGGCCGTGGTGCCCGCTCGCTCGATGACGGCATAGTAGGTGACGGCAGCCTGCCCGTCCTCCTCCGGCGCCATCTTCTCGCCTGCGGCTCCCGGCAGTTTTGCGAGGGGCAGGTCGATGCGGCCGCGTTGCGGGCGCGGCACGCCGACGACGACCGCCCAATAGGTCTTGCGCGCCGCCTTGCTGCCAAAGGCTTCGGCAAGCTTCTGGGCGGCTCCTGCGCTGCGTGCCAGCAAGAGGACGCCCGAGGTGTCCTTGTCGAGCCGATGGACGAGGCGCGGGCGCTCCGCCGCCTCGAAGCGCAAGGCATCGAGAAGGCCGTCGAGATGGCGCACCGTTCTGGTGCCGCCCTGAACCGCCAGCCCCGCTTGCTTATTGATGGCGATGACATCGGCGTCGCGGTAGAGGATCGCGGCGCGGAGCGCGGCGGCGTCTTCGCTGCGAACCGCCCGCGGCCGCGCAATCGGCGCTGGCGTCTTGGTGTCGGAGAGCGGCGGCACGCGCACCGCCTGCCCCGGCGCAAGGCGGTCGCCGGCGCGGGCGCGTCTGCCGTCGATCCGAACCTGCCCGGTCCGCAGCAGCTTTTCGAGCCGCCCATGGCCGAGCTGCGGGAAGTGGCGCCGGAACCAGCGGTCGAGCCGGATGTCGCCTTCTTCCGCAGACACCGCGATGATCTGCACGCTGCTCATCGGCGGCGATGGTAGCCGCGCGGGCGCGGCGTCTCCACCCTTTCCCCGCGAGGCTCAATCGGCGCCGGCCAGCGCTCGGCTGCGCGCCCGCCGGATGGTCTCGCGATAGACGATATAGAGGCCGGAGGCGATGACGATGGCGGCGCCGATCAGCACCGCCGGCGTCGGCACGTCGCCCCATATGGCATAGCCGAGAGCCAGCGCCCACACCATCGAGGTATAGGAGAAGGGCGCGGCGACGGCAGCCGGCGTGAAGCGGCAGCCTTCGGTCCACCAGAGCTGGCCGATGCCGGCGATGAGGCCGGCCAGCAGGAAAAGGCCGAGATCGGAGAGGCTCGGGGTCCGCCAGAAGAACGGAAGGGCGAGAAGGCCGAGGACCGCGGTGCAGACCTGCTGATAAAAGGCGAGCGCCGTGCTCGCCTCGGTCAGGGTCATGCGGCGGATGGCGATCGTCACCGACGCGTTGATGAGCGCGTTCGCCAGCGCGAAGAGGGCGCCCGTGTGCAACATGCCGGCGCCGGGCGGCAGGATGACGAGGATGCCGACGAAGCCGAGCACCACCGCAGACCAGCGGTGCGGGCCGACCTGCTCGCCCAGAAACGGGATCGACAGGATGGTGAGGAAGAGGGGCGAGGAGAAGGTGATCGCCACCGCATCCGCCAGCGGCATCAGGCTGAAGGCGGTGAAGATGCACATCATCGAGACGAATTGCAGCGCCGAGCGCGTCGCGTGGTCGTGGAAGCGGTGCGTCCGCAGGACGCCGAGCCCGCCGTTTCGGGCGACGACATAAAGACAGGGTAGCAGCGCGAAGAGCGAGCGGAAGACGATGATCTCGACGACGGAGTAGCGCGCGACGAGCCACTTGACGATGGCATTCACGATCGCGAAGACGAAGACCGAGGCGACGACGTAAAGAATGCCGCGCCGGATATCCTCGCGCGTCAGGACCGGCATCTGAAGACTTGCCATTATCGAAATGTCCGGCGGCCGACTCTTCCGGCATTAACCCTGAATTTCGTGGAGCGAGCCAGCGCTTTGCTCGCATGGCTGCTCCCCGCATGCCGACGGCGATCGTCTGCCGGCGCAGGCTTTCGGGCCAAGCTACGGGAAAAGCGGCAAAAACAGCTCCGAGCGCGGTATGCGAAGGGGTCAGGCGAATGAAGCCCCGGCAAGCGCTCCGCGCCGAGCGGTAATCGATTTTTAGCGAAATTACGGAATAGATGTCCGATTACGCAAGTGTCCGCCGCATTCCGGAAAGGCAGGGCCGCGCGGAGACAAGAATGCGGCGACGCGAACTGGTGCAAAGACGAGAGGCGGAGCTGCCGTCCTTGGTCGACGCGCAGTCGCTGCTCGATGCCATCCTCGCGAATGGCAAGGCCCGCCTGTTCCTCGTCCGCCTCGATCCGCGCGGCGGATTCAGCTATCTCCCGCTCTCCGGTCGCGAAGACGGCGCCGGCATAGACCTCGCCAAGCCTGGCCTTCCGGTCGAGGTCGCCCTCGGTGTCGAGGCGGCGCGCTTTGCCGCTCCGCACTTCCGCGCCTGTATCGCCGGCAAGGCGCCCGTCAGTTATGAGGAGCGCGCAAGCCGGTCTGACGAGCGGTGGTGGCAAACGACCCTGCTGCCGATCAGGGACGGCCGCGGGAGCGTGACGCAGCTTCTCGGTATCTCCTTCGACATTACGGAGCGCAAAAGCGTCGAGAGGACGCTGACGGCGACGAAACGGCAATTCGAGACGATTGCCGCCAATCTTCCGGGCGTGGTCTATCAGCGCGTCCGCCATCCCGATGGGCGAGTCTCCTATCCTTATGTCAGCGAAGGCGCAAAGCGACTTTTCGGGCATGATGCCGAGAAGCTGCAAAGCGACTCCGCCTTGATGCTTGGCCTCATCCACCCCGACGATCGGCCATTGTTCGACCGCGCGATCGCCAAGTCGATGCGCGATCTCGGCCCGTTCGAGATGGAGGTACGCAACGTCGTCGCCTCGGGCGAGGTGATCTGGGTCCGCTCGGTGGCGCAGACCACCAAGCTTGCCGATGGCAGCATCCAGTGGAACGGGCTCATCCTCGACATTACCGACCGTCGCCGCGCCGAAGCGCAGGTCTTGGAGCGCGAGGTACGCCTGCGCGACTTCGCTGAAGCAGCCTCGGATTGGCTGTGGGAAACGGATGCAGAGCTCCGCTTCACGCATATCTCGGACCGATTCTTCGAAATCTTCGGTATTCCGGGAGCCATGTTCCTCGGCAAGCGCCGCGACGAGGTCGCTGACACTAGCGACGAGCCGGAGAAGTGGCGCGAGCACTTCCGGACCCTCGCCGAACGCCGCCCGTTCCGTGACTTCACCTATTGCTGGCGGGTGAATGGACAGCCGGCCGGCTGGGTCAAGGTCAGCGGCCGTCCCGTCTTCGACGAGACGGGTGCGTTCCGCGGCTATCGCGGGACCGGCACCGACCTCACGGCGCAGCGCCAGGCCGAAGAGCAGGCCGCTGCCGCTTCTCGCCAGCTCCTCGATGCCGTCGAGGGCTTGTCCGAAGGCGTCGCCATCTTCGATGCCGAGGACAAGCTCGTCCTGTGCAATGCCCGCTATAGCGAAATCAACAGCGCGATCAGCGATATCCTCGTGCCCGGCGTGTCGTTCGAGGTCGTGCTCCGCAAAGGAATCGAGCGCGGCCTGCACCCGGCGGCGATCGGCAGCGAAGAGGAGTGGCTCTTGGAGCGCCTCGCCGACCACCGCGCCGGGAATAGCCATTTCGAGCGGCAAGGCTCGGATGGCCATTGGCTCCAGGTCCTGGAGCAGCGGACGCCGGGCGGCGGAACGACGATTCTCGCCACCGACATCACCGAGGTGAAGCGACGGGAGCTCGCTCTCAGCATGCTTGCCGCCGCCGGCCAGGACGGCGCCGATTTCTTCGCCGATGCCGTCGAATCCTTGGCGGCGGGGCTCGGTTATCGCTGCGCGGGCATCGGCTGGCTCGACCGGGGCCGCACGCGGGTGAGGCCGCTCGCCTTCTGCGAGGCGGGGCTGCTGACGGCGGGCGAGGCTTTCGACATCGCCGGCACGCCTTGCGAGACGGTGCTCGAGGAAGGCGGCTTCTGGGCGGTCGATCGCGAGGTGACGCAGCACTATCCACAGGACACCCTGCTGCGCGCGCATGCTGCCCAGAGCTATGTGGGCGATCTCGTCTGCGATGCGGCCGGGCAGCCGATCGCGATCGTGTTCGGCTTCGACGACAGGCCTGATCCGAACTCCGTCAAGCGGCGGGACATCACCGGGCTGATCGCTGCGCGGATCGGCCTCGAGCTGCAGGGCCGCGAGGCGGAGAAGCAGCTCCGCGAAGCCAAGGAAGCCGCCGAGGCCGCGAGCCGGGCGAAAACGGATTTTCTCGCCAATATGAGCCACGAGTTGCGCACGCCGCTCAACGCCATCATCGGCTTCTCGCAAATTATCGCCGACGAGGCGCTGGGCGCCGCGGGACGTCCGGAATACAAGGACTACGCGCGCGACATCCATTCGAGCAGCCAGCACCTCCTCAAGATCATCAACGACATTCTCGACATGTCGAGGATCGAGGCCGGCGTGTTGAGCCTGCGCGAGGCGGAGGTCGACATCGCCGCCGTGCTGCGGAGCTGCCAGGGCCTGCTCGCGGCGAAGGCGACGGCGGCGGAGATCGCGCTGGTCCGGGATGTTCCGCATGAGCTGCCGGTGATCCTCGCGGATGAGCGCATGGTGCGGCAGATCGTGCTCAATCTGCTGGCCAATGCCCTCAAATTCACGCCGAGGGGAGGCACCGTCACGCTGGGCGCTCGAGCCGAAGCCGATCGCGGCGTCGTGATCGCGATCAGCGATACGGGAATCGGCATCGCGCGCGAGGATTTCGCCAAGATTTTCCGACCCTTCGGTCAGCTCGACTCGGCGCTCAATCGCCGCTTCGAAGGCACCGGCCTCGGCCTGCCGTTGAGCAAGGGGCTTGTCGAACTGCACGGCGGCACGATATCGCTCGATAGCGAGATCGGACGCGGTACGACGGTCTCCGTCTTCCTGCCTCTCGGCCGCGATGGCAGCGCTTCCTCCCTCGGGGATGTTCCGGCGAAGCGTCGCCTAGGATAAGTCGCACGCCGCGGCTTCCGCATTGCGTGCGAGCTTCATGGAAGGGGCAGGGCGGCCATGGTGCGGCACCGGGTTTCCTCCTTCGATCACGACGAGATCGGCCATTCCGCGAGCGGCGCATGGGGCACGGTTTCGGCCTGGGCGGTGGTTGCCCTCCTTATCCTCGCCAATCTTGCCGGCATCCTCCTTGACCGCGCGGCGACGATCGCGCCCTGAGGCGCCCGGTCGCGGGCGGAGGCGACATTGGATGACTGGCCGCCCCGGTCTTATCGTCCGGGTATCGCCGCGCCGCTGAGATCGGCGTCGGCGAATTTCGCATCGTCGAGCTTGGCGTCGACGAGAATGGCATTGCGCAGGGTGGCGCGGGAGAAATCGGCGTCGGTCAGATTGGCGTCGCGCAAATTGGCGCCCGTCAGATCCGCTTCGCAGAGCTTCGCCGCGGCGAGGTTGGCCGGCCAAACCCGTCCGGTCGGCTTGCCGTCGGCGCCGCGCAGCGGCACGGCGCCGAGCAGCGCGTTCCTAAGATTGGCGGCGCTGAGATTGGCTTCCGAGAGGTTGACGCCGTCGAGCGTCGCGCCGTCGAGGACGGCCTCGCTCAGATCGACATGGGAGAGGTCGGCCATGACGAGCAGCGCCTGATCGAGGCGCGCGCCGGTGAGGTTGGCGCCTTTCAGATTGGCGCCGCTCAGATTGACGTTGCGCAGATCGACCCGGTTGAGATCGGCGCCGGCGAGCTCGGCCCGCGCGCCCTCGCGCCCGTCGGTCTCCATCCATTTATAATGCGCTTTGAGCGCCGAGCTCAGCTCGTCCGGCAGGTCGTCGCTCGAGCGGACGATCTTGGCGCCTTGCAGATTGGCGGTGCGCAGGTCGACGCCGTCAAGCACGGCGCCTTCGAGGTCGGCGTTCTCGAAATCGGCGCCGTCGACATCCGCGTGCGAGAGGTTGACGTTGCGCAGATTGGCGCCCTTCAGCTTGGCGCCGCGCAGATTGACGCGCCGCATGTTGGACATCGAGAGATTGCTGCCGTCGAGGACGGCGTTCTCGAGATTGGCGCCGACAAAGCGCACATTGCTGCAATCCGCATCGCGCAGATTGGCGCCGCTGAGATTGGCGCCCGAGGCGTTCGCCTTGGCGAGGATCGCCTTTTCGAGATTGGCGTCGCCGAGGTCGGTCGTCTCGTAGCCGACCGTGCCGTCCTGCTGCGAGGTGAGCAGCGCTCCGCCGCGCAGATCGGCGCCGCGCAGGCGCGCCCCGGCCATCTTGGCGTGGCGCAGGCACGCGCCGCGCAGATCGGCGCGGGTCAGATCCGCCTTGGTGAGATCGGAGCGGTCGAGATTGACGGCGAAAAGATCGGCCTCGCACAGGATGGCGCCGCTCAGGATCGCGCGCGCCAGATTGGCGCCGGAGAGCTTCGCCGAATGCATCTGCGCCTCGCGCAGGTCGCAACCATGCAGATCGGCGAGCGAAAGGTTGAGCCGCGCGCCGCCCGATTTCTTCAGGAACCAGTTCTTGTGCTTCTCCAGCATCGACTGGAGCACGTCGGGCATCATGGGCGAGACATTCCCTGCGCCGTTGCCCCCGGGATCGGGCGGCAGGTCACCCATCAGCAAAGCACAAATGCTGTAAAGGTTTGGTAAAACTAAGAAAAGCCGCCGCTGGCCGGGTTAATGCCGGAAGGTGTGCATCACCTGAATGAGGGCCGGACCGATGAGGACGATGAAGAGCGTCGGCAGGATGAAGAGGATCATCGGAACGGTGAGCGTCGCCGGCAGGCGTCCCGCCTTCTCCTCCGCCTTCATCATGCGGGCATCGCGGAATTCCGCAGCAAGCACGCGCAGGGACTGCGCCAGCGGCGTGCCGTAGCGCTCGGTCTGCATCAAGGTGTTGACGACGCCGCGAATGGCGGCGAGGTCGACCCGGCGCGTCAGATTGCGCAGCGCTTCGGTACGGTTCGGCAGGAATCCGAGCTCGATCGCGGCAAGTCCGAATTCGTCGGCGAGCTCTGGCGCGGCACCGCCCATCTCCCGCGCCACTCGTGTCAAGGCGCCATCGAGGCTGAGCCCCGCCTCGGCGCAGATGACGAGGAGGTCGAGAGCATCGGGCAGCGCCTTCTGCATCTTGCGGTAGCGGCGGCTGATCGCCTTCTTGAGCCCGAGCGTCGGGCCGTAGGCGCCGATGCCGACGCCGAGCGCGGCGCCGAGCAGTTGCTGCAGCATCGAGGCCTTGGCCCCGGCCAGCACATTGGCGAGCAGCCAGAACAGCATGCCGAGGACGAGCGGCAGGACGAGGCGAATGCTGAGAAAGACGACGAGCGCGTCGCGCGAGCGCCACCCGGCCTGCGCGAGCTGGTCGGCGGCCTTTCGCGAATCCTCGCTCTGCGTCAGCTTCAGGCGCTCGACCAGGTTGCGCAGCATCCCGACATTGGCGCGGCGGGTGCGGCGGGGCGCCGCGATGAGGCCGGCGCGAAGCTGCGCGCGGCGCCGCGCATGCGCCTTGATCCGCGCCGTCATCGGATCGTAGGGCATGAAGGCGCGAGCGAGTGCGATGAGGGTGAGGAAGGCGGCAAGGCCGGCGGCGAGCGAGAGCGCGGTCTCGCCGCTCATGCCGACGGGAAGGAATTCGGTCGGGCTCATCTTGCGCGCCTCATATCTCGAAGCGGACCATCTTCGCGATGACGAGGCAGCCGATCGTCATGCTGGTCAAGCCCGCCGCGAGCAGCAGGTTCCCGGCATGCGTCGTGACCAGTGTCATGACGTAGCTGCTGTTCACCAGCATCATCAGCACGAACATGATGAAGGGCAGCGAGCCGATGATCATGGCGCTGGCCCGCGCCTCGGCCGACATCGCCTTGATCTTCAGCTTCATCTGCCGCCGCCGGCGCAGCATCTGGTCGAGGTTCTCGAGTGTCTCGGCAAGATTGCCGCCGGTTTCGCGCTGCACCACCATGGTGACGACGAGAAAGTTGAATTCGGGCGTGCCGATGCGGCGCGCGGCTTCCCACAGCGCCTGCTCGACGGGCTGGCCGAGCCTGATCTGGTCGCTGATGCGGCGAAACTCCTCGCCGACGGGATTGGCGATCTCGCGGCCGACGACCTGGAAGGATTCGGTGATCGGCAGACCCGATCGGAGGCCGCGCACCATGAGGCCGATCGCCTCCGGAAAGAGCGCCTCGAAGCGATTGAGACGGCGGCTGATCGCGCGCCCGACGAAGAGGTGCGGCAGCCATAGTCCGGCGACGATGCCGAGAGGCAGGGCCGCCTTCAGCGACAAGCCCAGGATGAGCGGGACCAGCATGCCGATGAGGGCGACGACGAGACAGGCGATCGCGTAGCCGCCAAGCCCCCATGAGCGGCCGGTGCGCGCGAGGCGCTGGCGCAGCAGCTCGGGGCGCGGCAGCAGCCGGCGGATCACCGTGTCGAGCCCGCCCTCGGCCGCGCGGCGAAGGCTCGGCGCCGCCTGCGCTTCTCCGCGCGTCCGGCGGGTCGCCAGCCGTGCCGCGCGCTTCTTCAGCCGCTGATCGCCGCCGTCGCTGAAGGCGAGGGCGAGGCAGCCGAAGACCAGCGCCGAGGCGAGGCCGAGAGTGAGGAGGAACGGTCCGCCCGCGAGCGCGCCCATGGCTCAGCCGATCGCTTCGAGAAGGGCGCGGTCGAGGCCGAAATACTCGGCCCGCGGCGTGAAATGCGGACGCAACCCGGCCGAGACGAAGCTGCCCGCCAGCTTGCCGTCGGCCTGTTCGCCCTCGAATTTGTAGGTGAAAAGGTCCTGGGTCGTGATGACGTCGCCTTCCATGCCGACGATCTCCATGACGTGGGTGACGCGGCGGATGCCGTCGCGCATGCGGCTCACTTGCACGATCATCTGCACCGCCGCGGCGATCTGGGTGCGCACCGCCTTGCTCGGCAAATTGACGCCGGCCATGCCGATCATGTTCTCGAGCCGCGTCAGCGCCTCGCGCGGGCGGTTGGCGTGGATCGTGCCGAGCGAGCCGTCATGGCCGGTATTCATCGCCTGCAGCATGTCGAGCGCCTCGGAACCGCGGATCTCGCCGACGATGATGCGGTCGGGGCGCATGCGGAGCGCGTACTTCAGGAGATCGCGCATGGTGATCTCGCCCTTGCCTTCGAGATTCGCCGGACGGGTCTCGAGCCGCACCACATGCGGCTGCTGGAGCTGCAGCTCGGCCGCGTCTTCGATGGTGACGATCCGCTCGTCCGGGTCGATCATCTGCGAAAGGGCGTTGAGGAGCGTCGTCTTGCCCGATCCGGTGCCGCCCGAGATGAGGATGTTGAGGCGGCAGCGCGAGGCGATCTTCAGCACGGTCGCCATGGCCGGCGAGATGTTGTTCTGCCGCGCCATGACGTCGAGCGTGATCGACTTCTTCGAGAATTTGCGAATGGAGATGGAGGGGCCGTCGATGGCGAGCGGCGGAATGATGATGTTGACGCGGCTGCCATCGGCGAGGCGCGCATCGACGAGCGGCGTCGATTCGTCGATGCGCCGCCCGACCTGCGTCACGATGCGCGTCGCGATCGACATGACATGGGCGTTGTCGCGGAAGGTGACGTCGGTCAGGACGAGCTTGCCGCGGCGCTCGACATAGACCTGCTTCGGACCGTTCACCATCACGTCGTTGACGGTCTCGTCGGCAAGCAGCGGCTCCAGCGGGCCGAGACCCAGCATGTCGTTGAGCAGCAGAGCGACGAGATCGCGCTGCTCGGATTGGTTGAGCTGGATCTTCTGCTCGACCAGGATCTCGGCGACGACGCCGGCGAGCTGCTGCGCCAGCTCGGTGCGGCCGAGCTTTGCCGCCACCTCGCTGTCGATGCGCTCCATGATGAGCGGATAGATGCGCGGGATGGCCTCGTCGATGCTGGCGCGACTGGCGCTGCTCGCGGATTTTTCCGGCGGGCGCGGCTCGCGCTTACCCGCATCGAGCACGTTGTCGCCCTTGGCGGCGGGCGGGGAGGGCGTCTTCGCCTCGGGCGCGGCCGGAGCAAAGTCGAACAGCGCCGCCGCCGCCGCGCCGCCTGCCGGCGACGCCGCTACGACGGCAAGAGGCGGCGCCGGACGCGCGCCGGACATGGGCGGGCGCGCCGGCGGGCTGTCATCCCGGCCGCGGCGTCCGAACATGCCTATCCGAGCCAGCGCTTCAGAAAGGAGCGCGGCGGCTCCTTGGCGGTGCCGGCCATGAGCGTCGCGAGGCGCCGCAGCTCGATCGCGGCCTTGCCCGACTTCGCCGCGGCGGGCAGCGCCTTGGCGTGTTGCGCCATGACGGCGGCGGCCTTCACATCGAAGGGCACGATGCCGTCGACCTTGCGCCCGATGCCCTTCTCGAATTCGGCGCGGGCGATCTCGCCGCGCGGGAGCGCGCCGGCGCGGTTGACGAAGACGAGCGGCTTGGCGCCCGGCTGTAGGATTTCGACGAGGGCCGCGAGGCGCTGCGTGTCGCGCATTGCGGCCAGCGACAGATCGGTCACGATCGCGATCTTGTCGGCACGCGCGAGGAGGCGCCGCGCCATCCCGTCGAGGCCGCGCGGAAGATCGGCGATGACGAAATCGAAGCCCTCGCCGAGAGAAGCGAGGAGCGGATCGATCGCGCTCGGATCGAGCAGCGGCTGATCGTCGAGAGCTTCCTCGGCGGCAAGGACGCGCAGGCGGTCGCTGGTGCCGTTCATGGCGCCGGCGATGAGCAGGCTGTCGATGCGCTCGGGATGCTCGAGCGCCTCGCGCAGGCCGCGCCCCGGCTCGAGGTCGAGGCCGAGCGCCAGGTTGCCGAACTGCAGATCGAGGTCGAAGAGGGCGACGCGCTTGCCCTGCTCCTCGCTGAGGCACCAGCCGATCCCGGTCGCGAGCGTGCTCGTGCCGACTCCCCCCCGCGCCCCGATCATGGCGAAAAGGCGGGCGCGCTTTGCCGCGGCCGCCGCTTCCTTGCGCTCGCTCGGGCGCGAAGCTTGCAGCAGCGCCTCCCGCAGATGCTCGGCGGCGATCGGTTTGACGAGATAGTCGCCGATGCCGATGGCGATGAGACGGCGGTAGAGCGTCACGTCGTTGGCGCTGCCGACCGCCAGCACCCGAGTTTCGGGCGGGCAGTGCTCGGCGAGCCCGTCGAGCGCCGCGAACGGATCGGCGCCGTCGCCGAGATCGACGAGCAGGACTGTCGGCGGGCTCGCCGGGTCGATCATGCCCGCCGCCGCGGCGATGCCGCCCTCGGCCACCTTGGCGCCATGCCAACCCAGCTCCGCGACGAGCCGGCTGACGGTGTCGCGCGTTTCCGCGTCCTGCACGCAGGCAAGGAAGCGGAGCTCTGCCGCCTCCGACGCGCTCGGCAATTTGATCTCGAAGCCCACGGCTCAGCCTCCGGATCCGCCGCTGCTACCGCTGCCACCGCCGGCGGTGGCGCCGGGCGCGGCGGCGCTCGCTCCCGGCGAGGAATTGCTGGAGAGGTCGTCGGGCAGCACGATCGGCTTGCCGGCGCGGTAATTCTGGATGGCGCGCAAGGCGGGCTCGGCGTCGGCGGGACCGGCGCGGCGGCCGGCGATGAGGTCGCGCGGGTTGGCCACCATCAAGCCGAGATTGGTCGCCGTCGCGCAGCCGAAATTGCTGGCCACGGTATTGGTCGGATCGCCGCCGGTCGGCTTGCTCCAGTTCGGGCAATCGGGCGGCGTGACGACATAGCGCTCGAGCTCGATGGTCACGACGTCGCCCAGCGCCAGCTGCTCGCCGAGCGGCGATTTCGATTCCGGGACCGTCCCGACCAGGATGCCGCGGCGCGCGAGGATGCGCCGGATCGTCGCCTCGCGGGCGCGCGAGAGGCTGTCGTCCCGGGGCGCCTGCAGATAGACGTGCTCGCCGGGAACGAGATCGGAGTCATCGAGGAAGCCGACGAGCCGGGTCGTCTCCGACGGCGACATCTTGGTCGCGCTCGGCTCGAAGCGCACCGTATGGCTGAGCCGGGCGAGTTCGACCTTGCTCGTCTTCGGCGCCTCGACGGGCTGCCATTCTTCGACCGGCGATTCGCAGCCGCCGAGCGCGGCGAGGGCGACGAGTCCGATCAAGGGAATGAGTCTGCAGATCACGGGAAGCCTCCTCAATCGAGATCGAAGCCGACAGGGCCGAGCAGGGTCGAACCGGACCGGCTGATCGGCGGCGTCGCGCGGTTGACGAGTTGCGGACGATAGCTGGCGCCGCTGATGACGCGCTCGGAATCGTTGGGCGCGACATAGCCGTCCGTCGGCGCCATCAGCCGCTTGTTCGAGACGGGGCGGACGATATAGGGCGTGACGATGATGACGAGCTCCGATTCATCGCGCTGGAAGCGGTCCGAGCGGAAGAGCTGGCCGAGGATCGGCACGTCGCCGAGCCAGGGGAATTTCTGCAGGTCGTGCTTGATGTTGTTCTGCAGCAGGCCGGCGATGGCAAAGCTCTGGCCGCTGCCGAGCTCGATCGTCGTCTCGGCGCGGCGGGTCGTGAGCGCCGGGATGGTGATGCTGTTGAGAGTGACGGCGCCGGCGGTGGAAAGCTCGCTCACCTCCGGCTTGACGCGCAGATTGATGCGGTCGCGCGCCCCGATCGTCGCCACGAAGGCGAGGCTCACGCCGAATTTCTTGAATTCGATCGTGATCGAATTGTTCTCGCCCGGCACCGGGATCGGGAACTCGCCGCCGGCAAGGAAGCTCGCCGTCTCGCCGGAGACGGCGGTGAGGTTGGGCTCGGCGAGAATGGTGACCAGCCCTTGCTGGTCGAGCGCGTCGATGAGGCTGTTGATGTTGGTGCGCCCGCCTTGATAGCCGGCGATGATGTTGTTGACGCCGTTGTTGCGCGTGAGGAAGGGGAAGGTTCCGGCCGGGTTCTGCAGCGGCGGTATGGAGACGGGAGCGTTGTGGCCGGGCGCCAGGATGGCGCCGTTCTGCAGCACCTGGTTGCCGGTGGCGAGGCCGAGCAGGAAATTGCCGGGGCCGAAGACGCTTTCCCAATTGAAGCCGAGCGCCTTGATCGTCGATCGCGAGACCTCGGCGACGCGAACGCGGAGGTTGACCTGATTGGGCGCGTCGACCTGGACGTTGTTGATGAGCTGCGACTTGTCCGGCACGAAATGCGCGGCGATGCGGCGGATGTCGTCGCCTTCGGCAGCGGAGAAGACGGTGCCGCTCAGCACCAGCGAGTCATCGACCGTGCTGACGTCGACGGGCGTATCGGGGGCGAGCTTCTCGAGTGCCTGCTGCAGGCGCTGAAGATCGTGGCGGACGACGATCTGGGCGTTGAGCAGAATCTGATCCTTGTCGCCCACGGCAAAGAGGCTCGTCTCGCCGGCCGCCTTGGCGACGATGTAGACGAGGCTCGGCGATTTCACCTGGACATCGGCGACATCAGGGTCGGCGATGAAGACGCTGGCGGCGGGCTGATCGAGCTTGACGAGCCGGCCCTTGCCGACTTCGAGATCGATCCGCGTTCCGCTGGGCGCGACGACCGTCACCGCCGCTGCGGCGCGCGGCGCGCCGGCGAGGGTGGCGACCAGGCAGAATGCGCCCAAGAGCAGAGTAAAGATGCGCATGTCACTCCCCCCGCACCGCCGAGGATGCGAACTGCACGTCCGTGCTGGCGCTGCCGCGGACGATGCTGACCTTGCGGCCGGCGATGGTGCCGCCGGGCCCGTGCGCGCGCAGCAGGCTCGCCGCGTCGCTGTCCCAGGTGTATGGCGTGGTCTCGGCCGAGGCGAGCGTGTCCTGGGCGAGGCTCCGCAGGCTGAGCGAGATTTTGCCCATCTCGCTGATGACGGCGATGATTTCCGCCTGCTTCGGCGTCACCTCCAGCGTCGCCGTCTTGGCCACCGCGACCTCATGCTTCTGGTCGTCGGCGCGCTGATCGACGGCAAGGACGCGGATGTCGGAGAGCACGGTCTCGCTGGCGCGCCGCTCGACGCCCTCCTTCTGCCCGTCCTTGCCGGTCTGCGGCTCGATGGTGAGCGTCAGGATCACGTCGACCCGGTCGCCGGGGAAGACGAAGCCGGCAATGCCCGAGCTCGGCGTCACCGGCACCGTCACGGCGCGGTAGCCCGGCGTCAGGACCGCCGCCATGAAGCCGCGATCGCCCGGCCGCACGACGCGACCCTCGGCGATCGGCTCGCCGGCGGTGAGGCCGCTGCGCACGACGGCGCCGACATAGTCTTCGAGCTTGCCCTTGCCTTCGACGACATAGCTGTCGGGGATGGTGTCGTCGGGCCAGGCCTGCCAGCGCAAATTCTCGGGCCGCACGAATTGCCCGGCCGGCAGATCGACCTTGGCGACGAGCACCATCTTGCTCGGCTTCGCGGCGACGACGGGCGGCGGCGCCTGCTCGCGTGCCGCGAGCTGGCTGTGCAGCCAGCTCCGCGCGGCAAGCACGGTGCCGATGGAAACGACGACCGCGACGAGGAGAAAGGCGAGGCGGCGCATGGGCATGTGACCCCACTCCATCCTAGGCGTTGAGACGCGCGGCAAGCGCGAAAAGGCCGCCGGCTGCGATGGCGACCCCGAACGGCATCGGCTGGCGCAGAGAGCCGGCGACGCCGCTCGACAAGAGCTCCTCCGGCGCCGGCGGCAGCCAGCGCCGCAGCGGGCTCAGCATGACGAGCCCGAGCGCGGCTCCGACGGCCGCGGTAACGAGGGTGAAGGGCGCGAACAGCGCGGGCGGCACCCAGAGCGCCGTCGCGGCGAGCAGCTTGACATCCCCGCCGCCAAGGCAACGCTGGACGAACAGCACGACGCCGATGGCGAAGACGCCGCCGGCGGTGGCGATCGCCGCGACCGCGCTCGCCGCGCCCGTTCCCGGTGCGGCAGCGAGGAAGGAGAGCGCGATGATCGCCGGCAGCCGGTTCGGAATCTGGTAGGACCGCACGTCGCAAAAGGCCGCGGCAAGCAGCGCGCCGGCGCTGAGAAGCATGGCGATCAGACGGAGCGTGTCGAAAAACGCGGTCATCATTTCGTCTCTGCGGTGACTCCACCGGCCGTCGGAGCCTTGCGACGGGACCCGTCACGAAAGGCTGTCTCCTGCGCCGCACTGAGGGGCGCCGTGTCGACTCTTTCCTTTCGACAGTAAATATCTGGTGAGGAGGAGTTAAGCTTGTGTGAATAACCGAGCCAATACTCAAAGTATTCACCGGCAAAATGTTAAAATTTGTTCAGTAATCTTACGCGCGACCGGGTTGCCGCCAGCGCTGCCCGCTTGCACAAACGGCTTGATCCTGCGCCCGGCGCGCGCAACCTGCCGGAGAGCGCGGAACCAAATGGTTAACGCACCGTGTTCTCCCTCCAGTTTCATCGCGCTGGAGGAACCGGATGATTCCGTCGCGCGGCTCCGCAGTCCTGCTGTGGACCACATCCGCCCTTGCCCTCGCGGTCGCGGCAGGGGCCATGCTCGAAGCGGCAAAAATCGATCTCGGACTGGTGACGGCGGCTCAGGCGAAGGGCGCCGGGGGTGGCGGGGCAGGAGGCGCCGGCGGCGCGGGCGGGAGCGGTGCGGGAGGGGCGGCAGGAGCGGGTGCAGGCGGTAGCGGCGCCGGAGGGAGCGGCAGCGGCGGTTCCGGCGCCGGTGCCGGCGCGGGTGGCAGCGGTGCGGGAGGAGCGGCAGGAGCCGGTGCCGGCGGCAGCGGTTCCGGTTCTGGAGGTAGTGCCGGCGGTTCCGGCGCGGGCGGCAGCGGAGCCGGTGGCGCAGGAGCAGGAGCAGGAGCCGGCGCGGGTGCTGGGGCAGGCGCCGGTGCCGGCGCGGGAGCCGGGGCTGGGGCTGGTGCCGGCGCTGGAGCCGCGGGCGCCGGCGGTGCGGGTTCCGCCGGCGGGGCAGGCGGCAGCGGCGGAGCGGCAGGCTCCGGCGCTTCGGGCTCGGCTGCAAGCGGCAGCGGGGGACATGGCGGCGCGGCCGCTTCCGGCGAAAGCGCCGGACATGGCGGCGGCGCCGGCGCGCCCGGCAGCGCCGCGGCGGGCGGTGGATCGGCCGGTCCCGGCGCCGGGACGGGCGCCGCCGCTGCGAGCGGTGGCGCGGCGGCCGCGGCCAGCGGCAGCAGCGCGCCGGCCGGCGGGACAGGCGGCAGCGCCTCCGCCGCCGCCGGAACGAGCGGCGGCGGCGGCAATGAGGACGAGGTCGCGGCGCGCAGCGCGATCGCGGAGGCGCTGGCGGCGCGAGGCGCGCATCCGCTTGCTCCGGGCGAGGCGGTCGCCACCTTCACCGATCTCTTCGGGCGGCCGTGCCGCGTCTATGCGCAGCGCATCACCGTCGAGCGCGCGACGACGAGCGCCTGGGCCACGGTGTGCAAGGAGCGGAGCGGCCAATGGGCGCTCGCCCAGTAGGGGCGCTGCCGTGAGCCGCTAGCCCGCCGGCGCCGGGCGCCGGCGGGTCGCGAGCCGAGGCATGTGACAAATTTGCGCCGCGGCCGCAGGCGGGCCTTAATCCTTTTCTTACTATCCTCCGCTTTTACCGAGCAAGTCGCGCTCTGCGCGCTCCAAGACTCTCCAAGACGAAATCGGTGGAAATTCTTGGCAGGCGCGCGAATCCCTATCGCAAGCCTGCCCGAGTGTGATATAAGAGTTGCGTACCGTAACGCCTAAGCAACAGGCGATATCGATCCGTCACCTCTCGTGATGCTGCATCCTCCCTGAATGTAGGAGTTCTCAAAATGAAGGCGCTTGTCACCGCGTTCGCCCTCCTGGCTTTCATCGGGGCGTCCACCGTTCCGTACGTCGCCAGCGCGCAGACGCAGCCGCAGACCCAGGCTCCGCACAAGACGACGCATAAGAAGCACAAGAAGATGGTCAAGAAGGCGTCCCACAAGAAGGTCTCGAAGAAGGCGAAGAAGCCCGCCAACCAGGCCTGATCTTCGGCTTCTTCCGGTCCGAAGCCCCCGGCGAGGCGAGCCTTCCCGGGGGCTTTATCTTTGCGGGCGCGCGGGGACCCGAGGCGCGGACGGAAGCGCCGTCCCGGCACGGCTTTCGAGCAGCGCTCGCTTCAATAGAGCAGCAGCACGAGCCCGGTCGCGCTCAGCGCCGCGATCCACAAGCGGTCGAGGTTTATCCAGCCGCGGCGCAGGAAGCCGACGCCCATCCAAGTATAGACGGCAATTGCGATCGTTCCCGAAACCAGCAGCATGGCGAGCGTGTGAATCCCGACAGCGGCAAGCGGGATCAGCCGCGAGTCGGCAGCCCCCATTGCAGCGTGTGCGCCGGGCGAAAGGCAGAGCGGGATCAGCGCCGGCACCAGCATGAGTCCCGCCCCGTGAGCGCTCGCCATCAGAAAGGACCACAGGATCAATCCGGCAAGGCCGGTTTGCATCCCGATCCTGGTCCGATGCCGGGCCCCATAAAAAAGGTGGTAGAGCGCCCAGGCGAGAAGCGCGGCTCCGCCCGCCAGGCGAAGCGTTCGCGGATCGACGGCAAGACCGATCGTCACCACCGCCGCCGCGACGACGACGATCGCCAGGGCGTGTCCGAGCGCAATCGGCGCCAGGGATTGCAGCACCACGGCTTGGCTGCGGCGATGCAAGCCCAGCGCCACGGCGAACAGCCATCCCATCGCCGGGTTGAGCCCGTGATACATGCCGAGCCCGGCAATGGCGAGCCACGGCCAGAGCGTCGTCATCGGCGCCGGCCGTACCGCCGATGGCCGCCCGCGACCGCCATCAAGGATAGCAGTACGAATCGGACGAGGCGTCGCCGCCCTGGAGACGCACTTGATGCGGCAGGTGGCCGGCTGGCCAGTCGATGAAGAAGTCGCGATCCAGTTCGATGCCGCCTTCCGGCTTGGCCTCTACCTTCGCCATCCAACCCTTGAGGCCGTCCGGATAGAATTGCGGATCGATCGCGCCGTAGAGCGAGTTGGTGAAATATATCCGCCGGCCGTCGCGGCTGACCTCGACCATCTGCGGTCCCCCGTTGAGAGGAGCGCCCGATTTGGGGTGCGCGGCCCGCGACACGATGCCGCCGAGACGCAAGGAGCCGGTGAGCCGCGGCTTGTGCGGGTCGGAAACGTCGTATTGCTGGAAATCGCCCGTGCCCCAACAGGAGACGTAAAGAAACTTGTCGTCGACCGAGAGGTCGATGTCGGTGACCAACGGCGGGCAGGCCTTGAAGTCTTTGAGCGCCGGCGGCAGGCGATCCGGGTCCGCCGGTTCGGCGGGAATCTCGATAACCTTCTCGACCGACCATTTGCTGCCGTCGCGGTACCAGACCCAGATGGAGGAAGACAGGTTCTCCAGGCTGACGACGCAGTTGACGAAACCATAGGCCTTGGTCGGGTCATGGGCGGGCCGCAGCTCGAAGACGAGCTGGTGCTGCTTGCCGAAGTCGATCTCCTGAAGATGGCGGCGCTTGTGGAGATCCCAGAAATGCAGCTTGCGCCCGTATTTGCTGCCGAGCAGAAGTTCGGGCACGAGCCCTTCTTCGAACATGTCGGGCGTGCCCCACTCGCTCGTCACCAACGTGTCGTAGCCGAGGTGCCACCACATATCGTAGGCGAATTCCTGCGGTCCGCGATCGATCTCCCAGCGGCCGCGCGGCTCGAAGCTTTCGTGGTCCATAAGGAAGACGCCGCCCGGCCCCTTGCCTTCGGCGTTGCCGAGAGCGCTGATGTAGATGCCGTCGGGACCGCAATGGACGGTATGCGGCCGCGTATAGCCGGTCCGCTCGGCGAGCTCGTCCGGCTCGATGACCTTCACCACTTTCGGCTTTTTCGGGTCCGGCTTGGTGTCGAGGATGTGGATCCGCGAGGACCGCAGCCCGGGCACGACGAGGTAGCGGCGCTCGACATGCGGATGCGGGGCGTTGGGGCACAGGCATGAGCTGCAGGCGTTCCAGCCGAAATGATGCAGCTCGTCGCCGGCTCCCGACATTTCGACATTGCCGACGATCTGTGCGTAGCTCGGCGATTGCGGGTCGAGATCGACCACCGAGACCGCGTCCTTGCGTCTGCGCTCGGGATCGAAGCTCGCGACATAGGCGAGCTTTTCGGCCGGGGCGCGCGCCGCCATGCGCGGTGAAGGGTAGAAGCTCGGATCGGGTGTCCAGGTGGCCATGCCGTGTCTCCATTATTCGGTGGCGAAAATGGGCGTAGCAGGCTGCCGAAGAACGCTCGCGTTCTTCACCCCCGGAGGATAGCGCAAGAGCCTCGCGATTGAAACGAATGCCCGGATTGCGGGGACACGCGCCGGCACCGACAAGTATGGACGAGCGCGGCAAAATCCGAGATTACTGTAGGTCGGGAGGACCTTTCGCGGCCGGCGGAGCGCTCCGCCCACTGCGGGAGATGAGAGGGAACAAGTGTCGGCGGTCGCGGTCGAAGAGGTCACGAAGCAGTGGGGCGAGACGCGTGCCGTCGACGGCGTCAGCTTCACCGCCGCTGCCGGCTCGCTCGTCGTGCTGCTGGGCCCCTCGGGCTGCGGCAAATCGACGACGCTCCGCCTCATCGCCGGACTTGAAGCGGCGAGCGCGGGGCGCATCCGCATCGCCGGTCGCGATGTGACCCACTTGCCGCCGGCCCGGCGCGGCATCGCCATGGTCTTCCAATCCTATGCGCTCTTCCCGCATCTGACGGTCGCGGAGAACATCCTGTTCGGTCTTCGCGTCCGCAAGGTCCCCGCCGCCGAGCGGCGGCGCCGCCTTGCCAAGGTCGCGGGACTCCTTGGCCTCGAGCGCCTCCTCGAGCGCAAGCCGGCGCAGCTCTCCGGCGGCCAGCAGCAACGCGTCGCCCTCGGCCGCGCCATCATCGCCGAGGCGCCGGTCTGCCTCATGGACGAGCCGCTCTCCAATCTCGACGCGCAGCTCCGCCACGAAATGCGGCGCGAGATCCGCGCACTTCAGCAGAAGCTCGGCATGACCATGCTCTATGTGACGCATGATCAGAGCGAGGCGATGAGCATGGCGGATCAGGTCATCCTGCTGCGCGGCGGCCGCATCGAGCAGGATGCCGCGCCGGCGGCGCTCTATGACCGGCCCGCCACCGCCTTCGCCGCGCGCTTCATCGGAACCCCGCCCATGAACATCCTGCGCTCGGCCGATGCGGGCGTCCTTCTCGGCATCCGGCCGGAGGATATCGTCCTCGCCGAGCGGGGAGACGTCGCGGCGCGCATCGGCGCCATCGAATATCTCGGTGCCGATTCGACCGTCACTTGCATGCTCGGCGGCGAGACGGTCCTGGCGCGCGTTCAAGGGCGCGTCGGTTTGCCGGCCGGGGCTGCGGTGCGACTTTCCTGGCCGCGCGAGCGGGTGCACCTTTTCGATGCGGCGACCGGACGGCGCCTCGACGACACCATGTCGCCGCCGCCCGCCGCTGCCCAAGAACTCGGCGAGAGGGTCGCGGCCGCGGCTGGAGGGTGAGGGTGGCTCGTCGCCCGTCGCGGCGGCATTCTGCAACAGGGAGAAGGGGGAGGAGAGTCATGCGGATACTGAAGACCTTGGGCGCGGCGGGCTGCGGCGCCGCGCTGCTCGTCGCTAGCGCCGTCTCGGCGCGCGCGGTCGAGCTCAGCTTCTATTACCCCGTCGCCGTCGGCGGACCCATCACCAAGATCATCGACAGCATGGTCGCCGATTTCGAGAAGGCCGATCCCGGGATCACGATCAAGGCGATCTACTCAGGGACCTATCAGGAGACCATCACCAAGGCCCTCACGGCTCTCAAGAGCGGCGAGCCGCCGCATGTCGCGGTCATCCTCTCGACCGACATGTTCACCCTCATCGACGAAGACGCGATCTTGCCCTTCGACGAGCTGGCGACCGGCCCCGAGGGCAAGAAGTGGCTGAACGCCTTCTATCCCGCTTTCATGGCGAATAGCCGGACCGGCGGCAAGACCTGGGGCATTCCCTTCCAGCGCTCGACGGTCGTCCAGTACTGGAACAAGGAGGCCTTCAAGGAGGCCGGGCTCGATCCCGAGAAGCCGCCCAAGACCTGGGACGAGATGGTGGCCTTCGGCAAGAAGCTGACGAAGCGCGATGCCAATGGCCATGTCACGCAATGGGGCTTGCAGATCCCCACTTCGGGCTTTCCCTACTGGCTCTTCCAGGCGCTTGCCACCGAGAATGGCGCAATCCTCATGAACGAGGCCGGCACCGAGGTCCATTTCGACGATCCGAAGGTGATCGGCGCCCTGCAATTCCTCGTCGATCTCTCCAAGAAGGACGGCATCATGCCGGCCGGCATCACCGAATGGGGGACGACGCCCGAGGATTTCTTCCAGCGCAAGATCGCCATGATGTGGACGACGACGGGCAACCTCACCAACGTCAAGGCGAAGGCGCCGTTTCCCTTCGGCGTCGCCCAGCTTCCCGCCCATGCCCGGCCGGGATCGCCCACCGGCGGCGGCAATTTCTATATTTTCAAGAAGACGACCCCCGAGCAGCGTCAGGCCGCGCTCAAATTCGTCGAATTCATGACGTCGCCGGAGCGCGCCGCCGAATGGGGCATCAAGACCGGCTATGTCGCCGTCCGGCCGGATGCCTGGGAGACGCCGGCGATGAAGGAGTACGTCGCCTCTTTCCCCGCAGCGGCCGTGGCGCGCGACCAGCTCGCGAGCGCCGTCGCCGAATTTTCGACGCACGAGAACCAGCGCGTCACCAAGGCACTCAATGACGGCCTCCAGGCGGCGCTGACCGGCACCAAGACGCCGGCGCAGGCGATGAAGGACGCGCAGCGCGAGGCCGACCGCATCCTCCGGCCTTACCGGCATTGAGGGCGGATGCGGGTCGTCGCTTGATTCACGATCGTCATTGCGAGCCGCAGGCGAAGCAATCCATGGTGGAGTGCCCGTGGCTTAGATTGCTTCGCTGGCGCTCGCAATGACGACGTGGACTTGTCCAGGCGATCCCTCCCGATTCCCGGCTGCAAGCATTGATCGCCCATGAGGCGCTTCGAGCCGCAAATTCAGGGCTGGCTCCTGCTGCTTCCGGCGGCCGTGCTGCTCGTCGCCTTCACGCATTACCCGGCGGTGGCGACGGTGTGGCACAGCTTTTTCTCGACGGCGCGCGGCGGGCGTGCGGCGCAGTTCATCGGGCTCGACAACTACCGCGACATGATGGACGACCCGGTCTTCTGGCAGGCCTTGCGCAACAACGCCGTCTTCGCGCTCGGCACCATCCCGGTCTCGATCGCGCTCGCGCTCCTGATGGCGCTTTGGGTGAATGGCCGCATCCTCGGGCGCGGAATGCTGCGCCTCGCCTTCTTCACCCCGACCGTCCTGCCGATGATCGCCGTCGCCAATATCTGGCTCTTCTTCTACACGCCCGGCTACGGCCTCATCGACCAGCTCGGAAGCCTCTTCGGCCTGCCCGAGCACAATTGGCTTGGCAACCGGGACACGGTTCTCGGCTGCCTCATCGTCGTCACGGTGTGGAAGGAAGCCGGGTTCTTCATGATCTTCTATCTCGCCGCGCTGCAGCAGATCTCGCCCGTTCTCGGCGAGGCGGCGGCGGTCGAGGGCGCCGGCCGCTGGTACTTCTTCCGCCGCGTCACCTTCCCGCTGCTCATGCCGACGACGCTCTTCGTGCTCGTCAACGCCGTCATCAACTCCTTCCGCCTCGTCGACCATGTCGTGGCCATGACGAAGGGCGGTCCCGACAATGCGAGCGCGTTGCTCCTCTACTACATCTACGATGTCGGCTTCCGCTTCTGGGATACCGGCTACGCCGCCGCGCTGACCGTCGTGCTGCTCGTCATCCTCGCCGTCCTCGCCCTCGGGCAGTTCCTCATCCTCGAAAGGCGGGTGCATTACCAATGACGGGCTCGGCGTCACGTCTCGCTCGTCCGCTCGAGACGGCCGCCGCCTGGCTGCTCGGGCTTCTCTGGATCTTGCCGCTCGCCTACGCCGTCTGGACGGCGATTCATCCGGCCGCCTATGTCGCGCATTTCGCCCCGGGCGCGCCGCTGACCGCGGCGAATTTCGTCAAGGCCTGGAACGCCGCCCCCTTCGCGCGCTACTTCCTCAACACGGTCCTGCTCGTCACCATGATCCTGGCGGCCCAGCTCGTCCTCTCGACCCTCGCCGCCTACGCCTTCGCGCGCTTTCCCTTCCGCGGCAGCACCATCGCCTTTCTCCTCGCCCTCCTGCAGCTGATGGTCATGCCCGACGTGCTCATCGTCGAGAATTACGCGACGATGAGCCGGCTCGGCATTCTCGACAGCATCCTTGCCATCGGCCTTCCCTACATGGCGTCCGCCTTCGGCATCTTTCTGCTGCGGCAGACCTTCAAATCGGTGCCGCGCGAGCTCGACGAGGCGGCGCGCGTCGAGGGAGCGGGACCGATTGCGGTGCTGCTGAAGGTTTATGTGCCTTTGGCGAAGCCGGTCTATATCGCCTTCGCCCTCGTCTCGGTGAGCTATCACTGGAACAATTTCCTGTGGCCTCTCGTCGTGACGAATTCCGTGACGACGCGGCCGCTCACCGTAGGCTTGCAGGTTTTCGCTTCTGTCGATCAAGGCGTCGATTGGTCGATCATCACCGCCGCGACGCTGATGACCTCCGCGCCGCTGCTTCTCGCCTTCCTGCTGTTCCAGCGCCAGTTCGTGCAGAGCTTCATGCGTGCCGGAATCCGGTGACGCCGGAGCCGATTGGGTTCAGAGAACCTCGTACAGGGCCAATCCCACCAGCCCCCAGAAACTCAACGACAAGCCGGCGATGATCGCGATTGATCGTCGGACGGAGTAGGGCTTGCCGTCTGGTTCCGCTCTGGCGAAGGCGAAGCGATTTTCGTCCAATGCCGCCATTGGCCAAATATGGCGGTTTTCGGAACAAAGACAATGACTATTTGGTTAACAATTCCTTAATTCAATGAAACCATTACGACAAATACCAGTGATTGTTGAGAAGTGACCGCGCAGCCATGGCGATTCATGAGCACGCGATTTTAGACTTTATTTTATCTATAGCATGAGGCGTGACTGGTCGACGTTACAGGACTTCATACACGTCATAAATCGGTCCGGCGGGAAGACGACATCCGGTCGCGACCGCGACAATCTTGTTGAGCCAGAGATAGGAGGGGGCGCTCGTCTCGAAATACGGCGTCGTCCGGAAGTAATACTCTGAAGGCTCGACCGCTTCACCGCGATCGAGCCGCGCGATGACCTCTGCCGGACCGTGCCGGACGCCGCGATAAGCCATGTTGACGAGCGCCCCGTCCTCGGTTCGCAAGGTCGCGCGGACATCGAGCTGAAGGACATCGTCGCTGCGCCGGATGATCCAATCCGCGCCGCCGGGCAGCACGGATCCGCGCAAGCGCGGCCCTTCGAAGGAGCCGCCGGTGATCTGGACGATGCGGCGGTCGCCCAGCGGCGTCGCTCCCAGCACGAGTGCCGGCGCAACGGTGATGGTCACAGTGAAGAGAAACCGGGTGGCGATGTCGGCCATGGCGAAGGCCCTTTCCTTGAGGTCGAGCCGGGCAGCTTAGCGCCGGATGTTGCCGCAGGACAGAATGGCGACCGCCTGCGCTCACAGAAATGACATCTCACTCGTCTTTCGCCGCTTGTAGGGTTCGCCGCATGAGAGAGCCGCGAACGAGAGACGATCTGCACCGTTCCGTCTGGTACGCCTATCGCCGCGCCATCGGGGCCGATGCGAGCTGGGATGCCGCCCGCGCCTTCCAGAGCGCGCTCGATGTGCTGCTGCGCCTGCGCCCCGAGCTGGACGCGCCGGGCGCGTGCCGCGAGGCCGCGAGAATGGTGATGACGCGGCCGCGCGGAATCGGCAACCGCGGGCGTGTCGCATCGCCGGCGCTGGTCCATCTCGGCGAGACGACGCTCGCCGCCGTCGCCTGAGGGCCGGCGCTGCGGCGAGGCGGCCCCGGCCTCACCTCAGCCCGAGTCTGGCCAATTGCATCCGGCGCCGCTAAAACACGGCGATGGCGCCGTGGGAAGCTGCTGCCGCGCAGAGGGCGCGGATTTTGCGTTGGTTGGGGGGATGGCGTGGGCCGGTGCTCGCCGCCCTGGTGCTGGCAAATGCCGGATGCGGGTCGGCGGAGCCGCCGCATTCCGAGTATTTCGTCGTCTTCTTCCAGCCGAGCAGCGCGCAATTGCTGCCGGAGGGCCGGCTGGCTCTCGATGAAGCCATTCGCGACGCCAAACGCGGCGAGCCGCGCGAGATCTCGGTCAAAGGCTATGTACGCGCCGATGGCGGCGAGCGCGAGCTTTCCGAGCAGCGCATGCGGGTGGTGGAAGAGGCGCTGACCGCCGGCGGGCTTTCGACCAGAATCGTCCGCCTCGCGCCGGAAACGGTTGATGCGCAATCCTTCGCCCGCCTCGGGAACGGCGTCGTCGTCCAGGTCGCGCGCGGCGCCCTGCCGCAGCCCGCAACGCCGCAAGCGCCGGGGCAAAGCTGATGCGGCGCCGATGCGAGCAGGCCTGTCAGTCCGCGGCTTCGCGGAGTTCCGTCTCCTGCGTCGGGCGGTCCGTCTTGATGAGCGCGACCGCCGCCGCCATGACGGCGGTCACCATGACCAGCAGCAGGAAATCGACGCGATAGGCGTCGAGGAGCCGGCCCGAGCCCATCGACTGCCCGAAGGCGAAGGTGCTGACCACGGCGACGCCGATCCCGCCGCCGAGGTGCCGCAGCAACGCGAAGATGCCGGTCGCGTCGGTCCGCATCGCGACCGGAAGGAATGAAAAGGCGGCCGTGCTGAGCGGCGTGAAGATGAGGCCGACGCCGAGCCCCTGCACCAAGGTCAGTCCGGCAATCGCAGCGAAGCCCCAGGCCGGCGCCGCGAAGGCGAGGCCGAGGAGGGCGAGGGCGCTGAGGGAGACGCCGACCCACAGAAGAGCACGATGATCGACCCGCCCCACGATGCGGTTCATCGCCAGCATCATGGCCATCGTGCCGAGGCCGCGCGGCGTCATGGCGAGGCCGGCGGAGGCGGCGTCATAGCCGAACGCGTTCTCGAGCATCATCGGAACGAGCGCGATGCTGCTGATGACGACGAAACCGGCGAGGAAGCTGCATGCGGTCGTCACCGAGAAGTTGCGGTCGGCAAATGGCTGCAAGGAGGGAAACGCGTCGCGGCGGCGGGCAGCGCGGAGGACGGCACCGACGATGCCGAGGCTCATGACGAGGGCGTAGAGCCAGACCTTGGCCGAGGACAGCCAGCCGAGGATGGGTCCGCGCTCGAGCAGCAATTGCAGCGCGACGATCCCGCTCCCGAAGACGACGAGGCCGGTGGCATCGATGCCCAGCTTCTCTTGGCGCGATACTCTATCGAGCCCGGCGCCGAGGCCGAGGAGCGCCAGCACCCCGAACGGCAGGTTGATGAGGAAGATCGTTCGCCAGCCGAAAGCGTCGACGAGAACGCCGCCGATCGATGGTCCCAGGATAGGGCCGACCATCACGGCGGCGCCGAAGAAGCTCATGGCCCGGCCATGGCTCGATCTCGGGACAAGGTCGAGCAGCGTCGCCTGGACCAAAGGCATGATGAGGCCTGCGGCGGCGCCTTGCGCCAGCCGCGCGCCGAGGAGGATCGGCAGGTTCGGCGCGGCGGCGCAAACGAGCGATGCGAGCGTCAGGCCGCCGACCGCCATCAGAAGCGCCGACCGGCGCCCGACCGCCGCGCTGAGCGCCCCGGCCGTCGGCGTCGCGAGCGCCGTCGCCACGATGTAGGTCGTCAGGATCCAGGGGCTGGACTGCGCGTCGACCTCGAGGCTTCTCGTCATGGCGGGGAGAGCGATCGTCGCGATCGTCAAGTCGAGGGCTTGCAGCGCCGTCGCCGTGAGCAGAGAGAAAAGCGCCATTCGGTTGATGCCAGCCAGCATACGGAGGTCCCGATCTCGCCTGGTCCGTTACATCAATCTGCCTCGCGGCCGAGCCGCGTCCGCGATCTCGGCGCTCGTCTTTTCCTGGCAGACCTGGCGCAGTTTTGCAATCCCCGCGTGAACGGGCGCTTATTAGTAATTTTTAGCAATTCGTTCACCTATTACGCGATAATTCATTTACCAGTTCGTGTCAGGAGCTCGCGTGGATTCCATCGGCGGCCAGACTCATCGGCTGCGGCTCGAGCCGGGAGGCGCTTCCGGCGCCGCTCATGCGGAGCCGGGGCCGGGCGCGAGACGGGGCGCGCAGCCGGACGAGCTGGGGCCGATCGCGTTTCTGATCAACGCGGACGGCACATGGTTGCAGCTCGGCACGGAAGAAGCCGACCACTGCATCGCTCTGACGGGGGCGACCGCTGCCGCGGACAGCGCCTTTGCCACCAGCGGCTTCATTCAGGTCGAATACGGGCGCTCCGTCGTGCGCATCGAATTCAATCCGGCAAATACCGCCGAGATGGCGCTGGCATCGCTCCGTCCGCGCCTTGCTGTCGTCGAGCTTCCCGTCGAACTCGCCTTCCGCGCCGTGGCCCTTTCCGGCGAGCGCCACAGCTCGGGTGCCGCCGGGCTCGTCCGCATCGACGCCTTGGTGAGGCCCTACCGCGAAGCGGCCTTCGCCCGCTTCGCCGCCTCGGTTCCGATCATCGGCCAGAATCCGGTGGCCATGCCGGGGGTGGGCCCCGGAGAGTATGTCGTCTCCGACAAGGGCGAATGGTTCCGCGACAACGATCCCCGGCTCGCGGAAGCCGTCGGATTCGCCGATCCGGCGCTCGATGCGATCGGTTATGCCCTCCGCAACATGGGATTCATCAAGGTCACGTTCCGCGAGGCGGGGACCGTCTGCATCGTCCTCCATCCGCGCAATACCGAAGCGGCGGCGGTCGGTTCGGTGACGAAGCGGATCGAGACGATCGATGTCGGACGGTTCGAGATCCGCTATCTCGGCGAGGAAGGATGGGTGTCCGAGACACATGCCGGCGCGCTCGCCGCCGCGACGCGGCTCCGGAAATTGTGCGGCATCGATGCCGGTGCGCGGCCGCGCGAGCGCTGGCATCTCACCACGGTAACGCCCGCGGCGCTCGCGGAGACGGGCAGCGAGGTGCTGCGTCTCATGCACCAGAAATGGCGCGTCTCCTTCGGCATCTTCGGCGAGTCGGTTTTTGCCTTCGCGATGCGGCACGGACTGCTCGGGCGCTTGATCCTGGCCGAGGCGAAACGGCCGGGCGACGATCTGATCTGGCGCTACATCGGCGATGACTTCGGGACGTTCTTCTCCGAAGAATTCCGCTTCAACGCGATCGGAAACAGCGTCCGCGAACAGCCCGACAGGGACTACGGGCAGTGGGTCCATGCGGCCTACCATTCCGTCGTCCTGACCGGCGCGCCGCGCGTCGACTACATCGATGCTTATCTTCCAGGATCGGCGCGCGGCCCCTGGATCCGCTATGAGCGCCTCCTGCTGCCCTGGCGGCTGCCGACGGGCGAAACCCTCGTCAGCGTGTCCTCGCGCATCAAATCCGACCGAATGCTCAAGCGGCCTGCTTGAGGCGGACATAATCCCGCCAGTCGGCGGCGAATCTGGCGAAATCCGCGTACATGTCGTCCTGCCGAAGCCGACAGATCGCGGCCTCGACGCAGCCGGTCGGGTAGTCGGGAAATTTGACGCTGTAGCTGACGTCGCTGTAGCCGTACCGCGACGGATCGGTCTTCGCCAATGTCTTGAGCTGAGTGAGGTTGAAGGCGCACTCGATCGGCCAGCGCGTCGCCGCATATGCGCGCGCGGCGTGCGGCAGAAGGCTGGAGAGGCCCGAGCCGCGCAGATGCGGCGCAACCCAGACGCCGCCGGCGTAGTAGACGATGCCGGTGATGTCGGTCGCGAGCGGCGCCGTCACGAGACATTGCTGTCCGACATCGCGGCCGCCGTAAAAGGCCAAGCGAATCTCGCGTGCGAGATTGGTGTTGCGCCAATCGAAGATGCGCCCGCAGCAGGTGGCGACGATTTCGCCCGCTTCGTTCTCGCCGGCGAGCCAAAAGCCGGTCTGAGGGCCGAGGTCGAGGGAGGCATCGGGATCGAAGACGCCGAACATCCTGTACCAGGTGCCCTTCGCGGTTTCGGCCTCGTTGACGCGCATCAACGCCTGGAAATCATTCCTGAATTTCAGCTCGACCCCGAGGCTCCGCGCCATGTTGTCGGCGGCGATGAAAAAGCGCGACAGGATGCGCGCGTCGCCGTGGCGGATGGTGATCGCTTCGGGAAAGCGGATGTTGTCCGCGGGAATCGGATAGTTGTCGCTTGTCATGTCGGCTTGCCCCCTGTCCCCCGCCGGCGTCCAGCATCGCTGCTACCGGGGGATGCCATTTTCGCCGACTATACATCGATTGCGGCACGAATGCTCGTGTCTCTTTCGCGACCCGGCAAGAAAAGTGAAGAAATGGTTAAGCGGGTCCGCCGGAGAGCGGTCAGCCGAAGAGGCAGCGGGCCGGAAAAACGACGCGCGCGACCGTGCCGACGCCGCGCTCGCTCGACAGTTCGAGCTGGCCCCCATTCGCCTCGGTCAGCGATTTCGCCAGCGGCAGGCCGAGGCCGGTGCCCTGGTGGCGGCGGCGAAACGGGCTCTCGATCTGGCTGAACGGCAAAATGGCGATGGCCAGCTCCTCCTCGCTCATGCCGATGCCCGTATCCGCGACTTCGATGGCCATGCCGCGCCCGGCTGTGAGCGCGACCGAAACGGAGACGCGCCCGCCCTCGCCGGTGAACTTGACCGCGTTGGAGAGGAGATTGAGCAGAATCTGCTTGAGCTTGAGCTCGTCGGCGAGGAGGCGCGGCACCTCCGCGGCGGCGAAGTCCAGAGCGACGCCGCCCTGATCGGCGCGGCCCTGGACGAGGGCGATGCAGGCGCGCACCGCGGCGGGGACATCGACGGGCTCGATCTTCAGCTCGAGCTTGCCCGACTCGATTTTCGAGAGGTCGAGAATGTCGTTGATGATCGCGAGCAGATGGCGGCCGCTGCCATAGACGTCCTTGGCGTATTGGATGTAAGCGGGGTTCGCCATCGGGCCGAAAAGCTCGCGCATCATGATGTCCGAGAAGCCGATGATGGCATTGAGCGGGGTGCGCAGCTCGTGGCTCATATGCGCCAGGAAATCGGATTTGATGCGGTTCGCCCGCTCCGCCGCATCCCGTGCCGCCGCGAGATCGCTGGCGAGGGTCTTCAGGCTCTCATGCGCGCGCTCGAGCGCATGGACGCGATCCTGCAGCCTCAGCTCGCTGTCGCGCAGCGCCTGCTCGACCGCAACCCGCGCCGTCACATCCTCGCAGGTGATGACGCTGCCGCCGCCGGCGAGCGGCGCCGTTCTCGTCTCCAGGATCGGCCGGTCGTCGGAACGGTGCTCCGTGGCCGCGCTGCTGTCGACCCGATTGCCGGCGGGCGGGACGAATTTCATTCCGAGCCGCAAGCAGCCGTGGCTCGCGTGGCAGAGTTCGGCAAACCGCCGATTGAAGGCGATCAGCCGGTTCTCGCGGTCGACGGCGGCCACACCCTGATCGACGGCATCGAGAATCGAGACCAGGATCTGCAGATCTTTCCTGACATCTCCAGAGAGCTGCAGGCCGGAGGATCGCGTCTTGCCCTCGCCGTGATCAGCAATGCTCTGGTCGTCCGACGGGGCAGCCATTCGCCTTCCTGTAGTATTGCGCATCCTCGCTCAAATGGCGGGGAGCGTGCATGATGACAGGTAAATATTAGAAATCGGTAACGCGATAACGAAATGGCTGTCTGCCCATTCCATCATTCCTCGCGAAGGAGTGCTGGCGTCGTGATGCCCCGGCGGCGGAGCGCGCCGATCGCCTCCGTGTCATAGCCGAGCTCGCGCAGAATTTCGTCGGTGTGCTTGCCCAGCGTCGGCGCCGGGCGCGTCGCGGCGACGGGCGCGTGGCGCAGACGGAACGGGAAGTTGACGACCTTGGTGGGGCCGGCGACCTCGTGGTCCATCGCGATGAAGGCCCGGTTGCGCTCGAGTTGCGGATCGCTCAGCACCGCGTCGTAGCTCAGCACCGGCCCGCAGGGCACGCCCGCGGCGACCAGCCGCTCGACCCAGCGCGCTACGGTCTCGGCGCGAAAGCGCGGCGCGAGGAGCTCCATCAGAGATTGCTGGTTGGCAAGGCGCGAGACGGTGCTGCGGAAGCGCGCATCAGCCCTGAGCTCGGGCATGCCGACGACCTCGCAAAAGAGCCGCCAGAACTTGGCGCTCGGGAGCGAGACCAGGAGGTCGCCGTCGCGCGCGCGGAGATCCATGACCAGCGCCAAGGGTGACCAATTGCCGAGGCGCTCCGGGTTGCGCTTGCCGAGCGCGGCCGCGGAGAAGAGCGGCGACTGCAGGAACACGGCCTGGTCGAAGAGCGAGCCTTCGATGTATTCGCCTTCGCCGGTGCGCAGCCGCCGCAGCAGGGCGCTGACCACCGCGAACGCGGCCGAGATCCCGGCCGCCATGTCGATGACGGGGGCGCCGGCCCGCATCGGTCGGCCGTTCGGCTCGCCGGTGATCGACATGAGCCCGCCCATCGCCTGCAGCAGCACGTCGGTTCCGGGCCGCCGCGCGTAAGGCCCGTCCTCGCCGAAAGCCGAGATCGAGCAGTAGACGATGTCCGGCCGGATCGCGCGCGCCGCCGCGTAATCGATCCCCAGCCGCTCGACGATGCCGGGGCGGAAATTGTGCACCAGAACATCGGCGCCGGCGATGAGCCGGCCGACGATCTCGCGTCCTTCGGGCGCCGTGATATCGGCGACGATGCTCCGCTTGTTGCGATTGACTGCGATGAAATAGGGGCAGGACTCAGGATTGTGCTCGGCTTGCAGGTAGCGCGTGTCGTCGCCGGCGGGCGGCTCGACCTTGACGACGTCGGCCCCCATATCGGCGAGCAGCATGGTCGCCACCGGGCCGACAATGACCCGCGTCAGGTCCACCACGCGGATGCCGTCGAGCGGCTTCGTCATCCCACGCCCCCCTGTCTCGCGCGGCGCCCCGTTGCGCCACCTTATCACAAGCGATCATCCCGCGGCGCGGGGTGTTTGCGGGCTCTCCTCGCCGCGGCTTCGGCGCCTTGACACCTGCGCCGGGCGATCGCTAGCTTCGCCCGACCCCCGAGCGGGGCGGCGCATCGCCGATCGGAAAGATAAAGAGGGAGAACGCCGTGGCACGACGGCTCGGCAAGGATTCGGCGATGAAGCGCGATCGCGGCGTGAACGCGCCGTGGACCCAGGGCGGCCTCATCGACGCCATGTCGTTGCAGTGACATCCGAGGAGAGGGTAGGGGCCGTGACTTCCGGCATCGGTGCGCGCGTTCTGCGCAAGGAGGATGACCGCCACCTGCGCGGCCGCGGCCAGTTCGTCGGCGACATCAAGCTGCCGGGGCTGCGCGAGGTGGCGTTCCTGCGGAGCCCCGTGGCGCATGCCCGCATCAAGCGGATCGTGGTCCCCGAGGAGCTGCGCGGCAAGGTCTTCACCGCCGCCGATCTCGAAGGCGTCAAGGCGATCCGTGCCGTCTCGGCGCTCCCCGGGTTCAAGCCGTCGGAGCAGCCTGTCCTCGCTAGTGGGAAGGTGCGCTATGTCGGCGAGCTCGTCGCCGCCTGCGTCGCGCCGAGCCGAGCCGAAGCCGAAGATCTGGCCGAGCGCGTCGAGGTCGAGTTCGAGGAACTGCCCGTCGTCGCCGACATGCTGGCGGCCCGTGCGGAAGGGGCGCCGCTCGTTCACGAGCAATGGGGCGACAACGTTTATCTCGAGACCTTCGTCAAGGGCGACATCGCGACGGCCGCCGCGAGCGCGCCCGTCAAGGTCACGCGCGAGTTCCGCACCGCCCGGCAATGCATGTCGCCCCTCGAAGGCAAAGGCGTCGTCGCCTCGTGGGAGCCGCGGCGCGACCAGCTCGTCGTCTACACCTCGACCCAGCAGCCGCATATCGTGCGGACCGGGCTGTCCGAATGCCTCGGCATCGATCACGGCAAGATCCGGGTCATCGCGCCCGATGTCGGCGGCGGCTTCGGCTTTAAGGGCATCCTCTGCCCCGAGGAGGTGGCCGTGGCCTATCTCGCCCGGCGCCTCGGCCGGCCGCTGCGCTGGATCGAGGATCGCCGCGAGCAGCTCATCGCCACGGCCAATTGCCGCGAACACCACTACGTCATCACCGCCTATGCCGACCGCGAAGGCAAGCTTCTCGCCCTCGATGCCGAGGCGACGGTCGATGCCGGCGCCTATTCGGCCTATCCCTTCTCGGCCTGCCTTGAAGCCGCGCAAGTGGCGAGCATCCTGCCGGGTCCCTACGATTTTCCGGCCTATCAGTGCCGCACCTGGTCGATCGCCAGCAACAAGCCCCCCATCCTGCCCTATCGCGGCGTCGCGCGCACCGGCGTCTGCTTCGCGATGGAGCTCATTCTCGACGCCATCGCCCGCGAGATCGGGCGCGAGCCGCATGAAGTCCGCCAGAAAAATCTGGTGCGGCCCGAGCAGATGCCGTTCGAGAACGTGACGAAGAAGCATTTCGACAGCGGCGATTACCCCGAATGCCTGCGCCGCGCCGTCACGGCCATCGATCTCGAAGGCGTCCGCGCCCGGCAGAAGCGCGGCGAGGCGGATGGGCGACGGATCGGCGTCGGCTTCTCGATCTTCTGCGAGCAGGCGGCGCATGGCACCTCGGTCTATGCCGGCTGGGGCATTCCGATGGTGCCGGGGCACGAGCAGGCCACCGCGCGGCTGACGCCGGATGGCGGCCTCGAGCTCCGCCTCGGCATCCAGTCGCACGGGCAGGGGCTTGAGACGACGCTGGCGCAGGTGGCGAACGAGGTGCTGGGCGTCGCCATCGACCGCGTCAATGTCGTTCATGGCGACACCGAATACACGCCCTATTCGACGGGAACCTGGGGCTCGCGCTGCATGGTGATGGCGGGCGGTGCCGTCGCCCGCGCCTGCCAGGAGATGAAGAAGCGCGTCCTCGCGATCGGCGCCAAGATGCTGCAGGCGAGCCTCGACGAGGTGAAGCTCGCCGGCGGCGAGGTCGTCGGGCCGGCAGGCAGCGTCAGCCTCGCCGAGGTGGCGCGGACCTGGTATTTGCGGCCGCAGGACCTGCCGGCCGATGTCGATCCCGGTGGCCTCGAAGTCACGACCGGCTACAAGCCGGTGCGCGACAGCGGCACCTTCTCCTATGCGGCGCATGCCGCGGTCGTCGCGGTCGATACCGAGCTCGGCGCGGTCGAGATCCTCGACTATGTCGTCGTCGAGGATGGCGGCGTCCTCGTCAATCCGATGATCGTCGACGGTCAAGTCTATGGCGGCACGGCGCAGGGAGTCGGCACGGCTCTTTACGAGGAGATGCCCTTCGATGAAGCGGGGCAGCCGCAAGCTTCCACCTTGGCCGACTATCTCCTGCCCGGCGCAACCGAGGTGCCGGCCATTCGCATCGAGCATATGGAGACGCCGTCGCCCTACAGCGAGTTCGGCCAGAAGGGCATCGGCGAGGGCGGCGCCATCGGCCCGCCGGCGGCGATCGCCAACGCCATCAACGACGCGCTGGCCCCGCTCGGGGTCGAGGTGACGGAGACGCCGGTGACGCCGCGGCGATTGCTGGCGGCGCTTGCTGCCGCCCGGCGGAGCGCGGCATGAAGGCGGCGCGCTTTGCCTATGAACGGCCGAAATCGCTGCGGCAGGCGGTGGAGCGGCTGGGGGATGGCGGCGGCTTCGTCAAGCTGCTGGCGGGCGGGCAGACCCTGGGGCCGATGCTCAATCTCCGCCTCGTCCAGCCCGATCTCCTCATCGATGTGACGAAGCTCTCGGAGACGACGGGCTGGAGCGAGGAGGCGGGGGCGATCCTCATCGGCGCCTGCGTCACGCATGCCATGATCGAGGACGGAAAGGTGCCCGATCCGACGGGCGGCATCCTGCCGCGCGTCGCCGCCGGCATCGCCTACCGGGCCGTGCGCAACCGCGGCACGATCGGCGGCAGCCTCGCCCATGCCGATCCCGCGGCGGATTGGCTCTCGGCGCTGGCCGCGCTCGGCGCCGAGGTGGTCCTCGTCGGCCGCAGCGCCGAGCGCCGCGTTCCTGTCGCCGAGCTTTCGACCGGCGTCTTTTCGACGGTCATCGCCGAGGACGAGGTGCTGCGCGCGGTGCGCATTCCGCGCCTCTCGCGCCATGCGCGCTGGGGCTATTACAAGTTCTGGCGCAAGACCGGCGATTTCGCCGAGGCGATCGGCGCGGCGCTGCACGATCCCGAACGCGAAGCGTTCCGCCTCGTGATCGGCGCCACCAACGGCGCGCCGCTCGTTCTCGATGGCGCTGCGCTCGGCGTCTCCGGCAGCGCGCTTCCCGAGCGGATCGACATGGCGGCGATCGGCCGCGCGCTCGACGCGCATGGCTTCGCCGATGACGACTATGGCAAGGCGGTGCATCTCGTCGCGGCGAGGCGCGCCATTGAGCGGGCCCGGAGAACATGAGCGACAGGAGTACAATCTCCCTCACCGTCAATGGCGAGCCGGTCACGGCCGAAGTCGAGCCGCGGCAGCACCTTGCCGATTTCCTCCGCGAGAAGCTGCTCCTCACCGGGACGCATCTCGGTTGCGAGCACGGCGTCTGCGGCGCCTGCACGCTCATGATCGACGGCGCGCCGGCACGCTCCTGCATCACGCTCGCGGTTGCCTGCGATGGCGCCGCGGTGCGCACGATCGAGGATTTCGACGACGATCCGGTCATGGCCGAGCTGCGCGCCGCCTTCTCGGCCGAGCACGCGCTGCAATGCGGCTATTGCACGCCGGGTATGCTGATGACCGCGCGCGACATCGTCACGCGCCTTCCCGAGGCCGATGCGGCACGCATCCGCGTCGAGCTCAGCGGCAATCTCTGCCGGTGCACCGGCTATGTCGGCATCGTCAACGCCATCCAGCGCGTCCTGAAGGCGCGGGCGGGCAATCCGAGCGGCGCGTGAGGGCTCTTTATCGGCGCAGGCGCGCGAGACGGGTCGCCTGCTCGGCGTTGACCGCGCCTTTCGGCACCTTGCCCCTTAGGATCTCCGCCGCCTGCGCGACCGTCTCCAGCGCCTGATGCTCGATCGCCTCCGGCGTCAGGCCGCCGATATGCGGCGTGGCGATGACATCGGCCCGCCGCGCGAGGCGAAGCGTCGGCATCTGATCGGGGGCGCGGCCGACATCGAGCGCTGCGCCGGC
>JAJPHB010000166.1 GCA_021325525.1 Alphaproteobacteria bacterium
GGGGATTTGAAGGGCAGCTTGCGCCGCGTCATCAAGGGCTAAAGCGCCACGGATGCGATCCGTGGGCCCGTGTCGATCAAGGCATGGAGAGCGCGATGCGCGCGATGCGTCTGACCACGAATTGCCGTCCTTCACTGGCGCGGCGCGCGGCGCTGCTCTCTCTATTGTCGCGTCTGAGAACCTGACGCGCCGCGGCGCGTTCCTCTGCGATCGACGGAGCCAAGGCGGGTCTCGTGCCCGCGCCAGAGGGAGCTTTCAGCGCATGTCGGATGCATTCGTCGTAGAAACGCCGCATCGCACGGCCGGGATCGCTGTCCGCGAGGAGCAGGGATTCCGGTTCTACGCCGCCGATTCGTCTTTCTTTCGCCTCGACCAGCGCATCTTTCCGCGGCTGCGCGAACTGCACCGCGCCGTGAATACCGTTGCCGAGAGCGCCGCGCCGCGGCGCCGCAAACGACGAGAGTGAGGAGCAAGGCAATGACGCATGTGGCGCCGATCGCCCTATCGGCCGGGGCCGCCCGTTATCTCGAGCTCGTGCGGCCGTCCGCCGCGGCGCGCGACCGGGCGCGGCGCCGCTGCGCCGCGCTCGCCGGCGAGGGCTGGCGCATCGTCCGCATCTTCCGCCGCGAGCCGATCGGCGCCGCCGACCTCGTCGTCACGGCGGCGGCGCTCACCGAGGCGGGGGTGGCGCTCCACGGCGCCGGGGCAGCGCCCGCCATCGGCGCCGAGATCGAGGCGGCGCTCACCACCAGGCGCGCGCCTCTCACCCTGCCGACCGCGACCGCCTCATTCGCCGGAACCGCGGGGTGAGACCGTCACGGCTCGCGATCGGCGATCTCTGACAAGGCGATCACGGCATTGGCGGACCGCGTCGATCGCCTTGCGCGACGAACGAGATGTTCATCGGCCGTGACGAGCGGGATATCGAGCAAATCGGCGCGGGCGCGCCTCGCCTCAGAACCGCATCGCCTTGGCGCGCACGACATCGGGAATCGAGCAGACGGCGTCGATCACCGGGTCCTCGAGAGGCTGGTCGACCTGGACGAGGGCGATGGCCTCGGCGCCGGGGGCGCTGCGGCCCAAATGGAAGGTCGCGATATTGACGCCGGCCTCGCCCAAGGTGCGGCCGAGCTTGCCGATGAAGCCAGGCTTGTCCTTGTTGCGCACGAGCAGCATATGCGGGCCGAGCTCGGCCTCCATCTCGATGTCCTCGACCTCGACGAGACGCGGCTTCACGAGGCCGAAGAGCGTGCCGGCGACGCGGTGGCTGCCGCGCTCGGTCCTGGCGGTGAGGCGGATCAGGGTCTGGTAATCCGTCGGCTCCTCGCGCCGCGTCTCGCTGACGCGGATGTCGCGCTCGCGGCAGAGGAGGCCGACATTGACCATGTTGACGGCATCGAAGCGAGGGCCGAGGAGCGCCGTCAGCGCGATCGCGGTCAGCGGCTTCGCATTGAGCGCCGCGACATGGCCCTCATATTCGATCGAGACCGCGGTGATGCCGGTCCGCGACAATTGCCCGGCGAAGCTGCCGAGCTGCTCGGCAAGGCGCATGTAGGGCTTGAGCCGGGTCGCCTCCTCGGCCGAGAGCGCCGGCATGTTGAGGGCGTTGACGACGGCGCCTGCAGTGAGAAAATCGGCGATCTGCTCGGCAATTTGCAGCGCGACATTCTCCTGCGCCTCTGTCGTCGCCGCGCCAAGATGCGGTGTCGCCACGAGGTTCTCGTGGCCGAAGAGGATGTTCTCCTTGGCGGGCTCGGTCGCGAAGACGTCGAGCGCCGCGCCGGCGACATGGCCGCTGTCGAGCGCGGCTTTGAGGGCGTTTTCGACAATGAGCCCGCCGCGCGCGCAATTGATGATGCGGACGCCTCTCTTCATCTTGGCGATGGCGGCGGCGTCGATGATGTTGCGCGTCGCGTCGGTCAGAGGCGTGTGCAGGGTCAGGATGTCGGCGCGGGCGAAGAGCTGTTCCAGCTCCACCTTCTCGACGCCGAGCGCGACGGCGCGCTCGGGCGACAGGAACGGGTCGTAAGCGATGACGCGCATTTTGAGGCCGATGGCGCGATCGGCGACGATCGAGCCGATATTGCCGCAGCCGATGATCCCCAGCGTCTTGCCAGCGAGCTCGACCCCCATGAAGCGCGACTTCTCCCATTTCCCAGCCTGCGTCGAGCGGTCGGCGGCAGGGATCTGCCGCGCCAGGGCGAACATCAGCGCGATGGCGTGCTCGGCCGTCGTGATCGAGTTGCCGAAGGGCGTGTTCATGACGACGATGCCGCGCTGCGTCGCCGCGGCGACATCGATATTGTCGACGCCGATGCCGGCGCGGCCGACGACTTTGAGCCGCGGCGCGTGATCGAGGAGGGCCTTCGTCACCTTGGTGGCGGAGCGCACGGCGAGGCCGTCATAGCCGCCGATCACGCGCTTCAGCTCCTCGGGCGAGAGGCCGGTCAGCGTATCGGCCTCGACCCCGCGCTCGGCGAAAATGGCGGCGGCGCGCGGGCTCAACGCATCGGCGATCAGAACTTTCGGCATGGGTCAGGGTCCTTATCGGGGTAGGTCCGGTCCGGCAGCGAAGGCCCTCACCCCTCACCTACGCCTCTCCCCTCTCCCCGCGGGGAGAGGGGAGAGGGAATAACAGAGGCGCAATGTTTCCCTCGCCCCTCCCCCGCCAGGGAAAGCGGGAGAGGGAGGGGCCCACGCGCAGCGTGGGAGGGTGAGAGGTGAGGGCTCGCGGGCCAGGACGCTGTACTTCGGGAAGAGAATGAAGAGACGGCGCCTTCACGCCGCCTTGGCGCGCGCCACCTCGGCATAGGCCCAATCGAGCCAGGGCAGGAGGGCCGCGATGTCGTCGCGCTCGACGGTGGCGCCGGTCCAGATGCGCAGGCCCGGCGGCGCCTCGCGATAGCTCGCGATGTCGAAGGCGACGCCTTCCTTTTCGAGGAGGCCGGCGAAGCGCTTGACGAACGCCGCCTGCGCTTCGCGTGGGAGGGCGGCGAAAGCCGGCTCGGCAAAGGCGAGGCAGACCGAGGTGCAGGACCGCGTCGCCGGCGCCTCGGCGAGGAAGCGAATCCAAGGAGTCCGCTCGACCCATTCGGCAATGAGCGCGGCATTCGCCTCGGCGCGCCGAATGAGCTCGGGCAGGCCGCCGATCGCCGCCGCCCAGCGCAGCCCGTCGAGCGCGTCCTCGACGCAGAGGAGCGAGGGCGTGTTGATCGTCTCGCCCTCGAAGAGCGCCTCGTTGAGCCGGCCCTTGGCGGTGAGGCGGAAGATTTTCGGCAGCGGCCAAGGTGGCGTCCAGCTCTCCAGTCGCTCGACCGCATGCGGGGAGAGGACGAGCATGCCATGCGCCGCTTCGCCGCCCAGCGCCTTCTGCCAGGACCAGGTGACGACGTCGAGCTTCTCCCAGGGGAGATTCATGGCGAAGGCCGCCGAGGTCGCGTCGCAAATGGTGAGGCCGGTCCGGCTCGCCGCGATCCACGCGCCGTCGGGGACGCGGACGCCGGAGGTCGTGCCGTTCCAGGTGAAGACGACGTCGCGGTTGGGGCTCACCTGCGCGAGGTCGGGGAGCTGGCCGTATTCGGCGCGGAAGAGCCGGACATCCTGGAGCTTCAGCTGCTTGACGATGTCGCTCGCCCAACCCTCGCCGAAGCTCTCCCAGGCGAGGACATCGACGCCGCGCGCGCCGAGGAGCGACCACAGCGCCATCTCGACGGCGCCGGTATCGGAGGCCGGCACGATGGCGATGCGGTAATCGGCGGGAATGCCGAGGATCGCGCGCGAACGGTCGATGACCTCGCGCAGCTTCGCCTTGCCGGCGGCGGCGCGGTGCGAGCGGCCGAGGCAGGCGGGAGCGAGGGCTTCCGGCGACCAGCCCGGCCGCTTCGCGCAAGGTCCGGAGGAGAACAGAGGTCGGCGCGGACGCAAGGAGGGCGTCATGGTGCTATTCCTTCCAGAATAGATGCGACCCGTTGGGGGGCCGTGTCCCGCTGCTGAGGCTATGAGGCGTCCGGCCGCCGGTCAATTGCTGTGTTGCGCTGCACAAAAATGACTCGGGGGCAGCGGGCGAACGGTCAGAACTGGAAGAGGCCCATGAGGTCGCCGATCGCGGGACGATTGGCCGGAACATAGGGGTCGGCGCCGGCGACCGGGTTCGGCAGGTTGTCGCGGCTGCGCGGCGAGAGCGGCGGCAGGCGCCAGTTGCGCTCGATGAACTTCAGAATCGAGGCGTGGTCGTAATAGGTGTGGTCGATATGGCCCGCCCTCGCGAAGGGCGAGACGGCGAAGAGCGCGACGCGCGGCCCGTCGCCGAAGAAATCGAGAATCTGGATGTAGCCCGAATCGTAGGAGCCGCCGCCCTCGTCGGTGGTGACGAGCAGCGCCGTATGGCTCCAGACCGCCGGATTCGCCTGGACGCGCGCGACGATGTCCTTGACGAAGCCTTCGAGCGCCGCCACCGAGGAATAGGCGGGATGGCCCGATTCGGCATTGGGCGGAATGACGAAGGAGACGGCGGGCAGGCTCTTCTCATCGGCAAGATCGGCGTAGAGCGCATCGAGGCTTTGCAGATTCGCCCTGAGGCCGGTCGTCATGATCGCCGTCGAATGCGTCAGCGGATCGCAGATCGAGCAGTAGCGGCCCTTGTCGATGCCGCTCCGCGTGCGCCCGCCGCTATACCATTTCCAGGAGATGCCGGCGGCCGAGAGCGCCGTCCCGATATTAGGCGCCGTCTGCGGCGGCAGGATGAACCTGTCGGGCCCGAGCGGCTGCGGCCTGCCGTCGAAGCTGTAGGCAGGATTGTAGTTGTTGACGAGGTAATAGGCGCCCGGCGCGCAATTGCCGTCGTTGAAGGTCCTGTAGGGGAGCGTCGCGAGATAGTCGCGGATGGCCTTGACGCCGGGCTGGCCCGGATCGGCGCAGGCGGTGTAGGAGCCGCTGGTGTAGCCCGATCGCGTATACCAATTGTTGGTGCCGGGGCGGGGATCGGGATCCTCGATCTGATTCTCTGGCGGAGTGGCGGGGCGGCCGTCTTCGAGATAGACGCCGGCATCGCCCGTGCTGAGCGCGAGGAAATTGGCCCCGGTGCCGCCCATCACCGGCTGGTGGTAGTTGTCGGCGATGGCATAGTGCCGGGCGAGCTCGCGCAGATAGGGGGCATCGCCCGTCGCCATGTTGTAGAAGCCCATGGCGACGCCGCCTTGGCCGGTGCCCGAATTCGGGTCGTCGCGGTCGCGCGAGCCTTCGCCCGAGGTGATGGCGACCCAGGTGAAGAGGTCGTTGCGGCCGCCATCGAATTGCTGCCACATCTGGAAGAAGCGATGAACGGGGTCGCCGACGGCGGCGTCGTATTTGGCGTAGCGGGTGATCTGGTAAGGGCCGTCCGGCAGGTCGGCGGGAAAGCGCGCATCGAGGGTGTATTTCGGCAGCCCGCGGGCGTAAGTCGTCCCGGGTTGCGGCAGCGTCGGGAAGGCGCCGGTGATCTTCGGCGTCACCGTATAGCGCTCGCGGACCTCCGCCGTCTTCTGCGCCGCCGCGGCGAAGTCGGGGCCGGGCTTTCCCTCTTTGGTGACGATGCCGCGCGAGAGCAGATTGGCGATGCTCTCGCCGGGCGGCGGCTCGTAAGTCGCGAAGAGATTGTCGAAGCTGATATTCTCTCCGACCACGATGATGAGGTGCCGGATCGGGGTCGCCGTCCGCCCCTCCGTCTGCGCCGCCGCGGCCGAGCCCATCGCGGCGAGGGCCAGCAGGGCGCTGAGGACGGATCTCATCGGCTTCTCCCGCTCCCGGATGCGCCTCAGCCGCGCGGCGCCTCGCGCATCAGCGCCCGGTCACGCAGCAGGTGGTCGGCGAGGACGCAGGCCAGCATCGCCTCGCCGACCGGCACGGCGCGGATGCCAACGCAGGGATCGTGCCGGCCATGCGTCGCGATCTCGGTCTCCTCCCCGCCCTCGGTGACGGTGCGGCGCGGCGTCAGGATCGAGCTCGTCGGCTTCACGGCGAAGCGCGCCACGATGTCCTGCCCCGTCGAGATGCCGCCGAGGATGCCGCCGGCGTTGTTGGAGAGGAACTCGACCTTGCCGTCCCGCATCCGCATCTCGTCGGCATTCTCTTCGCCCGACAGCGCCGCGACCTGGAAGCCGGCGCCGATCTCGACCGCCTTCACGGCGTTGATCGTCATCAGCGCCCGGGCGATGTCGCCGTCGAGCTTGTCGTAGACCGGGTCGCCGAGGCCGGGAGGAATGCCCGACGCCACCACCTCGATGACGGCGCCGGTCGAGGACCCCGCCTTGCGGACGCCGTCGAGGAACTCGGCCCAGCGCGCCGCCGCCTCGGCATCGGGGCACCAGAACGGGTTCTTGGCGACGGCCGACCAGTCCCAGCGCGCGCGATCGATCGGATGCGGGCCCATCTGGACGAGGGCGCCGCGGATCGTGACCTGCGGTCCGATGAAGGTCGCGAGAATCTTGCGGGCGATGGCGCCGGCGGCGACGCGGCTCGCCGTCTCGCGCGCCGAGGCGCGGCCGCCGCCGCGATAGTCCCGGATGCCGTATTTCGCCCAATAGGTGTAATCGGCATGGCCGGGCCGGAAGCGGTCGCGGATATTGCCGTAATCGCGCGGGCGCTGGTCGGTGTTCTCGATGAGGAGCTGGATCGGCGTTCCCGTCGTCAGCCCTTCGAAGGTGCCGGAGAGGATGCGCACGGCATCGGCTTCGCGGCGCTGCGTCGTGTAGCGCGACTGGCCGGGCTTGCGGCGGTCGAGCCAGGGCTGGATGTCGGCCTCGCTGAGCGGCAGGCGCGGCGGCGTGCCGTCGACGACGCAGCCGATGGCGGGGCCATGGCTCTCGCCCCATGTGGTGAAGCGGAACGCCGTGCCGAAGCTGTTGCCGGCCATGGGATCAGCCGTCACACCACCGAGATGTCGGGCGCGTCCACCGCCTTCATGCCGACGACGTGATAGCCGCTGTCGACGTGATGGATCTCGCCGGTGACGCCCGCCGAGAGGTCGCTGAGGAGATAGACGCCGGCGCCGCCCACATCCTCGATCGTCGTGTTGCGCTTCAACGGCGCGTTGTACTGGTTCCATTTGAGAATATAGCGGAAGTCGCCGATGCCGGAGGCGGCGAGCGTCTTGATGGGCCCGGCCGAAATCGCGTTGACGCTGATCCCTTGCCCGCCGAGATCGACGGCGAGGTAGCGCACGCTGGCCTCGAGGGCTGCCTTGGCCACGCCCATGACGTTGTAATGCGGCATGACGCGCTCGGCGCCGTAATAGGTGAGGGTCAGGAGGCTGCCGCCGCGGCCCATCAGCGGCACGGCGCGCCGGCAGAGATCGGTAAAGGAATAGCAGGAGATCTCCATCGTCCGCATGAAATTGGCGCGCGTCGTCTCGACATATTTGCCTTTCAGCTCCTCCTTGTCGGAGAAGGCGATGGCATGGACGAGGAAGTCGAGCTGCCCCCAGCGCTCCGTCAGGGTCGCGAAGACGCGGTCGAGGCTCGCCGAATCCGTCACATCGCAATCGAGCACGAGGCTGCTGCCGATCCCTTCCGCGAGAGGCCGGACCCGCTTTTCGAGCGCTTCGCCCTGATGGGTGAAGGCGAGCTCGGCGCCTTGCGCATGCGCCGCCTTGGCGATGCCCCAGGCAAGGGAGCGGTCGTTGGCAACGCCCATGACGAGGCCGCGCTTGCCGGCCATGAGCGGTTTTGCGTCACTCATCCGAACTCGAACTCCAATCGCGCAAGAGGGGGCGGGGGCGGCAAGGCCGGGCCGCATCCTACACGATCGGCGGAGCGTCGGCCAACATAGCCGGGAGGAGCGCCTGCATCTTCCGCGCGTCGCGGGCGTTTGCCGGGCGATGCTCCGCCCCGTCTCCCGCCTTGCCCGCGGCCTTGCCACCGCCGGCGCCTTTCTCGGCTATGCGCTGCGCCGCTTCGTCGCCGATGGCTGCCTGACGGGCGCCGGCGCGCTCAGCTACACGACGCTGCTGTCGCTGGTGCCGCTCGTCGCCATCGTGACGGCGATCTTCTCCGGTTTTCCCATCTTCAGCGACGCGCGCGAGCGCTTCCTCGGCGACCTCATGCACTATTTCGTGCCCGCCGTCGGCGAGGAAGCGGCCTATTGGTTCAACTATTTCGCCTCGATCGCGGCGCGCACGACGGCGGTCGGCGTCATCGCCCTCGTCGTCACCGCGATTCTTCTCCTCGTCACCATCGAGGACCAGCTCCACGCGATCTGGCGCGTGCGCACGGCGCGGCCGTGGCTGCAGCGCATCCTCTCCTATTGGGCGCTCCTCACCTTGGGGCCGCTCCTCGTCGGCATGAGCCTCTCGCTCTCCACATATCTGCAATCCTTCGCGACGACGGCGGGAATCAATGCCGCCGCGCTCGAGCAGGCGGCGGCGCCGTGGCTGCACCGCCTCGCCCTCATCGTGCCCTTCCTGCTCGAGACCTTGGCCTGCACCCTCGTCTACACGCTGATGCCGAACTGCACCGTGCGCTGGCGCGAGGGGCTGACGGGCGCGCTCGTCGCGGCGGCGGCGATCGAGGTCCTGAAGATCGGCTTTGGCCTCTACATCGTCCATATCTCGTCCTACCGGACCGTCTACGGGACGCTGGCCGCCATCCCGATCTTCCTCTTCTGGATGTACATCTCCTGGGCCGCCGTGCTGTTCGGGGCGGTCGTCGCCGCTGCCCTGCCGCAATGGCGCATCGATCTCGGCGAGAAGCATGTGACGGCCGAGGGGCGGCATCTCGGCCTGTCGCTCGCGCTTCTTGCCGAGCTGGCGCGCCGGGCACGCGCCGGCGGCATGATGTCGGCCGGCGATCTCGCGCAGCGCCTCGGCGTCGCCGTCTCGGCCATCGACGACCATCTGGCGCCGTTGCAGAAGGCGAATTTCGTCGCGGCGACGACGGGCGGCGGCTGGGTGCTCGCGCGCGCCCTTGCGAGCGCGAGCCTCGCCGATCTTTACCGCGCGCTCGACTTGCCGGTCGCCGGCGGCTGGCGCTTCCGCGATGCCGAGACGCCGTGGCAGAAGGCGGTGCTGCCGGCGATGCGGCGCGTTGCGGCGGCCGAGGCGGCGGCGATGCGCATCCCGCTCGCCGAGCTGCTCGATGTGTCCGAGACCGCCCCGTCGCACCCGACCCCCATCGATTTCCATCGTCGGCGCCGGTGAGGCCGGGCACGCCGCGCGGCGCTTGAACCACGAAGACCCGAAGGCACGAAGGGTTTGTGCCGGCGCTTTGCGCCGAAAAGCGATTTTCGTCTTCTTCGTGTCTTCGCGGTCAATCCTCGGGCGTGGCTTACTCGTCGCGCACCCGGTAGGGATGGCGGGCGGCCCAGCTCTCGATGAAGCGCACGAGCTCGGGATCGGGCGAGTCGGGGAGGACGACGCGCAGGCTCACGTAATGATCGCCCGCAGCCGCCTGCCCGCGCGCCGGGAGGCCCTTGCCGCGCAGGCGGAGCATGGTCCCGGTATTGGCGCCGGGCGGCACTTTGAGCGCGACCGGGCCGTGGAGCGTCGGCGCCGTCACCGTCGCGCCCAGCACCGCTTCCGGCAGGCTCACCGACAGCTCGCTCAGGATGTCGCGCTGCTTGCGGGTGAAGACGGGGTGAGGCTCGACGGTGATCTCGATGAGCGCGTCGCCCGCTTCGCCGCCATTCTGTCCGGCATCGCCCTGGCCTTTGAGGCGCAGGGTCTGCCCGTTCTCGATGCCGGCGGGGATGGTGATCTCGACGGTCTTCTCGGCGCCGAGCGCAACGCGCTTCTTGGCCCCGAGGGCGGCCTCGACGAAGGGCACGGCGAGCGTGAATTTGGCATCCTCCCCGCGCCGCGCCGGGCGCGCACGCTGGGCGCCGGGGCCGCGCTTGCCGCGCAGGATCTCGGCGATGATGTCGTCGACCGACGCATTATCCTCGGCGAAGAACGGCCGGGCGCGGCCGCCGCCCGCCTCGCGCCGCGTATAGCGGAAGCCGCGTTCGGCGCCGCCGGCATCGATCTCGCCGCTGTCGAACCGCGCCCGCTTCTCGGGGTCGGACAGCAGATCATAGGCGGCGGTCACCTCCTTGAATTGCTGCTCGATCCGCTTGTCGCCGGGATTGAGATCGGGATGCAGCCTCTTGGCGAGCCGGCGGTAGCTGCGCTTGATGTCCTCGGGCGAGGCGGTGCGCCCGACGCCGAGCGTCTGGTAAGGATCTTTCATTGCCGGTGGGTCCAATGGGCGCGGTGATCATCCCGCGGAAGCGGCGCCGGCACAACCGGGCAGAATCTCAGGGCACGATCCGCCAGGTGCCGTCCGCCTGGCGGCAGGCCGTGCCGTAAGCCTTCTGCATTTGGCCGCCGATGAGGATCGTCTGCTGGAACTCGCGGCATTCGGCATGGCCGCCGGGCCCGATCGGCGCGACCGTCGGCGCGCCGGGTGGCGGCGGCGGCGGCTGGGTCACGGTGCCGGAGGCGCCGGGAATCTGCCAGGGCAGCGGCGCCGTGCCGGAGGGCGGCGGCGCCGTGTTCTGCGCGAGCCGGTTGGCGCGGTCGAGCGATTGGCCAGAGCTGCCGCCGATGGCGCCGCCCAGCACCGCGCCGGCGCCGGTCGCCGCGAGCTTGCCGGCGCCGCTGCCGAACTGGCTGCCAAGGAGGCCGCCGGCGGCGGCGCCGAGCAGCGCTCCGCCGGTCGCGTTGGGACCGCCTTCCGCATCGACGCAGCCCGCCAGCAGCAGCGCCGCGGGAAGGGCGATGGCCGCTATCATCCTCATGCGACGAACCTCGATCACCATGCGGCGGCGCAGCGCCGGCGCCGCTCTCTGCCGTGCCAACGCCATTATAGGCCGGCCCCTCCGCCAGCGGGAACCGCGGCGATGCAAAATGCCACCGATGCCGCTATGGTGGCGGCTCTGCCTCGAAGGATTTGCCGTGAGCGACATCGCCTGGAACCAGCCTTTCGCCGAGTTCAAGACCTGGCTCGACGAGGCGTCAAAGAGTGAGCCGAACGACGCCAACGCCATGGCGCTCGCGACGGTCGATGCGGCGGGAAGGCCGTCGGCCCGCATGGTGCTCCTGAAGGGCGTCGATGAGCGCGGCTTCGTCTTCTACACCAACACCGAGAGCCGCAAGGGCTGCGACCTCGCGGCGAACCCGGTGGCGGCGCTCTGCTTTCATTGGAAGAGCCTGCGCCGCCAGTTCCGCGTTGAAGGCAAGGTCGAACGGGTGACCGAGGCCGAAGCGGACGCCTATTTCGCGACGCGCCCGCGCCTCAGCCAGATCGGCGCCTGGGCGTCGGACCAGTCGCGCCCGATCGAGGGGCGGGCGCAGCTCGAGGCGCGCGTCGCGGCGGCGACGGCGCGCTTTGCCATCGGCAAGGTGCCGCGGCCGCCGCACTGGTCGGGCTACCGCGTCCTGCCGGAGCGCATCGAGTTCTGGCAAGACCGGCCCTTCCGCCTGCATGACCGCCTCGTCTATATCCGCGAGGGCGCAGGCTGGCGGACCGAGCGTTTGTTCCCGTAGGGCGAGGCGAGCGATGGCGCTCTCTGTGGCCGAGCTGGGGGCGATGATGAAGCGGGCGACCTACGCCTCGGTCGCGGTCGCAACGCTGCTCATCGCCGTGAAGCTCCTGGGCTGGGTCCTCACCGGTTCGGTCAGCGTGCTCTCGAGCCTCCTCGATTCCGGCCTCGACATCGCCGCATCCCTCATCAATCTCCTCGCCGTGCGCGCCGCCATCACCCCGGCCGATCGCGAGCACCGCTTCGGCCACGGCAAGGCGGAGCCGATCGCGGCGCTCGGCCAATCCGCCTTCATCGCCGGCTCCGCCGTCTTCCTGCTCGTCGAGGCGCTCTACCGCATCATCAACCCGGCGCCGGTCGAGCATTCCATGACGGGCATCGGCATCATGGTCTTCTCGGTCGCGGTAACGCTCCTCCTCGTGCGCTACCAGCGCGGGGTCGTCGCCAAGACCGGCTCGCTCGCGATCGGCTCGGACGAGCTGCATTACCGCGGCGATCTCGTCCTCAATGGCAGCGTCATCCTCTCCCTCGTCCTGTCGAGCGCCTTGGGGTGGTTCCTGGTCGACCCCATCTTCGGCGCCGCCATCGCGCTCTGGATCGTCTATAGCGCCTGGGCGATCGCGCGCGGCGCGCTGACGCAGCTCATGGACCGCGAGATCCCGGATGCCGACCGCGCGCGCATCCGCGCCATCGCGACCGCGCATGACGAGGTGCGCGCCGTCCACGATCTGCGCACGCGCGCCGCCGGGCCCACCGCCTTCATCCAGCTCCATCTCGAAATGGATGGCGGGATGAGCCTCCAGCACGCCCACACCGTCTCCGACGAGGTCGAGGCGCGCATCCGCGAGGCCTTTCCCTATGCCGAGGTGATGATCCACCAGGACCCGGCCGGCATCGCGGAGCCGCGCCAGAGCTTCCCGCCGGCGCGCAAGCAGGCGTGAGGAGATCAGCGGCCGCCGGCAATCCCGTCTCCTATGACGGTCTCCCGGATTTGAGCATGCATTCCGGACCCAGCCCCTCGATCAGCGGTCGCAATACGGCCTCGCTCGGCCGCCAGCGGCCGACCGAGCTTCGATAGATCGGGCGGCGCACCTGAGCGACGCTCGCGGTCTTTACCGGGCGCTTCGTCTCGTGGAAGGCGAGGCAAGCGTCGTCCCAGTCGAGGCCGCAATGCGCGACCAGCCGTCGCGCTTGGCCGGCCACGTCCTCGACCAAGGCCTCGTATTGCACGTCGAGGATGACCTCGCCCGGAAGGACGGCGCGCCAGTGCTCCATCAGCGATGCGTAGGCACGGTAATAGCGCCCGAGTTCGCCGAGATCGTAGGCGAAAGACTGCTCGCTCGCGAACAGCTTCGAGAAGCAGGAAAGACAAGTGTCGATCGGATCGCGCTGCGTATGAATGATGCGCGCGCCGGGCAGCGCTAACCGGATGAGGCCCAGGAAGCAGAAATTGACCAGGGTCTTATCGATGATCTTCCTGGGCGCCCGGCGCCGCTCGCCAGCAAGGCGCGCGGCCGCCGCTTCGATCGCCGTGACGTAGCTGGCGCCCAATGCGCGCAGTCGTTCATCGTTCAAGACGCGCACCGATTCGGGGAAAGGCGCGGCGGCGCTGTCGCCGCCGACCCGCCGGACCGCGTCGCGAAAGTCGAGTCGCTCACCGACGGCCGCGGCCCGGGGGTGGCTCGCCAGAATCTGCTCGACCAGCGTCGATCCGGATCGCGGCATTCCGACGATGAAGACCGGTATCGGCGATGGGTGGCCGGCGCCGTCCCGGCTCGCCAAGAGCTCGGCGGTGAACACCTCCCGGATGCGCGCGAAGAGGCTGATCGCCGCCGACTCGTCGTAGTCGATTGTTCGGCGCTTGAGGGCGTTGCCGACCAGCAGATGCGAGAATGACTGCTCATCCTGGCCAAGGTCGGAAAGTGCTTTTGCCAGCGCGAAACGAAGCTGGATCTGAGAGTCGGGGGTCAGCGCCCGTTCATCCCTCAGCAACGCCTCCATCGCCGCGACGTGGCGGTCGCCAGGCGCCGTGGGCTTGGCGTTGGCCAGAGCGAAATAGGCCCGCGCGTTGCGTGGTGCGGTCTTGATCGCGGTCTCGTAGGCATCGACCGCTTCCGCGACGCGGCCCAGCTCCTCGAGTGCCGAGCCGAGCGTGACGCGGGCATCGGCGTGATCGGGTCTGATCGACAATGCCTTTTCGTAATGCGAGATCGCGTCCGCGTACCGGTCGAGAGCTTGCAGGCTGGCGCCCAGACCGAGGTGCGCCTCGGCGTGGCCGCCGTCATTCGCGAGGACGCGCTCGAAGCAAGGCACCGCTTCGGCGTGGCGCATCTGCGCCTGAAGGGCGAGCGCGCGGCCGAGGAGCGCATCGGCGTAGTCGGGATCGACTGCGAGAGCCCGATCGAAGCTGGCGATTGCCTCATGGTGCCGTCCGAGCAGGCGGAGTACCGTACCGAGGCCGCAGCTCGCTTCCGCGTACTCGGGATCGATTGCCAGCGCGCGACGGTAGCAGGCGATCGCCTCGTCCCACCGTCTCTGCACAGTCATCACGGTGGCGAGGCCGTAATGAGGCTCCGCCCGGGCGGGATCGAGCAGGATTGCGCTGTCATAGGCGTCGATTGCTTCGTCGTAGCGCTGGCAAAGTTGCAGCGCGGTTGCAAGGGCAGAAACCGCTTCTGCGGAAGCGCCATTGCGATTCACCGCCGTTTCGAGCAATGCGATGGCGGAGTCGAGCCGCCCATCCTGCATCCGCAAGGTGGCCAGGCGCATCAGCGCATCGAACTGCCGAGGAGCGTCGGCAAGAATGGCTTCATAGAGCCGCTCGGCCTCGCTGAAGCGCCCGTTGTCGAAAAGAACAGACGCTTCGCGCAATTTCGCGAAAACGGCCGATGTGGCGCACTCCGAAACGTTGTCCGCCGCTCCTTGCGCAATCTCCGTCAGGGGAAGGGCTCCTTGCGCAGATTGAAGGCGATCGAAATGCGGGGCCGACGACCCCGATGGGCAAATACCGTGTGCGGCAGGTAGCTCGGAAAGAGGATCATCAAACCTGCCTCGGGTCGGATGAGAATGCTCGACGGAATGAGCGGAGGCAGGAAGGTATTCGCGCGTCCCTGGCAAGGATCGAACAAGTGAATCGGCGTTCCATGCTCGGCATCGTCTGGCGGCTCGCCGGGATCGACATAGTAGGTGCCGGACCAAGTGGAACCGGGGTGCGTGTGCGTTCGGTTGAAATCGCCCGCGCGGTTGATGTTTGCCCAGGCATGCAGTGTCCAACGCATCGGCCGCGCGGCTTGCCCATATTCCGTCAGCACCCGGCGCGTCGCCTCATCGGCCATTTCGTACATATGAAGGATGAGGCGGCGTCCGGCGTCACCGCAGAATTCGAGCTGGCCCGCCTCGGAGTGCCAGCCGCCGACATTCGTCTTGCTTTCTCCGGCGGTTCCTTGTTCCTCGGCGAGAATCCGCTCGCGCAGCTCCTCATTGAGCTCCGGACCATCGCTCCAGCGATGGGCCAGGAGCGGCGTCGCGAAGAGATTGGTATGTTTGATTGCGGCAAGCTCCGTCATTGAGCGGTCTCTCGGAGGGCGGACGGTGACTTGGGCGGCACCGCCTGCGACCGCACAGTCGCCGCAATCCCAAGGGCCTCGAGCAAAGGGCGAAGCGTCCGATCATCGGGCCGCCAGCGTCCGACGGAGCTCCCGTAGATAGGCTGCCGCACCTGAACGGAGCTCGCCGTCTTCACCGGGCGGTTTGCGTGCTGAAACTCGAGGCAGGCATCCGCCCAGCCGAGCCCACAATACGCGACGATCCGCCGGGCGTGGGTCTCCACATCCGCCACCAAGTCTTCATACTGCACGTCCAGTATTCTACCCTCCGGCAAGACTTGCCGCCAATGGTCCATGAGCGCCCTATAGGCGGCGTAGTAGCGGCCCAACTCGGCCAGGTCGTAGGAAAAGGGCTGATTGTCGTCGGCGAAGAGCTGGGCAAAACATGAGAGGCAAGTGTCGATGGGATCGCGACAAGTGTGAATGATGCGGGCGTTCGGCAACGCCAAGTGGATGAGCCCAATGAAGCGAAAATTCGCTGGCATCTTGTCGGTGATGCGGAGGGCACGCACCGCTTCCGGACGGCGCCTCAAGGAGCGTGCCTCCGCGGCGGCGAGGCGCGCCAGATAGGCGCTCCCCAGCCGGCGCAGCGTCTCTCCCGTCAGTTTCGCGGCCGAGCCTAGAAAGGGCGACGCAGCGCCGTCGGGCGCAGCCTCGCGCATCGCCGCGCGGAAATCGTTGCGCTCGCCACCGGCGAAGACTTTGGGGTGACTTGCGAGGATCTGCTCGACGAGCGTCGATCCTGACCGGGGCATACCGAGAATGAAGACGGGCGCCGGCGACGGGTCGCCCAGATCCGAGAGGCGCTGCAGGAGCTCGGGCGTGTAGGCTTGCGCGATGCGCGCGAGGCGTTCGAGGTCGGACGCTTCGTCGTAGCGGATTGAGCGGCGCTTGCGCGCGTTGCCGGCGAGAAGATGGGCGAAGGAGCGCTCATGCTCGCCGATATCCGCGAGCGCCTTGCCGAGGGCGAAATCGAGCTCGAGCGCTTCCTTGTCGGTCAGCGACCGGCCGTCGCGCATCAGCGCTTCCATCGTCGCAAGCAGCGGGTCGCCAGGCGTCATGCGCTTCAAGCGGATGAGCGGCGGGTAGGAAAGGGCACGTCCGGGCGCGATCGCGATCGCATGTTCGAATTGCGCGCGCGCCTCCTCGATGCGGCCGATCTCCTCCAGGGTGACCCCGAGATTGATGCGCGCCTCGACATGCTCCGGTGCGGCGGCGAGCAGGTCACTCAGCTCGGCCACGGCCCCACGGTGATCGTCCGCCGCCTTCAGAGTGCTGGCGAGGCTGAGCCGCGCCTCGATCGAGCCGGGATCTGCGGCGAGAACGCGGCGATATTGGGCTGCGGCTTCATCGTAGCGCTCGAGCGCGTGGAGAGCGCTCCCCAGATTGAGGCGCGCCGCCACGAGCTCGGGCCTCAGGCTCAGCGCCTTGGCGAAAGACGCGGCGGCGTCCTGATGACGCCCGAGAGCCATGAGCGCGCTTCCGAGATTGAGATGTGCTTCCGCGAATTCGGGCTTGAGGGCGATCGCTCTTTCGCAGCAAGCGGCGGCTTCCTCGTGCCGGCCGAGTTCGCGGAGCTGGCCGCCGAGATTGGCAAGCGGCTCGGCGTAGCCCGGCTCGAGCGCCAGCGCCTGCTCGAAACGGGTCACCGCCTCGGCCCGGCGCCCGAGGGCCGCGAGCGCGCTGCCGAGATTGTTGTAGGCGATCGCATAACGCGGGCTGAGCTCGATGGCGCGCTCGTAAGAAGCCACGGCCTTGTCGAAACGCTGCAAGGCGGCGAAGACCATTCCGAGGTTGTTGTGCGCTTCGGGCGAATTCGGATCGCGGTCCAGAGCTTCGTTCAGAAGGCGCAAGGCGTCATCGAGCCGACCTTCCCGGGCGCGAATGACTCCGAGAAGCTGCAACGCCCCGACATGGCCAGGCTCTGCACCGAGCACCGTCGCGCACCGAGCCGCGGCCTCGGACGCCTGTCCGCGCTGGAGCAGTGATGTCGCCTCGCGCAGAAGAGAAGAAGGCGCCGCCTTCGCTCCTCGCTGCCGAACCCGCATGGACGTCCCCCGAAGATGCTGGTTATCGGCGACCGGCACCTCACCTGCCGAACAGCCGGCGGCCATTGCCAAGACTTTAACCTGCGCGGGCCGGATCGACCAATTGCGCACCGCCGCGCAAATCCGGGCGTCTTGCTGATCTGACTGTCGGGAAAATTTACAGATTTTCGTTATGTCGAGATGTCTAGGCAAGTAACCATCTGATTCTTCTGAGTTGGCACGCGTATTGCAGGACCTTCCATAGCGGCCCGGATTGACCCGTGAGAGGTGGCCGTCAACTGGGGGAGGTGGTCAAGCTATGAAGAAGCAGCTCCTTGCCACGACAAGCGTCGTTGCCCTCACTCTGCTGAGCCCATCGGCGCACGCAAATGTTCTCGTTTCGCATATCATCGGCGCATATGACGCAAGTTGTGCCGATGTCGATTGCACGAATGGCGGCGCGCTGACCCTGGTCGATAATGGTGGCGGCAGCGGCGATAATCCGAACCTTTATATTCAGAATACGTCCGCGGGAAGCTTTACCAACGTGCAGCTCGTGCTGACGGGGTATCAGGGGATCAACAAGAACACGACCCAGACGATCACGCTGCCCAATATTGCCGCGGGTACGGTTTACGCCGTACACTGGGGATCCGATGCGACATCGGTAGGTTCGCCCACGGGAGGGCTGCATAACGGCAATCTTTTCCAGACCGATTATGATGACGAATGGGGCAACAATCCCTTCGGGAGCATTACCCCCAGCGAGCAGGCGAGCTGCAACAAGGTGGCCGCCATTTGCGCCTTCGTCGGCAATTTCGACGTCGCCTTCTCGGCACTCCTCGGCGGTAATCCGATCTCGGCGAATTTCAGCCCCGACAACACGCAGGATGGCGGAAACATCGCCGGCCACTTCGTTCCCTGGGAAGGGCTCGATGCAAGCGGCCTTTCGGAGCAGACCGCCGACGCCCATAGCGGCACGGCGCCCGGACCGCTCGCCAATATCTTTACCGGCACCAATCAGGGCCAGTGCGGCCCTGGGGGATGCAGCGTGCCGGAGCCGGGCACGCTTGCCCTGTTCGGCGCCGGGCTGGGTGCGCTGGCCCTGACGCGCAGACGGCGGAAGCCCTCGTAAATTCAGATCAACCAGAGTGGATGAGCGCGGCGGTCGTCCCCGGACGGCCGCTGCGCCGCTTTTGACCGGCTGACTCGCCGCTTGGCTCACTTGTCGCCGCTGGCCGAACGTCCCGCCATGCCGTAGACTTTGACCATGGCGGCGGAACGCAAGCAGCTCATCCTCACCGGCGCGAGCCGCGGCATCGGCCATGCGACGGTGCGGCATTTCAGCGAGGCGGGGTGGGAGATCATCACCTGCTCGCGCGAGGAGGTGCCGCCCGAATGCAAGCGCGATCCCAATTGGACGCACCACATCACCGCCGATCTCGGCACTGCCGAGGGGCTCGATGCCTTTATCGATGAGGCGAAATCGCTGTTGGCCGGCAAGCCGCTGCACGCCCTCGTCAACAATGCCGGCGTGTCGCCGAAGACGCCCTATAAGGAGCGCCTCGGCTGCCTCAACGGCGATATCGGCGGCTGGTACGACGTCTTCCAGCTCAATTTCTTCGCGCCGCTGCTGCTGGCGCGCGGCTTCGCCGAGGCGTTGGCCCTCGCCAAGGGCGCGATCGTCAACATCACCTCGATCGCGGGCCACGCCATCCATCCCTTTGCGGGCTCGGCCTATTCGACCTCGAAGGCGGCGCTCTCGGCGCTGACGCGTGAGCTCGCCGTCGAGTTCGCGCAGCTCGGCGTGCGCGTCAATGCGGTGGCGCCGGGCGAGATCCGCACCGCCATGCTCTCGCCCGAAACCGAGATGCTGATCCCGCGCATTCCCCTGGCGCGCCTCGGCACGCCCGAGGATGTGGCCGCCACCGTCTTCTATCTCTGCGGTCCCGGCGCCGATTACGTCACCGGCACCGAGATCTTCGTCACCGGCGGCCAGCACCTCTATTCACCCTAGCGGGTCCCGGCCTCGCCCTCAGGCGCGATGCGTCTCGATGCGGATCGGCGCGCTCAAGGTCCGGTGCACCGGGCATTTGTCGGCGATCGCCATGAGGCGATCGCGCTGCGCCGCGTCGAGCGCCCCTTCGAGCGTGATCGTCCGGTCGATATGGTCGAGCAGGACCGGCTTCTCGTCGCATTCCACGCAGTCGGCGGCGTGCACCCGGCTGTGGCGGAGCCGCACGAGGACGCGTTCGAGCGGCCATCCCTTGCGCTCGGCATAGAGGCGGAGCGTCATCGCCGTGCAGGCGCCGAGGCTCATCAGCAGAAGCTCGTAGGGACCCGGGCCCGCATCGTCGCCGCCCGCCTCCTTCGGCTCGTCGGCGAGGAGGCGATGGCGGCCGTCGAGCAGCCATTGGCCGAGCCGCCCCTCGCGCGTCTCCATGACGAGGACGGTTCCGGGCTCGATGACGGGATGGGCGCTCGGAGCGGTGTCGGCGCTGGTCGGGCTCATTCGTTCCTCCCGCGGGTTGGGGCTCAGCTTCGCGTCGCGCTCGCCGCTTCTGCCAGCCAGGCAAGGCGCGCATCGATCTGCGCCGTCTCCTGATCGAGCCAGGCGAGAAGCAAGGCAGAATTGGCCGCGGGGTGACGGCGCAGCTCGGCGAGGCGCTCGCGCTCGCAGCGGTACCAATCCGAGATGAGGCCGATCTGCTCCGCCTGGCCCGCGGCAGGCAGGAGGTGGAGGAAGCGCAGCTTCAGGGCGAGGAAGAGCCGGTTGAACTGGCTGCCCGGCGCCTTCAAGGGCAGGCGCAGCAGCGCGAGGAGCATCTCTCGCCCGGCCGCGGTGAGGCGCAGCAGCGGCTCCTCGGCGACGGCATCGTCTTCGCCCGGCTCGATGAGGCGCTCATAGCGCAGCAGCTCGACGGAGGTGCCCATCAGTTCGAGCGATGGCCCGGCGATGCGGCTGGCGAAATGCCGGATCTCGCCGGCGAGCTCGCTATAGCGGCGCGGCGCCTCGGCGAGGAGCCCGAGCGCGGCAAGGCGCAGGGCTTCGGCGGGCACGAGGAAATCGTCGCGGGACATGCTGCCTCTTATTCCCTGTCGCACCGCCCGAGCAAGCGGACGAGGATTCCATCACGCGCGCGGCGGCTCTGTCGAGCGCAAGAAAGGGATGCGGCCGACGAGGAATTTGTATACAATGACATAAATGTCGACAGCACCGGACACCGCGCCGCCGGAAACGGCCCGTGCCCCGCTGCGGGACGTCGTCACCAGCGAGCTCCGCCAGGCCATCCTCGGCGGGCGGCTGCGCCCGGGGCAGCGCCTCGTCGAGGACCGCCTGGCGCAGCAGCTGGGCGTCTCGCGCAACCCGGTGCGCGAGGCTCTGCGCTCGCTCGCCGCGGAAGGTCTCGTCGAAGTGACGGCGCGGCGCGGCGCCGCCGTCGCGGCGCACTCGCCCGAGGACGCCATCGAGATGATCGAGGTGCGCGCTACGCTCGAAGCCCTGAACGCCCGCCACGCCGCTCGCCGACGGGATCCGGCCATGCTCCGCGTTCTCGCCGAGGTGCTGCGCGCGGGAACGGCGGCGGCGGCGAGCGGCGCCGCCGACAAGCTGCCGGAGCTCAATGCCCGCTTCCACGATGCGCTCGCCGCCGCCGGCAGCAACCGCGTGCTCGGCGACCTCATGCGGAGCCTGCGCCTGCGCACCGGCATCGTCTTCGCTCCGCCGGCGATGCGGGCGGCCGCCACCTGGGAGGAGCATGCCGCGATCCTGAAGGCGGTCATCGCCGGGGACGAGGAGCTGGCTTCGCTCCTCGCGCATCGGCACGTCATGAATGCCGGCACCGATTTCCTGCGGCGCGAGACGGAGGAGGGCGGGCGCCGCGCTTGACGCTCGGCCCGAACTGTATACAAATCACCCAATCCAGACGAGGAGGACGCGCGATGGCCAAGAGCGAATTCCGGCTCCAGATCGAGGAGGCGATCCAGCAGCGGCATTCCAAGATCCATCCCTGGAGCGATGCCTGGGTCTCGGGGCGGCTCAATCGCCGTCTGCTCGGCGAATGGACGAAGCAGCACTACCATTATGTGAGCCTCTTCCCGCAATGGCTCGCCACGGTTTACGGGAATTGTCCGGATGACGAGGTCCGGCACTTCATCGTCGAGAACATCATGGAGGAGGAAGGCTTCGTCGGCGACGCCAACTTCCCGGCGGTGAAGCACACGGATCTCCTGCTCGATTTCGGCGAGCATTGCGGCATGAGCCGGCAGTCGATCCTCGATGCGCAGAAGAACGGCGAGCTGCTGCCCGAGACGCTGGGGCTGCAGAGCTGGTGCTTCCGCCAGTCGCACCGCTCCTATATCGAGGCGCTGGCGGGGCTCCTGGTCGGCCTCGAATCGCAGGTGCCGCAGATCTACAGCCGGACGACGCCGCCGCTCCTCGAGAAATACGGCTTCACCGAGGAGGAGGTCGTCTTCTTCCGCCTCCACATCGTCGCCGATACCGAGCATGGCGAGCGCGGCTTCGCCATCCTGGAGAAGCACGCCTCGACGCCGGAACTTCGCGAGAGCTGCCTGCGCCTCGTCCGCGAGGCGACGATGATGCGCCGCCTCTATCTCGACGGCCTCACCCACAAATTCCTCAGCGCCCCGCAGGCCGAGGCCGCTGAATAATGCTCACCTACAAGACGCTGAGCCTCGCCGAGGCCAACCTCATCCTCGACGCGGCGCAGAAGAAGGCGGAGGAGATCGGCGTGCCCGAGGTCCTGTGCGTCGCCGACGCCGCGGGCTATCCGATCGCCCTCCGCCGGCTCGACGGCGGCAAGGTGACGAGTGTGCAGATCGCGATCAACAAGGCCTTCACCGCCGCCGGTCACCGCAAGCCGACGCATGCCTACAAGAACGCCTATCCCGGCGAGGAGGCGTTCGGCATCTTCACCCAGCATGAGGGCCGCTTCACCGTCTTCGTCGGCGGCTTTCCCATCCTCGTCGACGGTCAGGTCGTCGGCAGCGTCGCGGCTTCGGGCGGCAATGGCGAGCAGGACACGGTCGTCTGCGAAGCCGGAATCGCCGCCTTCATGCGGAGCCTCGGGCGGGCTTAGTACCCGCTGTCACGGAAACCTGATTCACCTTCCCGACTCGTCATTGCGAGGAGGCGAAGCCGACGAAGCAATCCATGGCGCGAGCTCCTGGATTGCTTCGCTGCGCTCGCAATGACGCTCCAGGGTCGCCGCATCAGCGAATTGCGAATCTAGGTACTTGGTCGGCCGGCGGCACCTATCCCCTCTCGCCTTCGTCGGGCGAGGCCGGCATGACCTCGGCCTTGTGCCGCGCGGCATCGCCGCTCCGGTCCAGCTCGATGACGGCCGGCGCGGCGCTGCGGTACTGGAAGAGATGGAGCGCGACGATGCGGTCGACGCTGCGGTCGTCCTCCGAGAGCGGAAGAAAGAGCCGTCGCGCCGTGATGCTGTATCCCTTGCTCGTCGCGAACTCGCTTTCGGCGAAGACGGGGCGCTTTTCGGCGCAGACCGTCCGGTAGACGCCGGTGATGAAGTCGCGATAGCCGCCGCTGCAAATCTCGTCGAGGAACTTTCCCGTCGAGTTGGTGCCGAAGGCCTCGACGATCGCCGAGCCGATGAGGCGGAAGCGGAAGCGGGAGCCTACGACCTCCGCGATCATGATGTTGAGCAGGAGCTGCGGGATGTCGATGGGATCGATGTCGCGACGCCGCGGCATGGAGCGGCCTGCGCGCTTGCCGTTCCAGTAGTCATAGAATTGACGATGGCGCGGATCGCCGAGGCGGTCGAGGAAGGCCATCGCGAATGCCGGCCTAAGGCGGCGTCGAAGCGCCGTGCGGGTGCCAGGAGATGCCGTCCATCGATGGCTCCGCCGCGGAGACTAGACATTATCGCACAATTGGCGGCGATTGTTGATTCCTACCTCCGCGCTCAGCCGATCCCATACCCGTGCCCCAGCGGACCGTGGCCGCGGCCGAGCCCCGGCGCGTTGCGGAGCGCTTCGGTGAGATAGGCGCGGGCGCGGCGGATGGCGGCGAGCGGCGCCAGGCCCTGCGCCAGCCCGGTCGCGATCGCCGAGGCGAGGGTGCAGCCCGTGCCATGGCTGTGGCGCGTCGCGATGCGGGGGCCGTCGATCACCTCGACCGCGCCGCCGGGGGCGGCGTAGAGATCGCGGACAACGTCGCCGGGCAGGTGCCCGCCCTTGACGAGGACGGCACGGGCCCCGGCGGCGAGGAGCCGATCGGCGGCCCGCCGCATCCCGTCGAGATCGGCGATGGCGAGGCCGGTCAAGGCTTCGGCTTCCGGCACGTTCGGCGTCAGCAGCGCGGCGCGCGGCAGCAGCAGCGTTTTCAGCGCGCCCTCGGCCGCGCGCGCCAGGAGAGCGGCGCCGCCTTTCGCCGTCATCACCGGGTCGAGAACGAGCGGGACATCGCGCGCCTTCGCTTCCAGCACCGCTGCCACGGCCTCGATGACCGCGGCGTCGCCCAGCATCCCGGCCTTGACGCAATCGGCGCCGATATCGTCGAGGACGAGCGTCATTTGCCGCGCGACGAAGGCGGGCGGCACCGGCATCACCTCATGGATGCCGAGCGTGTCCTGCGCAGTGAGCGCGGTGATCGCCGTCGTGGCGTAGCCGCCCAGCGCCATCACCGTCTTGATATCGGCCTGAATGCCCGCGCCGGCGCCGGAATCCGAGCCGGCAACGACGAGGACGCGGCCCTTCATTCGGCCGCTTGGCTGTCGCCGCTGTCGCTCGATGCGGCGCGGATGGCGGCGCAGAGCTCCGCCACCACCTCGGCGACGAGCGCCTCGTCCTCGCCCTCGGCCATGACGCGGATCAAGGGCTCTGTCCCCGATTTGCGGATGAGGAGCCGGCCGCCGCCGCCGAGGCGCTTCTCGGCCGCCGCAACGGCCTTCTTGACCGAGCTGTGCTCGAGCGGCGCGGCGCCGTTGCCGAAGCGCACGTTCTTCAGAAGCTGCGGCACCGGCGCGAAGACGCGGCAGGCCCGGCTCGCCGACTCGCCGCGTTCGACGAGCGCCGCCAGGATCTGCAGCGCGGCGATGAGGCCGTCGCCCGTCGTCGAATGGTCGCTGAGGATGATGTGACCCGACTGCTCGCCGCCGATGTTGCAGCCCTCGGCGCGCATGCGCTCGACGACGTAGCGGTCGCCGACCGCGGTCCGGTAGAGCGCGAGGCCGTGCCCCTGGAGATGGCGTTCGAGCCCGAGATTGGACATGACCGTGGCGACGATGCCGCCGCCGGCGACGCGCCCCTCGCGATGCCAGGCCGTGGCGATGAGCGCCATGAGCTGGTCGCCGTCGATGAGGCGGCCGCGCTCGTCGGCGACGAGCAGGCGGTCGGCGTCGCCATCGAGGGCGAGGCCGATATCGGCGCGGCGCGCCATCACCTCCTGCTGCATCGCCTTGGTCGACATCGTGCCGCAATCGCGGTTGATGTTGAGCCCGTCCGGCGAGACGCCGAGCGGGAAGACCTCGGCCCCCAGCTCCCAAAGCACGGTCGGCGCCACCTTGTAGGCGGCGCCGTTGGCGCAATCGAGGACAACGCGCAGCCCGTCGAGGCGCAGCCGCCGCGGCAGGCTCGCCTTGACGAATTCGATATAGCGGCCCCCGGCATCCTCGAGGCGCTTGGCGCGGCCGAGATGCGCCGGCTCGGCGCGCGGCCCGGCGCCGTTCTCCACCTGCGCCTCGATCGCCGCCTCGATCTCGTCGGAGAGCTTGTAGCCGTCGGGGCCGAAGAGCTTGATGCCGTTGTCCTGATAGGCGTTGTGCGAGGCCGAGATCATGACGCCGATATCGGCCCGCAAGGAGCGAGTCAGCATGGCGATGGCCGGCGTCGGCAGCGGCCCCACCAGCACCACATCCATGCCCATGGCGATGAAGCCGGCGGTGAGGGCCGGCTCCAGCATGTAGCCCGAGAGCCGCGTGTCCTTGCCGATGACGACGACATGGCGATGGTCGCCGCGGCGGAAGCGCGCCCCCGTCGCCATCGCGACTTTGAGCGCCGTCTCCGCCGTCATCGGCTCGACATTCGCGGTGCCGCGGATGCCGTCCGTGCCGAAGAGCTTGCGCGCCATGGCGGTCCCCCTCTGCGCCGTCAGCTATGGGCCATCAGCTATCAGCCGTCCGTGTAGATTTGGTATACGCGCCAGTAAGGATTGTTCGAAGCCGAAAGCCGAGCGCTGGCGGCCGCGAGCCGATGGCGGGGAAGCGGCCCATCATCCTCCGGGCTGCGGCTCCGGCTCCAGCCCGCCGCCCGCCGGCTTGTCGCGGCCCGATGGCGGCACCGAAGAGCGGCGCCCGGGAGGCGGCCGCGCCGCGTCGTCGGTCTTGCCGGTGTCGCGCACGATGGGCTGCCCCTTGATGACCCGGCGGATCTCGTCGATCGACAGGGTCTCGTATTCGAGGAGGCCCTTGGCGAGCGCGTGCAGCTCGTCGAGGTGGTTCGTCAGGATCTCGCGCGCCCGCTTCTCGCCGTCCTCGACGATCCGGCGGATATCCTGATCGATGACCGCGGCCGTCGCGTCCGAGACGTTCTTGCGCTGCGTCACCGAGTGGCCGAGGAAGACCTCCTCCTCGTTCTCGCTGTAGCGCAGGGGCCCGAGCTTGTCGCTGAAGCCCCATTCGGTGACCATCCGCCGGGCGATGTTGGTCGCCTGCTTGATGTCCATGGCGGCGCCCGTCGTCACCCGCTCGGGGCCGAAGATCAGCTCCTCGGCGACGCGGCCGCCGAAGGCCGAGATCACCATGGCCTCGAGCTCGATCTTCGATTGCGAATACTTGTCGCGCTCCGGCAGATACATGGTGAGGCCGAGGGCGCGGCCGCGCGGGATGATCGTCACCTTGTGCAGCGGCTCGTGCCCCTCGGCATAGAGCATGCAGAGAGCATGGCCGGCCTCGTGATAGGCGGTCAGCTTCTTCTCGTCCTCGGTCATGACCATCGAGCGCCGCTCGGCGCCCATCATGACCTTGTCCTTGGCCTGCTCGAACTCGCTCATCGTCACCGAGCGCTTGCCCTTGCGCGCCGCCATCAGCGCCGCCTCGTTGACGAGGTTGGCGAGGTCGGCGCCGGAGAAGCCGGGGGTGCCGCGGGCGATGATGCGCGCATCGACATCGGAGGCGAGCGGCACCTTGCGCATATGGACTTTGAGGATCTTCTCGCGGCCGACGACATCGGGGTTGGGGACGACGACCTGGCGGTCGAAGCGGCCGGGACGCAGCAGCGCCGGGTCGAGCACGTCGGGGCGGTTCGTCGCGGCGATCAGGATGACGCCCTCATTCGCCTCGAAGCCGTCCATCTCGACGAGGAGCTGGTTCAGCGTCTGCTCGCGCTCGTCATTGCCGCCGCCGAGCCCGGCGCCGCGGTGGCGGCCCACCGCGTCGATCTCGTCGATGAAGATGATGCAGGGCGCGTTCTTCTTGCCCTGCTCGAACATGTCGCGCACGCGGCTGGCGCCGACGCCGACGAACATCTCGACGAAATCCGAACCCGAGATGGTGAAGAAGGGCACATTCGCCTCGCCGGCGATGGCGCGCGCCAGCAAGGTCTTGCCGGTGCCGGGCGGCCCCACCAGCAGCACGCCTTTCGGGATCTTGCCGCCGAGGCGCTGGAACTTCTGCGGGTCCTTGAGGTACTCGACGATCTCCTCGAGCTCCTGCTTGGCCTCGTCGATGCCGGCGACGTCGTCGAAGGTGATGCGGCCGACCTTCTCGGTCAAAAGCCGCGCCCGGCTCTTGCCGAAGCCCATCGCCCGGCCGCCGCCGCCCTGCATCTGGCGCATGAAGAAGATCCAGACGCCGATGATGAGCAGCATCGGGAACCAGGAGACGATGATGCTGAAGAGCGAGGGAACGTTGTCCTCGATCGGCTGCGCCGTGATTCGGACGCCCTTTTCCTTGAGCTGGGCGACGAGGGAGGGGTCGTTCGGCGCATAAGTGGAGAAGGCGCGGCCGTCGGTGAAGTGGCCGTTGATCGTGTTGCCCTGGATGGTGACGTCGGCGACCTGGCCGCGCGTCACGTCGCTGAGGAAATCCGAATAAGGCAGGCTCGACTGCGGCCCGTGCGAGGACGAGCTCTGGAACAGGTTGAAGAGGGCGACGAGCAACAGCCCGATGATGATCCACAGGGCGAGATTCTTGCCGAAATTATTCACTGTCGAGGCCTTTCATTCCCTTGCCGGGCGGTTCCCACCCGCCTTTCGCCCCGCATCGCCGAGGGGCGCCCTTCCTCGCGTCACGCCCGCCGACGCGGCGGCGGGTATGGCCGAACATTGCGGGCGGCGGTCTCAACCGGCCAGGGCCGGCTTTCTCGCCATGCCACATAGAGATAACAGTCCCGCATACAGATAAGATGCGCCCTACTTTAAACAACTGTAAAGCCCGCCGGCGCGAGCGATCGTTCCGGCCGGAAGGCGAGGCGCTCGATGGCCGCCAAGATGCCGCTCCGGTCGGGCCGTTCATACTGCAAATGGGGAACCGCGGCGATGCCGGCAAGATCATGCATCGCCGGCAGACTCGGCCGCACGGCGCCGGGCAAGCCTCCGGCTTCCCTCCGCAAGCCGGCGCTGCCGAGGGCGCCGAGCGAAAGGCCCTCCGGAGCGCTCGGCGCGAGGCGGATCGTGAAGCGTCGGTCCCAGCGCGCCTGCTCCCCGGGCGCGAGCGCGATCGCCGCAGCCGTCAAGCGCGCCTCGCGGCAGACGAGCACGCCGCCGCGCCAGGGCAGGAAGCGGCAGCCGCCGAGCGTCCGGCCGGCGCGAAGCCCGGCGGCCAGCGCGGCGTTGAGGCGCTCCAGGCGTTCGAGGCGCGGCGTGTGCTCGGCGCCGCCGATCGTGGCGGCGATCCGCGCCAGGGCGCGGAGCGCGATCTCCGCCGGCGCCTCGGCGAGGCGCGCGGCATCGAGACGGGCGAAGCCTGCGGGGTGAAGGGCGACGCATCGGGCGAGGTGGCGCGCCACGGCGTCCTCGAGCGCGGCGCGGGCGCGGCCGAGATGCCGCGCCGTCTCGGCGAGACGGGCGCTGCCCAGCCCCTCGCGCGCGAGGAGCGGGGCAGCGCCGCGCAGGCGAATGCGCGCAAATCGCGGGCTCTCGTTGCTGGGATCGCTGATCCAGGCCTGGCCCGCCGCTTCCAGAGCCGCGGCGAGACGAGCGCGCGGCACGGCGAGGAGCGGGCGCAGGATGCGGCAGTCGGCGGTCTCGCGCAGGGCCGGGATCGCCGCGAGCCCGTCGAGGCCGCTGCCGCGGGCGAGGCGCAAGAGAAAGGTCTCGGCCTGGTCCTCGCGATGATGAGCCGTCAGCAGGTGAAGGCACCCCGCCTCGCGGCACCAGGAGGCGAGGCGGTCATAGCGCGCGCGGCGCGCCGCTTCCTGCACGCCGCGTAGCCCGGCGGGCGGCTGCCAGGAGAGGATGTGATGGGCGATCCCGCGGGCGGCGAGCCAGGCGCCAACCTGCCGCGCCTCCGCGGCGGAGCCGGGCCGCAGCCCGTGATCGACGGTGAGCGCGGCGACGGCGCCGCCGCGCCGCTCCGCCCAGCCCGCGGCAAGAAGGCAGAGAGCGAGGCTGTCGGCGCCGCCCGAAACGGCGACGGTGATGAAGGGCCGCGCCTCGAAGGGGCCGAGCGGCGCCATTTGCGCCGCGAATTCCTCGGCGCCGAGGGGAGAGGCGACGCTAGCCTCTGCCGGTCGCCCGTCGCGCACGAAGCGGCACCGTCAGCATCCGAGATGCTGCTTCTCCTGGCTCGCCCGCTCCTTGATGTTGGCGGAGGCGTTGGGGAAGTCCTTGCCGAGCTGGCCGAAGGTGAGGCAGGCCTCCTTCTTCTGGCCGAGATTGCCGAGCGACATGCCGAGCTTCAGCAGATTGTCGGCCGCCTTGCCGCTCTTCGGGTAGCGCTTGTATCCCTCGGCGAAGCTCTGGGCGGCGTTGGTGTAGTCCTTGCGGACGTAATAGGTTTCGCCGAGCCAATACTGGGCGTTGCCGGCCAGCGGGTCGTTGGGGTAGCGCTGGACGAAGCTGCGCAGCGCCTGCTCGGCGGCGGGATAATCCGCCTGGCGCAGCAGGCCGAAGGCGTAATTGTATTGCTCCTGCGGCGTCCCGGTGGGCAGCGGCCCGCCCGTCGCCGGATTGGCGGCCGCCGTCTGCTGGCTCGGCGCCGTCTGCGCCTCGCCGGGCGCGGTGAGGACGCCCGATTTGCTGGGCGCCACCGCCGGATTGCCGGCGCCGGGCGGCGAGCTCGGCTTCTCGGCGGCGCGCGGCGCGGCGGCCGCGACCGCCTCGCCCGAGGGCTTGGCCGCGGCGTCGCCTGGATGCTCGAGCTGGCTGAGGCGGAGATCGACGTCGCTCACCAGCTTGTCGAGGCGCTGCTTCAGCTGGTCGATGTTGTAGGTGACCTCTTCGAGGGAGCCCGTGATGGAGCGCATCTGGTTCTCGAGCTGGTCCATGCGCAGCTCGGTGTTGACGGCGGTGCCGGAATCGGCCGGCGTCACCGGGACCGGCGCGCCGCTCGGCGAGACGCCGCGATAGACTTGGCGCTGGAGCTGGTTCATGTCGCGCTCGAGCCGGTCGATGCGGTCGAGCAGCGGGCGCAAGTCGCGGTCCTGCGCCCGTGCGGCGCCGGCCGAAAGGTGCAGCGCCCCCAGAAGAGCGGCGCTCAGTAACAGGTATCGCATCGTCGCTTACGCCCCAGCCATGTCCGGCCGGGCGGCCGCCCGACCTCGGTTGCGATCCGCTCCGACCTCAGCCACCGACCGTAGCGAGGATTTTGGGCAAAAAAAGGGCGCCTGCCGCAACCCCCGGAGCAGACGCTCCGGGGGAAGGGCAGGCGCCGTTCGCTTTCGCCGTGATGGCGCGACGGATCAGTTGACCGTCGTCACGCCGCGGCGGTTCTGCGCCCAGGCCGCCTCGTTCGAGCCGACCACGGCCGGACGCTCCTTGCCATAGCTGATCGTCGAGATGCGGTTCGCCGGGATGCCGAGCGCGACGAGCACGTTCTTGACGGCGGTGGCACGGCGCTCGCCCAGGGCGAGGTTGTATTCGCGCGTGCCGCGCTCGTCGCAATGGCCCTCGATCGTGACCGTGACGTTCGGGTACTTCTTCAGCCAATCGGCCTGCTTCTGCAGAATCTGCCGCGATTCGGGGGTGATGTCCGATTTGTCGAAGGCGAAGAAAACGCGGTCGCCTGCGGTCGCACGGAGATCGGCCTGGGAGCCCGGCTGCACGGCATTCGGGTTCGTCGCCGCCGGCGGCGTCACCTGACCGCCCGCATTGGCATTCGCGCCTTGCTCCGGCGCACTCTCACACGCCGCCGCCAGCAGCGCGACAGCCGCCAGCAGGCTCAAAGCTTTCAAACGCATTTTCTACTCCCTCGCAAAACCTGGGATTGAGATTGGGGTGGTTTGGTGCTGTCTACGCTGCCCCGGAGCAGCGACGCTGTACCGTCGTGGGTAGCCACCGGTTGCGAAACCGCCCGGACTATAATCCATTTTCTCACGGAATCAAGGGGGACCACGCAGGATCCGAGGCGTCCTGCGGGGTCACCACTTCCCTCTCGTTATAGCCCGTCAGATCGATCGAATAAAGCCGCGTGACGCCGCCATGGCCCTTCGAGTCGGTCGGCGTCTGCTTGAAGAACATGAGGACGCGGCCATTGGGCGCCCAGGTCGGTCCTTCGACGAGGAAGGCTTGCGTCAGGAGACGCTCATGCGAGCCGTCGGGCTGCATGACGCCGATATAGAATTGCGAGGCGTCGAATTTGGTGAAGGCGATGAGGTCGCCGCGCGGCGACCACACCGGCGTGCCGTAGCGGCCGTTGCCGAAGCTGATGCGCTTGATGTCGGTGCCGTCGGCATTCATCGTATAGAGCTGCTGCGTGCCGCCGCGGTCGGAGTTGAAGACGATCTGCTTGCCGTCGGGGCTGTAGCAGGGCGAGGTGTCGATCGCCGGGCTGTCGGTGATGCGCGTCGCCTGGCGGGTGCGCAGATCCATCGTGTAGATCGAGGTCTTGCCGTTGAGCGCGAGGCTCATGATCACCTTGTTGCCGTCGGGCGAGAAGCGCGGCGCGAAGGTCATGCCCGGGAAGTCGCCCAGGATCTCCTGCTGTCCCGTGTCGATGTTGAAGAGGTAGACGCGCGGCGTGCCGCGAATATAGGAGAGATAGGTGATCTCCTGCGCCGTCGGCGAGAAGCGCGGCGTCAGGACGAGCGAGCGGCCATCGGTGAGGAATCGGTGGTTGGCGCCGTCCTGGTCCATGATGGCGAGGCGCTTGATGCGGCGGTCCTGCGGTCCCGTCTCCGAGATATAGACGATGCGGGTGTCGAAATAGCCCGTCTCGCCGGTGATGCGCTGGTAGATCTGATCGGCGATGATATGCGCGATGCGGCGCCAGTTCTGCTGCGTCGTCGTGTAGCCGAAGCCCGTCAGGTGCTGCTCGGCGAGAACGTCCCAGAGGCGGAACTCGATATGGATGCGGCCGTCGGGCTGGGTCGCGACGTCGCCGGTGACGAGCGCCTGGGCATTGATGAGGCGCCAGTCGCCGAAGCGCGGCTCGGTCTTGGTGTCGGTGTTCTTCTGGATGAAGGCGCGCTGGTCCAAGGGCTGGAAGAGGCCGGAGCGTTCGAGATCGGCCGACATGACCTGGGTCAAGTCGCGCCCCATCTGCGCCTCGTTGGGGCCGGCGCCGGCGAAATCGGGAATGGCGATCGGCAGCGGCGCGATCTTGCCCTTGGTGATGTCGAGGTGGAGATCGGCGCGCGCCGCGACGCCGCTCGCCAGAACGAGGGCGAAGGCGAGCGCAAGGGAACGCCGGCAGAGGCCGGCGGCAAGGCGCAGAACCGTCATAACAAGTCCTTTGGATTGAAGGTGAGGGTCATCGTCTTCCATTGCTCGTATTTGTCCGGCGGCAATTTCAAAGGCGAGCATTGCGGATTTTTTATGGCGCGCACGGCGCTGTCCGCGGCCGCGCGGAAGAAGGGGTCGCTGTTGTAGCGCGCCGTGTTCTCCAGGCGGACGCTGCTCACCGTGCCGTCGGGATTGACCTCGACATGGACGTCGATCACGAGGTCGGCGGCGTCCTTGGCGCCGGCCGGCACGTTCCAGCAGCGCTCGATCTGCTGGATGATGAGGTCCTTCTCGCTCACCGTGAGCTGCGAGCCCAGAGGCGCGATCGGCTGCGAGGAGGCGAGCTGTCGCGGCGGCGCTGCCTTCGCCTTCTGGGAGGCATCGGGCGGCGTCGGCGCGGTCGGGCGCTGCGTCAGGTTCTTCAGCAGCGAATCGAACTCCGCCTCCTGCTTCTTCTCGTCCTGCTTCGTCTCCGCCTTGGCGAGCTGCTTCGGCGGCGCCGGCTTCGGCTTCGGCTTCGGCGGCTCGGGCTTCGGCTTCGGCGGCTCCGGCTTCGGCGTCGGCTCGGGCGGCGGCGGCGGCGGCTCGGGCTTCGGCGGCTCGGGCTTCGGCGGCTCGGGCTTGGGCGGCGTCGGCTCCGGCGGCGGGGGTGGTGGCGGCGGAGGCGGGGGCGGCAGCGGCTTCGGCGGTTCGGGTTTGGGCGGCTCGGGCTTGGGCGGCGGCGGCGCCACCTCGGCGAGCTGCGGCTCGGGCTTGGCGTTGGGGCGCGGCGGCGTGTGGGTGAGCTGCGTCGCCTTGGTCTCGTCGGCCAGCGTCACGAGCTGGACGGCGATCGGCGTGTCCTCGGGCGGCTCGCGACGGAAGAGGTCGGGAATGCCGACGAAGACGAGGACCAGCACGGCGATGTGGAACACCGCCGAGAAGATGAGGCTGCCGCGCGACATCTCCCGCCACATGGAGGATCAGCCTCGCCTTTCGCCGGAGAGCGCGCGCCGCCGGATCATGATTTCTTCTGGCCGACCACTTTTTTGCCGCCGGCGCCGCCGGGCGGCTCGGCGATCAGCGACACCTTGGTGAAGCCGGCCGAGGCGATCATGCTCATGACTTCGAGGACGCGGCCGTAATTGATGGACTTGTCGCCGCGCACATAGATGTCGGCCGTCGGGTTGTTGTTGGTGATGGCGGCAAGGCGCGGCACCAGCGCGTCGTTCTCGACCGGCGTCTCTTGGATGTAGAGGTTGCCCTCGGCATTGACGGTGACGACGAGCGGCTCCTTGTTCTCGTTGATCGCCGGCGCCTGCGCCTTCGGCAGGTCGACGGGAACGCCGACGGTGAGGAGGGGGGCCGCCACCATGAAGACGATGAGCAGCACGAGCATGACGTCGACGAGCGGCGTCACGTTGATCTCGCTCATCGGCCGATAGGAGGAGCGGCTGAACTTGCCGTTGCCGCGGCGCTTGCCGCCGCCGATGACGCCGGCTGCCATGGCTCAGGCCTTCTCGTCGAGCTGGCGCGACAGAATCGCGCTGAACTCGCTGGCGAAGGCTTCGAGCCGTCCGGCATAGCGGCCGAAATCGGTCGAGAGCTTGTTGTAGGCGACGACGGCGGGAATGGCGGCGACGAGGCCGAGCGCCGTCGCGAACAGCGCCTCGGCGATGCCCGGCGCCACCACCGAAAGCGAGGTGTTCTTCGAGGCGGCGATCGACTGGAAGCTGTTCATGATGCCCCAGACCGTGCCGAAGAGGCCGACGAAGGGCGCCGTCGAGCCCACCGTCGCGAGATAGGCCATGAAGCGCTCGAGCCGCTCCATCTCGCGCCCCAGCGTCACCTGCATCACGCGCTCGATGCGGTCCTGCAGGCTGGCGCGCAAGTTGGCGGCGCCGGTCAAGCCCTTGGCGGCGCTGCGGCGCCATTCGCGCATGGCCGAGGCGAAGATCGCCGACATCGGGTCGGCGGGGCGCCCGCCGATGCGGTCATAGAGGTCGTCGAGCGAGCCGCCCGACCAGAAGCTCTCCTCGAAGCTGCCGGCCTCGGCGCGCAGCCGGCGCAAGCGCATCAGCTTGTCGAAGATGATCGCCCAGGACCAGAAGGAGGCGCAGAGCAGGATCAGCATCACCGCCTTGACGATGATGTCGGCGGAGAGGAAGAGGCCGAGAATGGAGAGGTCGTGGGCGCCGCCGCCGAGCGCGACCGTGTCGATGGCGTTAGAGTCCATGGCTGTCAGAGACCCCCGAGGCTTGTCGTGAGAAGGGAGCGAGCGCCGCGCGCAGCTCCGCCGGCAGCCGCGCGGCGCGGCCGTCGGCGCTGAGGCAGGCGAGGCGGAGATCGAGGCGAACCAGCGTCTCGCCGCCACGACAGATCGCCTGCTCGACCTCGAGCGAGGCGCCGCCCAGCGCGGCAAGGCGCGTCTCGACGGTGAGCTCGTCGTCGAGCCGGGCCGGCTTGCGGTAATCGGCGCGGCAGTGGCGCACGGCAAAGGCGAGACCCGTCGCTTGGCGCATCTTCCGGTGCTCGAAGCCGAGCCGGCGCAGGAACTCGGTGCGGCCGCGCTCGGCGAATTTCAGGTAGTTCGCGTGGTAGACGATGCCCGCGGCATCCGTGTCCTCGTAATAGACGCGGATTACCAAGCGGTGAACGCCGTCCGCCGCTATCGCGGGCGCCGCGGTCATGCCGTCTCCTCGGCATCCCCGCCGAGGGGGGAGGAAGCGAGAAGATCGAGCTGCGCCGCCGCCTGCGCCGGCCGCGGCAGGCCGAGATAGGCGAAGGCGCGCGCCGTCAGCATGCGCCCGCGCGGCGTCCGCTGCACCAGCCCCTGCTGGATGAGGTAGGGCTCGATCACCTCTTCGAGGACGTCGCGCTGATCGGCGAGCGCCGCCGCCACCGTCTCGACCCCGACCGGGCCGCCGCCGTAATTCTCGGCGATGCAGCGCAGGTACCGCCGGTCCATGGCATCGAGACCTTCGGCATCGACTTCGAGGCGGCGCAGCGCCGCGTCGGCGGCCGGCGCATCGATGCGCTCGACGCCGTCGAAGGCGGCGAAGTCGCGGACGCGGCGGAGGAGGCGGGTGGCGACGCGCGGCGTCCCGCGCGAGCGGCGCGCGATCTCCATGGCGCCGTCGGCGGAGAGCGCCATGCCGAGGACGCGCCCACC
>JAJPHB010000071.1 GCA_021325525.1 Alphaproteobacteria bacterium
ACGCAGCCTCCGGCAGCGCGCAAGCACCCTCCTCCGATTTCCTCTCCCCGGCGGGGAGGGATCACGGTGAGGCGGAGCCGCAGCGTGAGCGCGGCTTCCGATTCGGGATGCAGGATTATGCCCTCACCCCTCACCCTCCCCATGCAGTGCGTGGGCTCTCGGCGAAGCTCCGCTTCGCCTGCCGCCAGCGGAAGCTGTGCTTCCGCGAGAGGTCCCCTCCCTCTCCCGTACGGGAGAGGGGCGAGGGACGACGAGTGTGGCTGGCATCGGGCGGGCTTTGCCCCTACTCTCGCCCGCCATGGCCGCCGCGCGCTCCTTCGCCATCCCCTTGACGAGGCTGCCGCCCATCGGGCGGGCGATGCTGTGGATGGTCGCGGGCGGGATCACCGGCGGCATCATGAACGTCCTCATCCGCGAGGCGGCGGCCGAGCTCGATCCGCTGGAGATCGTCTTCTTCCGCAATTTCTTCGCGCTTCTGTGCATGGTGCCGTTCATCCTGCGCGTCGGGCCGGGCGGGCTCAGAACGACGAAGATCGGCTTCTACGCGCTGCGCGCCGCCGTCGCCTTCATCTCGATGATCACCTGGTTCATCGGCATCGCGCGCGTGCCGCTGGCGACGGCGACGGCGCTCAACTTCACGGCGCCGCTCTTCGCGACCGTGCTGGCGGCGCTCGTCCTCGGCGAGCGCGTGCGCGCGCGGCGGTGGAGCGCCATCGGCCTCGGCCTTCTCGGCGTCCTCATCATCCTGCGGCCCTTCGGCCCCGCCGACGCCAACATGCTGCTCATCCTCGCCTCGGCGGCGACGGCGGCGATGGGGTCGATCACCGTCAAATTCCTCGCCCGCACCGAATCGGCGGCGATGATCGTCGCTTACATGGTCCTCTACCTGACGCCGATCTCGCTCGTCCCGGCGCTCTTCGTCTGGAGCTGGCCCTCCTGGCTCGTCACGGGCGAACTCGTGCTCCTGGGCTTCTTCGGCGTCGCCTCGCATCTCTCGGTCGCGAACGCCCTCGCCGCCGTCGATGCGAGCGCGACGGCGCCCTTCGAATTCATGCGCATGCCCTATGCCGCCTTCCTCGGCTATGCCTTCTTCGGCGAGCGCCCCGATCTCTGGACCTGGCTCGGCGCCGCCATCATCATCGGCTCCTCGCTCTATGTAGCGCATCGCGAGGCGCGTCTCTCGCGTCAGGACCCTGTGGCGGTAAGCGGCGGGCGGCCGCGCCCCGTCACGCCCGATTGAGGCGCGGCCGCCGGGCACTGCCGCCGCGCGCCCGGGTCGCGGCGCCGCGCCCGATCTGCTATGTAGCGGCCGCGTTCACGAGAGGGAGGCCGAGAATGGAGCTGAAGGGTCAGGCGGCGCTGGTGACGGGAGCGGGATCGGGGCTCGGCGCCGCGACGGCGCGGGCGCTCGCCGCCGCCGGCGCCAAGGTCGCGCTTCTCGACATCAATGAAGACGCGGCAAGCAAGGTGGCGGCGGCGATCGGCGGCAAGGCCGTGCGCTGCAACGTCGCCGACGCGGCGAGCGGCGAAGCCGCGCTCGCCGCGGCGCGCGCCGCGCACGGGCCGGCGCGCATCCTCGTTAATTGCGCCGGGATCGGGCCGGCGCAGCGCATCGTCGGGCGCGACGGGCCGATGCCGCTCGACGCCTTCCGCCAGGTGATCGAGGTCAACCTCATCGGCAGCTTCAACATGATGCGCCTCGCCGCCGCCGAGATGGCCGGGCTCGACCAGCTTGCCGATGGCGAGCGCGGCGTCATCGTCTCGACCGCCTCGGTCGCGGCCTATGAAGGGCAGATCGGGCAGGCCGCCTATTCCGCCTCGAAGGGCGGCATCGTCGCCCTCACCCTGCCGGCGGCGCGCGAATTCGCCCGCTCCGGCATCCGCGTCAACACCATCGCGCCCGGCCTCTTCGCGACGCCCCTCCTCCTCGGCATGCCGCAGGCGGTGCAGGACGGCCTCGCCGCCAGCGTCCCCTTCCCGACGCGCTTCGGCAAGCCCGAGGAATACGCCGCCCTCGTCCTCCACATCATCTCCAACCCGATGCTGAACGGCGAGACGATCCGCCTCGACGGCGCGCTCCGGATGCAGCCGAAATAGGGAGCGATCAGCCCCTCTCATCCCTCAGAACAACCCCTCTCCCCTTCGGGGAGAGGTAGGGAGAGGGGAGAGGTAGGGAGAGGGGGAACCGCCGCGGGCGCTGCGCCGCGGGCCCTCCTGAGCGCAGTCGAAGGGCCTCTCCCCGAGAGGAGAGGGAGAGCTCAGCGGTCGCGGCTCGGCGCCAGCTCGTCGATGGCGTGGGCGAGCTTGATGTCGCGGTCGGAGAGGCCGCCCGCATCATGGGTCGAGAGGACGATCTCGACGCGGTCGTAGACGTTGAAGATCTCGGGATGGTGGTCGGCGCGCTCGGCCGCGAGCGCGACGCGCGCCATGAAGGCGAAGGCCTCGGAGAAGGAGCCGAAATGGTAGGATTTGCGGATGGCGTCGCGGTCGGCGACCTCGGCCCAACCGTGGAGCTCGTGCAGCGCCGTCTTGCGGGCGGCCCCGATCAGCCTCTCGACCATGTCCTCGCCCTTTCCTGATGCGACCCGGCGCGATGTGAGTCGCACTGTGAGGTGGATGGGCTTTGTCGCGCCGTCAAGCCGTACTACCTTCGTGCCATGACCTCAGCCCCGCAGCTCCCGCCCAGCCTCGCCGATCTCGAACGCCTCGCCGAGGAGGCGCTGAAGACCATTCCCGCGCGGCTGAAGCGGCAGCTCGGCCCCGTCGTCATCCGCGTCGACGAGTTCCCCGACGAGGAGACCGAGGAGGAGATGGGGCTCGACAGCCCCTTCGATCTCCTCGGCCTCTATCGCGGCGTGGCGCTGCCGCAGAAGAGCGTCTTCTCGGCGGGCGGCGAGATCGACATGATCTTCCTCTACCGCCGCCCCATCCTCGATTACTGGTGCGAGACGGGCGAGGATCTGGCGCATGTCGTGCGCCACGTGCTGATTCACGAGGTGGGCCACCATTTCGGCTTCAGCGACGAGGACATGGAGCGCATCGAAGCGGAGGGGTGAGCCCTCGTCAGAGGAGCTCGGCGACGCGCCGCCGCAGCTCCGGCAGCAGCTCGGCCTCGAACCACGGGTTCTTCCGCGCCCAGAGGACGTTGCGCCAGCTGGGATGCGGCAGCGGCAGGAACTCCGGCAGATAGTCGCGCCAGGCGCGCACCGTGTCGCCCATGCGGCCGCGCCCGCGATTGCCGAGGTAGTGGTCGATCGCGTAGGAGCCGACGAGGAGCGTCAGGCGCAGCGCCGGGAAGAGCGGCAGCAGGCGGCCGTGCCAGAGCGGCGCGCATTCCTTGCGCGGCGGCCGGTCGCCGCCCGCCTTGTCGCGCCCCGGATAGCAGAAGCCCATCGGCATGATGGCGATGCGGCTCTCGTCGTAGAAGGTCGCGCGGTCGATGCCGAGCCAGGCGCGCAGCACGTCGCCGCTGCGGTCGTTGAAGGAAAGGCCGGTCTCGTGCACGCGCGTTCCCGGCGCCTGGCTCGTGATCATGAGCCGCGCCGCGGCGGAGCCGCGCACGACCGGCCGCGGCCCCAGCGGCAGATGCGCCGCGCAGAGCGCGCAGGCGCGGACCTCGCGCAGGAGGGCATCGAGCCTCGGCTGGGCCGCCCGCACCGCCGCTTCGCCTGTTCGCGCTCTAGAAACCACTCGCCCCATGCCGCTGTTTCACAGGTGGTGAGAGGAACAAAATATGGGGTTTCCTATGTCTGGTTTCGGTCGCAAGGTCATCGGCGCAATGCGGCGGCACGCCCTTCCCGCGGCGACGCTTCTGCTGCCGCTGCTCATCGCCGCCTGCAAGCACTCGCATATCCATCTCTAGAGGCGGGAGGCGATGCGCCGCCGGGCTCACCGCGGCGGCGCGTAATGGGCGACGAGCAGCGCCGCCGTCACGATGGAGAGCGCCGTCGTCACGAGGATCGCCGTCGCCGTCCGCTCGACATAGACGCCGTAGCGCTCGGCCAGGATGAAGGCGTTGGCGCCGGAGGGGAGCGCCGCCAGAATCGTGGCGACCGCCACCTGAATGGGGGACAGGGCGAAGATCTGCGTCGCGAGCGCCCAGACGATGAGCGGGTGCACCACCATCTTGGCGATGACGAGAACGGCGCTCTGCGCCGGATCGCCCGAGATGCGGAAGCCCGCCAGCGTCGCGCCCAAGGCGAAAAGCGAGCACGGCGCCGCGGCGGCGGCGAAGAGCGACGTCGCGCGGTCGAGGACGGCCGGCATCTGCCAGCCGAAACCGCGCGCGATGAAGCCGGCGAGGATGGCGAGGAGGAGCGGATTGCGCAGCAGCGCCGCCAGCATCTGCGGGACGGCCCGAAGGAGGTGCCGCCCGGCCCCGGCGCCGAGCTCGATGATGAGCGTCGCCAGGGTCAGGAGGATGATGGAGTGGAAGCTGGTGATGAGCGTCACCGGCAGGAGGCCGGCCTCGCCGAAGGCGGCGTAGATCAAGGGAATGCCGAGGAGGACCGTGTTGGAAAAGGTGGCGGTGAAGCCCATCACCGCCTGCTCGCGGAGGGCGAGGCCGAAGGCGAGGCGCCCCACCGCCATGCTGGCGGCGAAGAGAAGGAGGCAGCCGGCGAAATAGGCGAAGACGATCGCGAACTCGGCGTCCCCGGCGACGGCGGCGCGGGAAATGCCGCGGAAGAGCAGCGCCGGAATCGCAAAGAAGAAGACGAAATTCGCGATGCCCTTGACGGCGTCGGCGCCGAAGAGCCTGGATCGCGCCGCGCCGTAGCCGCACAGCATCAAGGCGAACATCGGCAGCACGATATCGAAGGCGGCGGTCATGGGCCCGCGGAGCCGCTCTTGCGGAACGTCTGGGCGATCTCGGGGCAGCCGAATTGCGTCCTTCGAGACGCGCTCTGCGAGCGCTCCTCGGGATGAGGAGGATCGGTGATGCCAGACACGGCCTTCCTCATCCTGGGGAGCGACCCGTGCAAAACCCTCTCCCCTCCGAGTTGACCCTCGCCCTGCCCCTCTCCCGCAAGCGGGAGAGGGAGATTTGCAGAGTCCGCGCAAGCGGGAGAGGGAGGTTTGTTAGGGCTGAGAGCCTCACCGGTTGCGGTAGCGGGGCTTGCGCTTCTCGATGAAGGCGGCCATGCCCTCCTTCTGGTCTTCCGTGGCGAAGGTCGAGTGGAAGAGGCGGCGCTCGAATTTGATGCCCTCGGCAAGGCTCGTCTCGAAGGCGCGGTTTACCGCCTCCTTCGCCATCATAACGATGGGGCGCGACATCTCGGCGATCTTGCCGGCGGTCTTCAGCGCCTCCTCCATGAGCTGCGCCGCCGGTACGACGCGGCTGACGAGGCCGCTGCGCTCAGCCTCGGCGGCGTCCATCATGCGGCCGGTGAGGCACATATCCATCGCCTTCGCCTTGCCGACGGCACGCGTCAGGCGCTGCGTGCCGCCCGAGCCCGGGATGGTGCCGATCGTGATCTCGGGCTGGCCGAATTTCGCCGTATCGGCGGCGATGACGGTGTCGCACATCATGGCGAGCTCGCAGCCGCCGCCGAGGGCGTAGCCCGCCACCGCGGCGACGATCGGCTTGCGGCAGGTGGTGATGCGCTCCCAGCCCTTGGTGATGAAATCGGCGAGGTAGACGTCCATGTAGGACCGGCCCGCCATCTCCTTGATGTCGGCGCCGGCGGCGAAGGCGCGGTCGCTGCCGGTGATGACGATGGCGCCGATGGCGCCGTCCATCTCGAGCTCGTCGAGCGCCGCGCCGAGGTCGCGGATGAGCGCCGCCGACAAAGCGTTCAGCGCCTGCGGCCGGTTGAGCGTGACGATGCCGATGGCGCCCTTCTTCTCGAGGATGACAGTCTCGTAGGTCATGCGTGCACTCCCGAAGACGGTGAAGGCTCAGCGCGGCGACAGGGTGAAGCCGACCCTGAGGTCGCCGTCGCGCCCCTTGAACTCGATGCGCAGCCCCTCGCCTTCGCGGCGCCAGGCATCGCGGCCGTCGGCGGTCCAGCCGAGCTCGGGCAGGGTGGCGGCGTAGAATTTCTCGACGGCGGCGCGCTTGACGCGCCCGCGCGCCTCGGCCTCGACGATGCGGCCTTCCGGCTTGTCGAAGACGAGGAGCGCCTCCTCGATATTGTGGAGACCCGCCATCAGCGGCACGTCCTCGGTGCCGGCGACGAAGCCGGTCTCGCCGGCCCGGGCCGCCGGCGGCCCGGAGAGGCCGGCGACGAGGCCGATCGCGGCGAGGACGAGAAGGGCGAGGCGGCGCATCGCGCGAACCCTATTCAGCGCTGCCGCTTCGCACAATAGAAAGTCGAGCGGCCGGACTGGACGATCCGCCGGACCCCCTCGGCGCAGTCGCAGCCCGGGCAGCGCTCGCGGCCATAGACCGCCCATTGGTGCTGGAAGTAGCCGAGTTCGCCCGAGGCCTGGACATAGTCGCGCAAGGAGGAGCCGCCGGCCTCGATGGCGCGCGTCAGCACCTCGCGGATGGCCGCCGCGAGGCGCTCCGCCCTCCCGCCCGTGACGGTGGCGGCGCGCCGGCGCGGCGAGATGCCGGCCCAGAAGAGGGCTTCGGCCGCGTAGATATTGCCGAGCCCGGCGACGACGCGCTGGTCGAGGAGCGCCGCCTTGATCGGGCTCGCGCGGCCGGCGAGGGCGGCGGCGAGCGCCGGGCCGTTGAAGGCGTTGCCGAGCGGCTCGGGCCCGAGCTCGCGCAGGAGCTTGTGGCGTCCGAGCTCGGCGGCGCTCGTCCAGTCCATGAGGCCGAAGCGGCGGGCGTCGTTGAAGCGGATGGTGGCGCCCCCCGCCATGGCGAAGACGACGTGATCGTGCGGGTCGGGCGGCGGCGGCTCGCTGCCCTGCGGCGTCACCACCATCCGCCCCGACATGCCGAGATGGACGATGAGCACGCCGCCGCCCTCGAACTCCATCAGGATGTATTTGGCGCGCCGGCCGATCCGCTCGACCGTCCGGCCCTCGACCTTCTCGGGAAGGCCGGGCGGCAGCGGGATGCGCAGATCGGGGCGGTTGAGGGCGAGGCGCTCGACACGGCGGCCCTCCATATGGAGAGCGAGGCCGCGGCGGACGGTCTCGACTTCGGGCAGCTCGGGCATGGGGCGCGGAAGGGGGGTCGCGGTAAGGGGATCGCGGGGGTATGTGGCGCCTCGGGGTCGGGCGCGGTATGTTGCACCACATGATGCGAGAGGAGACAAGCGCCGGCGCCGAGGGGACCGCCGATTTCGGCTTTCGCCGCGTCGCCGCGGCCGAGAAGGCGGGGCTCGTCCGCCGCGTCTTCGACAGCGTCGCGCCCCGCTACGACCTGATGAACGACCTCATGAGCGGCGGCATCCATCGCCTGTGGAAGCTGGAGCTCATCGACCGCCTGCATCCGCGGCCGGGCGAGACCGTGCTCGACATCGCCGGCGGCACCGGCGACATCGCCCTCGGGATCATCGCCCGGCGCGGCGCCGCGGGCGCCGTCATCGTCTGCGACATCAACCGCGCCATGGTCGAGGTCGGCCGTGACCGCGCCCTCGATCGCGGCATCGCCTGCGGCATCCTCTGGGTCTGCGGCGACGCCGAGCGCCTGCCCGTCGCCTCAGGCAGCATCGATGCCTGCACCATCGCCTTCGGCCTCCGCAATGTCACGCATCTCGATGCGGCGCTCGCCGAGGCGCGGCGCGTCCTCAAGCCGGGCGGCCGCTTCTTCTGCCTCGAATTCAGCCGCGTTGTCCTGCCCGCCCTCGCCCGCCTCTACGACCTCTATTCCTTCGAGATCGTGCCGCGCATCGGCGCCGTCGTGACGCGCGACCGCGACGCCTACCAGTACCTCGTCGAAAGCATCCGCCGTTTCCCGGCGCAGGACGAGCTCGCGCGCCGCATGGAGGCGGCCGGTTTCGAGCAGGTTCGCTACCGCAACCTCACGGGCGGCATCGCCGCGCTGCACTCGGCATGGCGCCTCTGAGGGACGCCGGCACCCTCCCTCTCCCGCTTGCGGATGAGGATAGGGCCCTCACCCTGCCCTCTCCCGCAGGCGGGAGAGTATTTTTCAGAGCAGGCACTTCCTCCCCGGCTTGCTGACCCATGCTCGCCCCGTTTCGCGCCGGCCGCAACCTCGCCCGGCTGGTCCAGATCGGCCTCATCCTGGCGCGCCACGATGCCCTCTTCCTCTTCGAGCGGGTCGCCGTCCTGCGCGCCTTCCTGCCGCTCTTCCGCCTGCTGCGCCGGCGCGACGGCGCGCTCGCCGCGGCGCGGCCGGGCCAGCGCCTCGCGGCGGCGCTGCAGGAGCTCGGCCCCAGCTTCATCAAGCTGGGACAGCTCCTCTCGACGCGCGCCGATCTCCTCGGCGAGCAATTCGCCGCCGACCTCTCCGGCCTGCAGGACCGCCTGCCGCCCTTTCCGGCGGCGGCGGCGCGCGCCATCATCGAGGAGGAGTTCGGGCGGCCGATCGACAGCCTCTATGCGCGCTTCGCCGACGAGCCGGTGGCGGCGGCCTCCATCGCGCAGGTGCATTTCGCGGTGACGGCGACGGGCGAGGATGTCGCCGTCAAGATCCTGCGCCCCGGCATCGCCCTCGCCTTCGCCCGCGACCTCGACCTCTTCTTCTGGCTCGCCAACCTCGCCGAGCGCTCGCAGCCGGCGCTGCGCCGCCTCAAACCCGTCGAGGTCGTGCGCACCCTCGCCGAGACGGTCCGCATCGAGATGGATCTGCGCCTCGAAGCCGCGGCGGCGTCGGAGCTCGCCGAGAATTTCGCCGGCGACCCCGATTTCCGCGTGCCGCAGGTCGACTGGCCGCGCACGAGCCAGCGCGTGCTGACGCTGGAGCGCGTCGCCGGCATCCGCGTCGACGACCGCGAAGGGCTCATCGCCGCCGGCCACGACGTCGCGGCCATCCTCGGCAAGGCGGCGCGCGCGTTCTTCAACCAAGTCTTCCGCGACGGCTTCTTCCACGCCGATCTCCATCCCGGCAACCTCTTCGTCGATGCCGAAGGCGCGATCGCCGTCGTCGATTTCGGCATCATGGGCCGCCTCGACCGCAAGACGCGCTACTACCTCGCCGATATGCTGCTGGGCTTCCTCTCCGGCGACTACCGGCGCGTCGCCGAGGTGCATTTCAACGCCGGCTACGTTCCGCCCGACCAGTCGGTCGACGCCTTCACCCAGGCCTGCCGCGCCATCGGCGAGCCCATCCTCGGGCGGCCGCTGCACGAAATCTCGCTGGGCCGCCTCCTCGCCCAGCTCTTCGGCGTGACCGAGCAGTTCAAGATGGAGACGCAGCCGCAGCTTCTGCTGCTGCAGAAGACGATGGTGCTGGCCGAGGGCGTCGGCCGCCATCTCGACCCGCAAATCAACATGTGGACGCTGGCGCGGCCGCTCATCGAGGACTGGATGCGCACCAACCGCGGCCCCGAGGCGCGGCTCCTCGACGCGGCGGCCGAGGCGGCCTCGCTCCTCGACCGCCTGCCGCCGCTGCTGCGCAACCTCGAGCGCCTGGCCGCGCAATTCGCCGAGGGCGGCATGCGGCTCGATCCCGATTCCATCGCGCTTCTCATCAAGCGCGGCGAGGATGCGAGCCACCCGCTGGCGCTGCCGCTCTGGCTCGCCATCTGCGCCCTCGTCGCCATCGCCCTCGCCCTCTGGATTTGAGGAGAGCGGCGGGCGGGCGCGGCCTTGCGCGGGCGCCGGGCGGGTTGATAGTGTGCGAACGAGTTTCCGCTGCGCGACGGTGGACGGCGTGCTGAGTGGCCGGCGCATCCTCTTGATCATTTCCGGCGGCATCGCCGCCTATAAGAGCCTCGAGCTCATCCGCCGCCTGCGCGAGCGCGGCGCCGCGGTGCGCTGCATCATGACGGCGGCGGCGCAGCAATTCGTGACGCCGCTCGCCGTCTCGGCGCTCGCCGCCGAGAAGGCCTACACCGACCTCTGGTCGCTCACCGATGAAAGCGAGATGGGGCATCTGCGCCTCGCGCAGGAGGCCGACCTCGTCGTCGTCGCGCCGGCGACGGCCGACCTCCTGGCGCGCATGGCGATGGGCCTCGCCGACGATCTCGCCAGCACGGCGCTGCTCGCCACCGACAAGCCGATCCTCGTCGCGCCGGCGATGAATGTCCGCATGTGGCAGCATCCGGCGACGCAAGAGAACGTGGCGCGGCTCGACGCCCGCGGCGTCCGTCGGATCGGCCCCAATGCCGGCCCGCTCGCCGAAGGCGAAAGCGGCATGGGACGCCTCGCCGAGCCCTTGGAGATCGTGGCGGCGATCGAGGCCTTCTTCGCCGGATCGGGCCGCCTCAAAGGCCGCCGCGCGCTGGTGACGAGCGGCCCGACGCACGAGCCCATCGACCCGGTGCGCTACATCGCCAACCGCTCCTCGGGCAAGCAGGGGCACGCGATCGCGGCGGCGCTGGCGGGGCTCGGCGCCGAGACCGTCCTCGTCTCGGGTCCGAGCCGCGAGCCCGACCCGCCCTCCGTCCGCACCGTCCATGTCGAGACGGCGCGCGATATGCTCGCCGCCTGCGAGGCGGCGCTGCCGGTCGATGTCGCGGTCTGCGCCGCCGCCGTCGCCGATTGGCGCGTCGCCGCGGCGGCGGAGCAGAAGCTGAAGAAGGACGCGGGCGCCCCGCCCGCGCTGGTGCTGGCGGAGAATCCCGACATCCTGAAGACCTTGAGCGCGGCCGGGCCCAATCGCCCGAAGCTCGTCATCGGCTTCGCCGCGGAGACGGAGCACGTCGTGCGCCACGCCGAGGAGAAGCGCCGCCGCAAAGGCTGCGACTGGATCCTCGCCAACGACGTCTCGCCGCAGAGCGGCACCTTCGGCGGCGACTGCAACACCATCCACCTCGTCGACGGCGCCGCGGTCGAGGATTGGCCGCCGCTCTCCAAGCGCGCCGTCGCCGAGCGCCTCGCCAAGCGCATCGCCGCCTATTTCGCCGAGGGCGGCGGCCGCTGATCGGAGCCCTGCCGGCGGCGCCGACGGGATCGCCGTCGCGCCTCGCCCTCCCCCTTGCCGCTGCGGCGGTTGACTTGCGCCGCGCGCAAGCGCGTATCCGGCTGCCCCGGCGAACTTCCCTCGGGACCGGCGTTACGACTCCCGAGGACATGTCGATGGAGCAGCATAGCTGGGTCGCCAAAACCGGTCGCGAGCGGATGAGTCGAATGCAATGGCTGCGGCTCGCCATCAGCATCCTCGGTTTTGCCTATGTGTTGACGACGCTCTGCGGAGAGTGGCGCTGGGAGCTGCAGCTCCTCCTCGGCGCCGTCCTCGGCTTCGTCGCCTGGCTCCTCTTCGAGGTCGTCTGGCTCATCCGCTATGATGAGACGCTCCGCCTCGGCCGGCACGACGAGAGGACGGCCACACGCCCTGTATCGCAGCAGCGCCGCTAACGCGCTTCACGCGCGCTCGCGACGGCCGAATCCGAATTTCCGATCTAGCGGCACTGAAGATATTATTTTTCGGAAATCCCCCTCGGCTGCTACCGTCGCTGCCGTCGCGGTTCGGAAGGGAGGCGCTGCCCATGGGATTCGCATCGTCGAATGCTCATGCGGGCGAGCGCGTGCCGCTCATCGATTTCGCCCCCTTCCGCGCGGACGGCGCCGAAGGCAAGCGCCGCGTCGCGCGGCAGATCGCCGAGGCCTGCGAGACGATCGGCTTCCTCTATCTCGCCGGCCACGGCATCCCCGAAGCGAAGATCGCCGACGCCTTCGCGGCGGCGCGGTTCTTCTTCGCCCTCCCGGAGGCGGTGCGGATGGACGAGCGGCTGCGCTGCACGCCGCGGCAGACGCGCGGCTACATGCCGCTGCGGGCGCGCCATTACCCCGGGACCGGCGCCCCGGATCTCATGGAGGCCTTCAAGGTTCAGGAGGAGCTCCCGGCCGACGATCCCGACATCCGCGCCGGCGACCGCATCCACGAGCGCAACCGGTGGCCCGAAGGCTATCCCGAGTTCCGCGCGACGGTGATGGCTTATTTCGCCGAGGTGACGCGGCTCTCGCAGGCGCTGCTCCGCGCCTTCGCCCTGGCGCTCGACCTCGATGAGGAGCATTTCCTCCAATTCTTCCGCAAGCCGCTGACGCAGCTCTCGCTCATCCACTATCCGCCGCAGCCGCCGGCCGCCCCGGAGGATGAATACGGCGTGCGCCCGCATGCCGACGCCACCGCCTTCACCATCCTCTGCCAGGACGAGGTCGGCGGCCTCGAAGTGCAGGGCGCCGCGGAGCGGTGGATCGCCGTGCCGCCGCTGCCAGGCACCTTCGTCATCAATATCGGCGACATGATGGCGCGGTGGACGAACGGCCGCTTCGCCTCGACGAAGCACCGCGTCTTCAACCGCACCGGGCGCGAGCGCTATTCCCTGCCCTTCTTCGGCATTCCCGATTTCGACGCCGTCGTCGAATGCCTGCCGACTTGCCGCGGCGAGGGCCGGCCCGCGAAATATCCGCCGCTTCACGTCGGCACCTTCATGCGGCGCAAATTCTCGACCGACTGGACGAAGGAGAATCAGCAGGCGGCGGCGCGCTGACGCGCCCCGGATCGTTGGTCACCATCGAACATCCAAGAAAACGCCAAGGGAGGACGGATATGGGGTGGCGAATGCTTTCGAAACGCGCGGCCTTCGCGCTCGGCGCGGCATGCGGCCTTGCGCTCGCTTTCGGCGGCGCCGGCGCCCGCGCCGCCGACGACAACACGGTCGTCTTCTCCGGCTGGGGCGGCAATTGGCAGAAGGCCGAGCGGACCTACTATTTCGCGCCTTTCGAGAAGGCGACGGGGATCAAGGTCATCGACGTGCCCGACGTCAACCTCGCCAAGATCAAAGGAATGGTCGACGCGCACAATGTCGAATGGGACGTCGTCCAGGCGATCGGGATGTGGATCCCGCAGAAGAGCGCCTCGGGCGATCTCTGGGAGACGCTCGATTACGGCGCGATCGCCACCGACGGCATTCCCGACGCGCTGAAGGATCCGCACGGCGTCGGCGTCGCCACCTTCGCGCAGATCCTGGCCTACAACACCGACGCCTATCCCGCGGGCAAGCGCCCGACCTCCTGGGCCGATTACTTCGACACCAAGAAATTTCCCGGAAAGCGCGGCATGCTGAACGAGCCGCGCTATGCGCTCGAAATCGGCCTCATGGCCGAGGGCGTGCCCATGGACAAGCTCTATCCGCTCGATGTCGAGCGCTCGCTGAAGCATTGGGACGCGCTCAAGAACGACGTCCTCTGGTGGCAGCAATGGCCGCAGGCGCCGAGCCTCCTCGCCTCGGGCGAGCTCGCGATGTCGCTATCCTCGCAGGCGCGGATCCTGGGCCTCCTCAATGAGGAGAAGGGGGCGCCCGTCGCCATGGTGTGGAACCAGGGCATCATGACGACGGACTTCCTCGCCGTGCCGAAAGGCAGCAAGCACAAGGAGGCCGCCTTCAAGCTCATCGCCTGGATGCTCGACGCGCAACGGCAGGCGGACTATGCCAAGGCGACGGCGGTCGGCCCCTCGAACATCAAGGCGCTCCAGCTCGTCGACGAGAAGACCCGCGAACTGCTGCCGAGCTATCATTACCAGAAAGGCGAGCTGGTCGCGCTCGACAATGCGTGGTGGGCCGCCAATCTCGCTTCGCTCACCGAGCGCTGGAACCAGTGGAAGCTGAAGAACTGAGCCTCGGGCGGCAATCGCGAGCGGCGGCGCTCGGCGCCGGTCCGGCGGGAAAGCGCGGCGAGCGGATGGCCGGCTACGGCGCGGGCCTTCTGCTGCTGCCGGGCTTCGCCTTCATCCTCCTCTTCTTCCTGGTCCCGGTGGGGCTCATTCTCGCGCAGAGCCTCTTCGATCCCGCCTTCAGCCTGCGCTTCTACGAGCGCATCTTCACCGGCCCCGACTACCTCACCGTGCTGTGGATCAGCCTCAAGATCGCCATCCTGACGACGGCGATCAGCCTCGCTGCCAGCTATCCCGTCGCCTACATGCTCGTCGTGGCGAGGCCGGCGATCCGATCGCTGATGCTCGCCTTCATCCTGCTGCCGTTTTGGACGAACGTCCTCATCCGCTGCTACGCCTGGATGCTGGTGCTGCAGACGAAGGGCCTCGTCAACACCCTCCTCGTCGGCTGGCTGCATGCCCTCGCGGCGCCGGCGCCGCTCGTCTTCAACCTCACCGGCGTCATCATCGGCATGGTGCACTACGTCGTGCCCATCAACATCCTCGTCCTTTTCAGCGTCATGAAGGCCGTCGATCTGCGCCTGGTGCAGGCGGCCAAGGGGCTCGGCGCCAATCCGCTGCGCGCCTTCCTCGCCGTCTTCGTCCCGCTCACCCTGCCGGGCGTCCGCGCCGCATCCATGCTGGTCCTCGTCATCTCGCTCGGCTTCTTCGTGACGCCGGCGCTGCTCGGCGGCCGCGAGGAAACGACGATCGCCATCCTCGTCAACACCTATTTCACCGAGGTGCTGGATTGGGGGTTCGGCTCGGCGCTCGCCGGCCTCCTCCTCGTCTTCACCCTCGCCGGCTTGTCGCTCTATTTCGCGGCTCAGCGCGAGGGGGCGGAGCTCGCCGCTCGATGACGGGGCGATTCGATCTCTTCGCGGCGACGCGGTGGGTGCCCTGGCTCTTCACGGGCCTCGTCCTCTTCTTTCTGGCGGCGCCGCTCTTCGTCGTCGTCCCCGCCGCCTTCAACAATTCGAGCCTGCTGCAATTTCCGCCGCGCGCCTGGTCGCTGCGCTGGTTCCACCAGTATTTCGACAATCCGAGCTGGATCGAGGCGACGCTGATGAGCGTCAAGGTCGGGATCTGCGTCTCGCTCCTCGCCACCCTGCTCGGCCTCGCCTCCGCCGTGGGGCTCGCGCGCTACCGGCTCTTCGGCCGCAACCTGCTGCGCGCGCTCGTCATGGCGCCGCTCCTCGTGCCCGTCATCGTCATCGCCGTCGGGCTCTACGAGCTCTTCCTGCGGCTCGGCATCAACGGCAGCTTCGCCGCGATCGTCATCGGCCACACGCTCGTGACCTTCCCTTATGCAACCGTCGTCATCGGCGCCGCGCTCGCCGAGATCGACCCCCGCCTCGAAAACGCCGCGGTCGGCCTCGGCGCCAGGCGCCCGCGCGCCTTCCTCGAAGTGACGCTGCCGCTCATTCGCCCCGGCCTCGTCGTCGCCGCGCTCTTCGGATTCCTCATCTCCTTCGACGAAGTGGTGCTCGCGATCTTCCTGACGAGCCCCGCGACGATGACGTTGCCGCGGCGGCTCTGGGACGGCATCCGCTTCGAGCTCAATCCGACGATCGCCGCGGTCTCGACGATGCTGATCGTCCTCTCGACCGTCGTCATGCTGCTGAGCGAGGTGCTGCGCCGCGTGCTCGCCCGCCGCAGCGGCCTTCCGGCGGGACAAGGCCGATGAGCGCCGCTGAGCGCAGCGCGGCGGAGACGGCGGCGATCGGCGCGGCGGCAGGCGCGGCCGAAGCACTCGGCGCCGGCGCCGCCGGACGCCGGGGCGTGCTGGCGCCGCGCGGCGCCCCCATCGAGCTGCGCGGCATCGTCAAGCGCTATGGCGCGATGACCGCCGTCGATGCGGTGTCGCTCGCGATCGCAGCCGGCGAGTTCGTGAGCTTCCTCGGCCCGAGCGGCTCCGGCAAGACGACGACGCTGCTGATGATCGCCGGCTTCGTTGCCCCCAATGCCGGGGCGATCCTGCTCGGCGGCGCCGACATCACGCGCCTTCCGCCCTATCGCCGCAACATCGGCATGGTCTATCAGAGCTACGCGCTCTTCCCGCATATGACTGTCGCCCGGAACATCGCCTTTCCGCTGCGCATGCGCGGCATGCGGAAGGCGGAGATCCGGCGGCGGACGGAGCGCGTGCTCGGCCTCGTGCGGCTCGAAGGGTTCGAGGACCGCCTGCCCAACCAGCTCAGCGGCGGCCAGCAGCAGCGCGTGGCGCTGGCGCGCGCCCTCGTCTTCGAGCCGCCGCTCCTCTTGATGGACGAGCCCTTGGGCGCGCTCGACAAGAAGCTGCGCGAGGAGCTGCAGGTCGAGATCAAGCGCATTCAGCGCGAGATTCGCAGCACCGTCGTCTACGTGACGCACGACCAGGAAGAGGCGCTCAGCATGTCGGACCGCGTCGTCGTCATGAATCGCGGCCGGATCGAGCAGGTCGGCAGCCCGAGCGAGCTCTATGAGCGGCCGCGCACGCGCTTCGTCGCCGATTTCCTCGGCGCCGCGAATTTCCTCGAAGCCGAGATCATCCGCCGCGACGGGACGGCGCTGCTGCGCACGCGCAACGGCACGCTCCTCGAAGCGACGCTGCCGGAGGGCGCGGTCTTCGGCGGCTCGGCGCTTGTCGCCATCCGGCCCGAGCGCGTCCGCCTCGGCGCGGCATCGCCGCTGCCCGAGGGCTGGCGCGCCGCGCGCGTCGTCGAGAGCTCCTATCACGGCAACACGCAGCGCTTCCAGGTCGCGCTCGACAGCGGCGACCGGCTGACCGCCTTCCGCCCGAATACCGGCGAGCCGCCCGCCCCGCCGGGAACGGCGGTGGCCGTCCGCTGGGAGGCGCGCGACGCCTGGGTCATCCCGCAGCGGGAGGATGCGTGATGGGCGGCGAGGAACGCCACTCGGCCGCCGCGTCGCCCGCCGCGCCTGCGCACGCGCTCGACCGGCTCTTCCGGCCGCGCGCGATCGCCGTCATCGGCGCCTCGACGCGCGCGGATGCGATCGGCTTCCGCGTCATCCGCAACCTGCGCCAGATGGGATTCGCCGGACGCATCTTCCCCGTCAATCCGCGCTACCGCGAGGTGGCGGGCCTCGCCTGCCTGCCCTCGGTCGAGGCGCTGCCGGACGGGATCGACGCCGCCTTCATCGCGATTCCCGCCGAGCAGGGCGCCGCGCTTCTCGATGCGGTGGGGCGGCGCGGCATCAAGGCCGCCTTCGTCAACGCCAGCGGCTTCGCCGATGGCGGCGAGGAGGGACGGGCGCGCCAGCGGCACCTCGCGGAAACCGCCCGCCGGCACGGCATCGCCCTCTGCGGGCCCAACAATATGGGCCTCATCAACGTCCATGACGGGATCGCGCCCTGGACCCAGCTCAACCTCACCAATCCGCGCCCGGGACCCGTCGCCGTCGTCTCGCAGAGCGGCTCGATCGCGCTCGTTCTGGCGCATGACGAGCGCCGGCTCGGCCTCGCCTATCTGGTGACCGCGGGAAACGAGGCGCTGCTCGGCGTCGCCGACTATCTCGACTGGATCGTGCGCGACGACCGCGTCCGCACTGTGCTCGTCTTCCTCGAGACGATCCGCGATCCGGCGCGGTTCGGCGCGGCCGCCGAAGAGGCGCGGCGGCGCGGCAAGCGCATTATCGCGCTCAAGACCGGGTCGAGCCCGCGCGGCAGGCTGCTGGTCGCGGCGCATACGGATGCGCTTGCCGGCGAGGACCGCGTCTACGACGCCTTCTTCCGCCGCCACGGCATCCTCCGCGCGCGCGACCTCGACGAGCTGATCGAGACGGCGGTGCTGGTGACGGCCTATCCCGAGCCGCCGCGCTCGCGCCATCTCGTGCCGGTTACGCTCTCGGGCGGCGAGGCCGCGCTTATCGCCGATCTCAGCGCGCGCATCGGGCTCGAGCTGCAGCCGCTCTCGGCCGCCACGACCCAGCGCTTGCAGCCCGCCTTCCCGCCCTTCGCGCGGCCGAGCAATCCGCTCGACGGTTGGGGGCTCGGCTTCAACGCCGAGCGGTTCGCGCAGATGCTGGAAGCGCTCGCCGCGGACGAGACGATCGGCGCCATCGGCCTCGCCATCGACGCCGCGGCGTCGGGCGGCGCCGATACCGGCTACGCCATGACGATGGCGCGCCTCGCCCGCCCGCTCGCCGCGCAGGGCAAGCGGATCGTTTTCTTCAACAACACGGTCGGCAGCGGCCCCAACCTCGAGCTCCGCGCCGCGCTCGACGAAGCCGGCATTCCCTACCTCTCGGGGATGAGCCCGGCGCTGGCGGCGATCGCCGGCTGGCTGTCGCTCGCGAAGGCCGCGCCGCAAGCGGAAGACGCGACCCGCGCCGCGGGAGCCGACGCGGATGCCTGGCGGGCGCGCCTGCGCGCGCCCACTCTCGCCGAAGCGGAGCTCTTGGCGATGATGCGGGAAGCCGGCATCGCCATGGTGGAGCAGCGCGTCGTCGCCTCGGCGGCGGAAGCGGTCGCCGCCGCCGAGGCGCTCGGCTATCCCGTCGTCCTCAAGGCCAGCGCGCCGCAGCTTCCGCACAAGAGCGAGCACGATCTCGTGCGCCTCGATCTCGGCTCGGCCGAGGCGGTGCGCGCCGCCTATGCCGCGCTCGAACATCGCCTGCGCGCGCTGCGAGAACCCGCGGTCGAGACGTCGATCATCATTCAGCCGATGCTGCGCCAGGGCGTCGAGCTCGTCATCGGCATTCGCCATGAGCCGGGCTTCGGGCCGCTCGTCATGGCGGGGCTCGGCGGCGTCTTCGTCGAGCTGCTGGACGAGGTCGCCTGGCGTCTCGCGCCGATCGATGCGGCGGAAGCGCGCGCCATGCTGGCGGAGACGCGCGCCGCGCGGCTGCTCGGCGGCTTCCGCGGGCGCGGACCTTACGACATCGCCGCCGCCGCCGAGGCGATCGCCGCTCTCTCCCGCTTCGCCGCGGCGACGGCGGGTCTCGTCGGCGCCATCGAGATCAATCCGCTGATCGTCCGCGAGCGGGGCGCTTTCGGCGTCGACCTGCTGCTGCGGCGGCGGGTGCCATCCGACCAACCCCATGGCGAGGAGCAGAGCCGATGAGCTACGAGCAGCTCACCTACGAGACCGAGGATCGCGTTGCCATCCTGACGCTCAACCGGCCCGAGCGCATGAATGCCCTCAGCAAGCGCCTCGTCGAGGAGATCAAAGCCGCCATCGCCGCCGCCGACGCCGATCCCGAGATCCGGGTCCTTATCGTCACCGGCGCCGGTGACAAGGCGTTCTCGGCCGGCTACGACATCAAGGAATCGGCGGAGGCGCCGAAGCGCGGCCTCGCCGAATGGCGCGCCCGCATGCAGCAGGACATCGCCTTCACCTATACGCCCTGGGACTGCAGCAAGCCGGTGATCGCCATGATCAACGGCTTCTGCCTCGCCGGCGCGCTCGAATTCGCGCAATGCTGCGACATCCGCTATTGCGCCGACGACGCCCGCTTCGGCGTCGTCGAGACGCGCTTTGCGAACGGCATCGCGACGCTGATGATGCCGTGGATTCTCGGCAACCGCTGCCGCGAGCTCATCTATACGGGCGACATGTTCGGCGCCGAGGAGGCGCATCGCCTGGGGCTCGTCGACCGCGTCTTCCCGAAGGCGGAGCTTCGCGCCGAGACGCTCAAGATCGCCAAGCGCATGGCGCGCGTCGCGCTCGACTGCCTCAAATACAACAAGCGCGCCATCAATCAGAGCTTCGAGATCATGGGGCTGCGCAGCGCCATCCAATACGGCTCGGAGATCTGCGCCGTGATGGACGCGGTGGGCTCGCCCGAAGCCGCCGAATTCGACCGCCTGCGCCGCGCCGAGGGGCTGGCGGCGGCGCTCAAATGGCGCGATGCTCAGTTCCGCCCCTTCGAGTGAGCTCTTCGATGACTGCGCCGCCGCGCCACGCCTCGACCACGACGCAGGTCCCGGTCATCCGCTTCGCGCCGTTCCTTGCGGGCAAGCCCGCCGGCAAGCGCGAAGTGGCGCGCCAGATCCGCGAGGCCTGCGAGGGGACGGGCTTCTTCTATCTCGCCGATCACGGCGTCCCGCGCGCCGAGATCGACGCCGTCTTCGCCGCGTCGCGGCGCTTCTTCGCCCTGCCTCTCGCCGAGCGCATGAAGGTGAAGCTCACTCTTCCCGGCAATCGCGGCTACCAGCCGCTCGGCTCGCGCATGTACAGCGACAAGGCCGATGCGCCCGACCTCAACGAGAGCTTCAAATATCAGCACGAGCTGCCGCCCGACGATCCCGACATCCTGGCGGGCGACCGCATCCATGCGCCGAACCGATGGCCCGACAATTTGCCGGGCTGGCGCGAGACGCTGCTCGGCTATTACGGCCGCATGGAGGCGTTGAGCGAGGCGCTGCTGCGCGCCTTCGCGCTCGCGCTCGATCTCGACGAGGGCTTCTTCCTCGGCTTCTACCGGAAGCCGCTGACGCAGATCAACCTGCTGCATTACCCGCCGCACCCGCCGGTGACGCAGGGTCGGCAATTCGGTCTGCGCCCGCATTCCGACACGACCTCCTTCACCATCCTGGCGCAGGGCGAGATCGGCGGGCTGCAGATCGAGCATCGCCAGGGCTGGATCGAGGCGCCGCCCATCCCCGGCACCTTCGTCATCAATATCGGCGACATGATGGCGCGGTGGACGAATGACCGCTTCGCCTCGACGCCGCACCGCGTCATCAACCGCAGCGGCGCGGAGCGCTACTCCGTGCCCTTCTTCGCCATTCCCGATTTCGACGCGGTCGTCGAATGCCTGCCGAGCTGCCACGGTCCCGGCAACCCGCCGAAATACCCGCCGCTCCACGTCGGCACCTTCATGCGCGGCAGCAATTCCAGCGACTGGAACAAGGAGGGGCCGGTCATCGCCGGCTGAGCCGACCCGACGCCGCCCGGGGGATCACCAAGCAGCAACGAAGAGCAACGAAGGGAGATGGAGATGACGACAGACCACACCAGCACGCAGCAGCACCGCCGCGCCGTCGCGTGGCTTCTCGGCGCCGGCGCCATCCTCGCTGTCCTCGCGCAGCCGGCCCTTGCCGAGAAGATCGGCAATTGCGAGGTGACCGGCCAGAAGGGCGCCTTCCACATCACCCCGGCGGTGCCAGGCCAGCTCACCGTCGAGGTCAGCCTGCCGGCGCCCGGCTGGTGGAACGGCGACACGCCGGAGACCATCAAGGACGGCTACGAATATTGCATGGCCGCCGACATCGCCTATCGCGCCGGCCTCGACAAGGTGAAGGTCGTCAACGTCGCCTGGGCCGGGCTCATCGCCGGGCAGACCAAGAATTTCGACCTCGCTCTTTCCGAAGCCTCGATCACCGAAGCGCGCAAGAAAGTCGTCGATTTCTCGGTTCCCTATTTCGACTCCGATATCGGCGTCCTGGTCAAGAAGGGGACGAAGGTGACGAGCGACACGGTCAAGGATCTGCGGATCGGCGTCCATCAGGGGACGACCGGCGCCGATTTCGTCAATGACGTGCTGAAGCCGAAGCAGCCGGCCAAGGTCTTCCCGAACGTGCCCGGCATGTTCGCGGCGCTCGCCGCCGGCCAGATCGACGCCTCGCTGACCGACACCGCCTATGTCCTCGGCGAGGCCGCGAAGTCGGACGGCAAGATGGTGGTGGTCGGGCAGTACCACACCGGCGAGGTCTATGGCGCGGTCTATCCCAAGGGCTCGCCCAACGAGGCGACCTTCGACAAGATCATCCAGCAGATGAAGGATGACGGGACCTTGCAGAAGCTCGCGGCCAAGTACCTGACCGCGGCCTGGGGCGCCGACCCGACCAAGATCCCCTACTTCACGCCGTGAGGCGACCGCGCCGCGCGCGGAAGGGACCGGCCCTCGGCGGATGAGCGACAGCGACGGGGCGTGGGGCGCCGCATCCGGCCTGCCGGAGGCGCGGCGCCCGGGCGGCGGGCGGCGCTTGCGCGCCGCGGCGCCGCCGAAGGACACGACGGCGCTGGCGGCCGCCGCCATCGCCGCCGCCGCCGCCGTCGTCGCCGGGAGCTGGACGACGCTCTACGACGCGCGTTCGGCGCTCGGCGCGCTGGAGGCGGACGGCGCTCTTGCCGACGCGCTGCTGCTCCTCCTCGCGGCGGCGGCGCTCGCGCTGCTCATCCCCGCGCTACGCGGCTTGCGCCTCGCCGGCGCCGCGCGGCGCGCGCTCGGCGGCGGCGACCTCATCGCGGCGCGCGTCGCCGCCGCCGCCTCGCGCAACCTCGCCTGGATCGGCTTCGGCTACAGCGCGGCGGTCGCGCTTCTCGCGCTCGTCGTCCAGTTCTTCATCGCCAACGACCTCGCGGTCAGCCGCACCTTTTTCCTGCTGCCGCTCATCGAGAGCTCGTTCTTCCTCATCCTCGACGCCTTCCGCATCAATATCGCGATCTTCATGACGGCGGAGGCGCTGGTGCTGGTCTGGGGCCTTCTCGTCGCCATCGCCCGCCTCGCCCCGGGCGCCGCCGGAAAGCCGATCCGCCTCATCGCCACGCTCTATGTCGACGTCTTCCGCGGCCTGCCGGCGATCATCAACGTCTACCTCATCGGCTTCGGCATCCCGCTGACGGGCCTGCCGATCGTCAAGGATTTCTCGCAGCCCTCCTTTGCCATCCTGGCGCTCACCCTCACCAACGGCGCCTATGTCGCCGAGGTCTACCGCGCCGGCATCGAGAGCATCCATTGGAGCCAGACCGCGGCTGCCCGCTCGCTCGGCCTCTCCTACGCGCAGACGCTGCGCTTCGTCATCGTGCCGCAGGGCGTGCGCCACATCATCCCGCCGCTCCTCAACAACTTCATCGCCCTGCAGAAGGACACGGCGCTCGTCAACGTCATCGGCGCCATCGACGCCTTCAACCAATCGGTCATCATCGCCAGCAATCACTTCAACCTGTCGGCCGTGACGACCGTGGCGCTCCTCTTCATCCTCATCACCATCCCGCAGGCGCGCCTCGTCGACCGGCTGGTGGAGCGCGACAAGCGCCGCATGCGCGCGGGCGGCGTCTGAGCCCATGGCGCTCATCGAGATTCGCGACATCAAGAAGCGCTTCGGCAGCCAGACGGTCTTCGACGGGCTCAGCCTCGAAGTCGAGGAGCATCAGGTCGTCTGCCTCATCGGCCCCTCGGGCTGCGGCAAATCGACGCTGCTGCGCTGCATCAACGGCCTCGAAGCGATCGATGCCGGCGAAATCCGCATCCATGGCGACCGCATGACCGGTCCCGGCGTCGATGTCGACGCGCTGCGCTGCGACGTCGGCATCGTCTTCCAGAGCTTCAACCTCTTCCCGCATATGACGGTGCTGGAGAACGTCGTGCTGGCGCCGATGCGCGTCCTCAAGGAGACGCGCGCCGCCGCCGAGGCGAAGGCGATGGCGCTGCTGACGCGCATCGGCCTCGACCACAAGGCGAAGGAGTATCCCGACCGCCTCTCCGGCGGGCAGCAGCAGCGCGTCGCCATCGTCCGCGCGCTCGCCATGGGGCCGATGGTGATGCTGCTCGACGAGATCACCTCGGCGCTCGACCCCGAGCTCGTCTCGGAGGTGCTGAACATCGTCCGCGACCTCGCCGCCGAAGGCATGACCATGCTGCTGGCGACGCACGAGATGGGCTTCGCCCGCGAAGTCGCGAGCAAGGTCTGCTTCCTCTATGGCGGCAAGGTCCATGAGGAAGGCCCGCCCGCCCAGCTCCTCGGCGCCCCGCGCGAGGAGCGCACCCGCGCCTTCCTCA
>JAJPHB010000111.1 GCA_021325525.1 Alphaproteobacteria bacterium
CCTGCGCGCTCGATCTCGGCGCCCTCACGGTCGTCGTCGTCTCGCAGCGCACGCAATGCGCCGATCCCGTCTTCTTCGAGATGTTCGGCCTCGACATCGCCAAGGCGAAGGCCGTCATCGTCAAATCGCGCGGGCATTTCCGCGGTGGCTTCGACGAATTCTTCGGTCCCGATCAGATCGTCGAGGTCGATTTGCCGGGCCTCACTTCGCCCGATCTGCGCCGCTTCGCCTGGAGACGCCTGCCGCGGCCGGTGATCCCGCTGGACGAGGACGTGAGCTGGAAACCCGAGGTCCAGGTCTTCGGCTGAGAAGTGCGCGCCTCACGCGGCTTTGCGATCGGCGACAAGGCGCTCGGCCGGGAAGCTGACGGTTATGGTCGTGCCGACGCCGACCTCGCTCTCCAGCTTCAGCGTGCCGCCATGCAGCTCGATAAGACGCTTCGAGAGCGGCAGGCCGAGGCCGGTGCCCTCATATTTGCGGCTGAGCGTATTCTCGATCTGGCCGAAGCGTTCGAGGGCGCGCGGAATATCCTCGGCCGCGATGCCGATGCCGGTATCCGCCACCGCGATCGCGACACCTTGCGCGGTACGGAAGGCGGAGACGCTGACCTCGCCGCCGTCCGGCGTGAATTTGACCGCGTTCGACAGGAGGTTGAGCAGGATCTGGCGCACCCGGCGCAGATCGGCGCGCAGCCGCGGCAGGTCCGAGGCGATCTGCGAAGCGAGGCGAATGCCGGCGGCGCTCGCCTGGCCTTGGATCATGCGCAAAGCGGCATCGACGACGTCGCGAACATCGACCTCCTCCTCTTGCAGATCGAGACAGCCGGCATCGACCTTCGAGAAATCGAGGACGTCGTTGATGAGCTCGAGAAGGTGCCGGCCGCTGTCCTGCACGGTCTCGGCATATTCCTTGTAGCGCACATCGCCCAACGGACCGAAGCTCTCGCGCGCGATGAGCTCGGAGAAGCCGATGATGGCGTTCAAGGGCGTGCGCAGCTCGTGGCTCATCGTCGCCAGGAATTGCGATTTGGCCTGGCTCGCCGCCGCGGCCGCTTCGAGCGCGGTCTGCAGATCGGCCGCGGTCGATTCCAGCTCGAGCTTCGTCGCCTGCAGCTCGACGATATGAGCACGCAGACGCACGGCTTCGCGCGCCGCGCGCTCGGCGAGGTGCTGGTCGACGGCCGAGCCACAAAGGCCGAGAGTGACGATCGCGACCATGACGCCAGCAACCGCGGCCGCCAGCCATTCCGGCGCGATGATTTCGCCCGAGGCGGCGACGAGCGGATCGTATTGGAGCGACACCGCTGCCATCGCCGTGAAGTGAAGACCGGCGATTGCAAGCGTGAGAAGCGATGCCGCCGCAATCCGCCCGCGCAGCGTGTGGGCGCGGCCGAAGACGCGCAACGCCGAGGCCGCGCCGACGATGCCGATGACCAGGGACGCATGCGCGTAAGTCCCGTCCCAGCGCAGATGGCCGGGTACGCTCAGCGCCGCCATCCCGGTATAGTGCATGGCGCCGATCGCGGCGCCGAACACGGCGCCGCCGCTGCCCGGCGCGTAGAGGCGGGTCGCGATGGCAAAACCGATCCAGGCGATCGACATGGCGATCGCGATCGAGGCCGCGGTCAGTCCCACGTTGTAGCCGACCGGCATTCCGGGGCGGAAGGCGAGCATGGCGACGAAATGCGTCGTCCACACGCCGGCGCCGGCGACCGCGGTCGCCGCCGTCAGCCACGCCCAGCCGATCCGCCGATGCTGGCTGTCGCGCGCCCGCTGCAGGAGGCTGAGCGCGGTGTGGCAGCCGAAGAAGCAAATGACGGCGGCCAGCAGGACGAGGCGCAAATCGTGCTGCTCGGTGATGCAGCCATAGACGCGGAGCATGGCGGCGAGCCTCGCATCCGCGCGTAAACATTCCCTAAAGCGCGGCTTCGTTCTCGCACCGGGCGAATAAAGCATGACGCGAAGGACTCTTGTCGGAGCCTCATTCGCGTGGGATTTTTTCGCCGCATGCCGGACCTTGCGCTGGAACGAGATTGCGGCGGCCTCGTCTGCGGAATCGACGAGGTGGGGCGGGGGCCGCTCGCCGGCCCGGTCGTCGCCGCGGCCGTGCTCCTCGACCTCGACCACATGCCGCGCGCGCTGCGCCGGGCCATCGACGATTCGAAGGCGCTGACGGCCGAGGCGCGCGAGGATTGCGCCTCAGCCCTGCGAGGCTGCGCCGTGATCGGCATCGGCGCTGCCAGCGTCGTCGAGATCGACCGCATCAACATCCTGCGCGCGTCGCTGAAGGCGATGGCGCGCGCGGTGCGCGCCCTCGGCGTGCTGCCCGATGCGGCGCTCGTCGATGGCAACGTGCCCCCGACCCTGCCCTGTCCCGTGCGGACCGTTATCGACGGCGATGCGAAGAGCCTCTCGATCGCCGCCGCGTCGATTGTTGCCAAGGTGACGCGCGACCGCGCCATGCGTCACCTCGCGCGGCGCTACCCCGGCTATGGCTGGGAGACCAATGTCGGCTACGCGACGCGCGCGCATTACCGGGCGCTGACGGCCCTCGGCGCCACCATCCATCATCGCCGCTCCTTCGCGCCGGTCCGCATCGCGCTCGCCGGCGGTACGCTTGAGCCGGAGCTGCCCTTCCTGGACGCCGAATGAGAGCGGAGGCGGCCGCGGCGCGCCTGCGCCGCATCTGCCTCGCCCTGCCCGAGGCCGAGGAGCGCGAGACCTGGGAGGTTCCGACCTTTCGCGTCCGCGGCAAGATCTTTGCGATGTGGAGCGGCCGCGACGGCCGGCCCTCTCTTTGGTGCAAGGCGCCGCCCGGCAGCCAGGCGATCCTCATCGGCGCCGATCCGCAGCGCTTCTTCGCGCCGCCCTATGTCGGCCACAAGGGCTGGATCGGCATCTGGCTCGACGGGAATGTCGATTGGTCCGAAGTGGGCGCGCTCGTCGAGCGGAGTTGGCGACTGACGGCGCCGCGCCGCCTCGCCCGCTCCCGGGCTGTGGACGAATCTCGTTAACCTTTTGATTCTATGATGGATTGACGCGAGGACTCGCGGCGTCCATTCTGTGCGACTCCGGGTTGAATCGAACGAGGGCGCCGAGAAGGAAAAACGCTTTAACCACTAAGGACACCAAGTTCTCTTTGCGCGAAGCGCCGAGCGACCACAGCGCCGGTGCCATACGCGACCAGGCGCGGAGGTACGGCGCTTGGTGTCCTTTGTGTCCTGGTGGTGAAAACGTTCTTTTTTTCTCTCGAATCTCGGCGCTGTTGAATTGGGGGGCGGAGCGTGGGGATCGAGGTCGATCGCATCATCACCGGCGACTGCGTCGCCGCCATGGCGGCGCTGCCCGAAGCGTCCGTCGATCTCGTCTTTGCCGACCCCCCCTACAATCTCCAGCTTGCCGGCGACCTCCTGCGGCCCAACAACACGCGCGTCGACGGAGTCGACGACGAATGGGACAAATTCGCCGATTTCGCTTCCTACGATTCGTTCACGCGCGCCTGGCTCGGCGCAGCGCGGCGAGTCCTGAAGCCGGACGGCGCGCTCTGGGTCATCGGCTCCTATCACAACATCTACCGCGTCGGCGCCATTCTCCAGGATCTCGGCTATTGGATTCTCAACGACATCGTCTGGCGCAAGACGAACCCGATGCCGAACTTCCGCGGCCGGCGCTTCACCAACGCGCATGAGACGCTGCTCTGGTGCGCGCGCTCGGCCGAGGCGCGCTACACCTTCAACTACAAGAGCATGAAGGCGCTGAACGACGAGCTGCAGATGCGCAGCGACTGGTTCATCCCGCTCTGCGGCGGGCCGGAGCGGCTGCGGCGCGACGGCCGGAAGGCGCATCCGACGCAGAAGCCCGAGGCGCTTCTCCACCGCGTCATCCTGGCGACGAGCCGGCCCGGCGAAGTGGTGCTCGACCCGTTCTTTGGGACGGGCACGACGGGCGCGGTGGCAAAGCGCCTCGGCCGCCGCTTCATTGGCATCGAGCGCGATCCCGACTACGCGGCGCTGGCCGGCGAGCGCATCGCCGCCGTGACGCCCGCCGAGCCCGAGCTCGTCGCCCCGGCGGCCGAGCGCGACGCGCCGCGCATCCCCTTCGGCGTCCTCGTCGAGCGCGGCCTCGTGAAGCCGGGCACGATCCTCTTCGACAGCCGCAAGCGCTGGACGGCGAAAGTGCGCGCCGACGGCACGGTGATCTCGGCCGAGGCGCGCGGCTCGATCCACCAGGTCGGGGCCCAGGTCCAGGGCGCGCCCGCGTGCAACGGCTGGGCCTTCTGGCATGTCGAGGAGAAGGGCCGCATGGTCCCGATCGACGCCTTCCGCCAGCGCGTTCGCACGGAGACGGCTTAGGCGCGCCCTCGCGACGTCTCGCCGAGAGCGAGATCGACCACCTTCTTCATCAGGGTCGGGAGCGCGTAGTCGCCGAGCCGGTGGAGGGGTGCCCAGAGGCCTTCGGCACCTTCCTCGGCAGCTTGTCCGACCCACACCGCGAGCTCCAGGGCAAAATGCGTGAAGCCGTGCCGCACCCGGCCGCGGAGCGGCCGCCAAGCGGCGGCGAGCGGCGCCGCGGCTGACGCCGCCGCCTCCGACCAGGGTTCGAGACGCCACTCCGTCGTCGGCACCTCGACCATGCCGCCGAGCAGCCCGCTTCGCGCCCGCCGGCGCAGCAGCACGCAGCCATCGCTGCGGACCGTCCAGAACGCGATGCCATAGCGGTGCGGCCGCAGCGGCTTCGGACGCCGGGCCGGCAGCGCCTCGGCGATCCCGGCGCGGCGAGCGCGGCAGGCCGCGGCCCACGGGCAGAGAGCGCAGCGAGGCTTGCGCGGCGTGCAGATCGTGGCGCCCAGATCCATCAGCGCCTGCGCATAGTCGCCGGGCCGCGCCTCGGGCGTGATTTGGGCGGCAAGACGGCGAAGCTCCGGCTTCGCATCGGGCAGCGGCACGGCCACGGCGTGCAGGCGTGCCATCACGCGCTCGACATTGCCGTCGACCGCGGTCGCCTTCCGCCCGAAGGCGATGGCAGCGATCGCCGCCGCGGTATAGGCGCCGATTCCGGGAAGCGTCCGGAGCGCAGCCTCCTCCGCCGGAAATTCGCCACGATGCCGTTCGAGGATGGCGCGCGCGCAGGCATGGAGGTTCCGCGCCCGCGCGTAATAGCCGAGGCCCTGCCAGGCATGCAGCACCTCATCGAGCTCGGCGGCCGCCAGCGCCGCGACATCGGGCCAGCGCGCGAGGAAGGCGGCATAGTAAGGCTCCACCGCAGCGACCGTCGTCTGCTGCAGCATGATCTCGCTGAGCCAGACGCGATAGGGATCGGGCCGCGCGCCCGGCGCCGCGCGCCAGGGCAAGCGCCGGCGATGGCGGTCGTACCAATGGAGCAGTCGCGCCGCGAGAGCGGCCGTTGTCCAAGGCGCGCCCGGCTCGGCTTCGGCGAGTATCGACGCCATGATCCGCGTCCTCTATCATGCCGGCGGCGCATTAACCATGGGGAGCGGCGGGTGACCGAGCGGCGCGGCGGCATGCGGGCGATCGGCGCTGCCCTGCCGCGCGTCGCCGGCGCCATTCTCGGCAAGGACGGCACCGCCGCCGCCCAGCTTCTCGCCGAATGGCCGGCCGTCATCGGCGCCGAAATCGCGCGCATCGCCCAGCCGCTCCGCCTGTCCTTCCCGCGCGGCGAGCGGCGCCATGGCGTGTTGCGGCTCCGCGTCGCTTCCGGCGCCGCTCTCGAGATCCAGCATCGCGAGCCTCAGCTCATCGCGCGCATCAACACCTTCTTCGGCTATCCCGCCGTGGCACGGCTCGCGATCATTCAGGGCCCGCCGCCTTTGCCCGATTTGCCGAAGCCGCCGATCCCGCGCCCGCTCGCTGCGCCAGAGGAAAGAGCGCTCGAGGCGCGGCTCCGGCACGTCGCCGACCCGGAGCTGCGCGCCGTGCTCGAACGGCTCGGCCGTGCCGTCCTCGGCAGCCGCCGACCCGGGAAAGAATCGCACTAAGACGCGAGGCCTCGGCGCAAGAGAGGGCGCTTGCAAGGCCATCAAACTTTCCCTAGCATCAACATCTAGTAGTTCGGAGAGATTTATGCGGAAGATCTGGTTCGCTCCCGGCCTTCTCCTGATGCTCGTGCTCGGCTTCGGCAGCCTTACTCCGCCCGCCGAGGCCCAGTCGGAGACACCGACCGTCTCGCCCAGTGACCGCATCCTCGGCAAGCCCGACGCGCCCATCACCATCTTCGAATACGCCTCGCTCACCTGCCCGCATTGCGCCGCCTTCGAGAAGGAGACGCTGCCGAAGATCAAGGCGGAGTGGATCGACACCGGCAAGGCGAAGCTCATCCTGCGCGATTTTCCGCTGGACGGCAGCGCGCTCAAGGCGGCGGTGCTAGCGCGCTGCGCCCCGCCCGACCGGTTCTACGGCTTCATCGAGACGCTCTTCGCCTCGCAGGACATCTGGGCGCGCGGAAGCGATCCGACCCAGGCGCTGGAGCGGATCGCCAAGGTGGGCGGCATGAACGACCAGCAGTTCCAAGCCTGCATGAAGAACGACGCCGTCCAGAACGAGGTGCTGGCGATGCGCCTTGCCGGCGAGAAGCAATACGGCGTCGAATCGACGCCGACCTTCTTCATCAATGGCAAGAAGCTGGTCGGCGCCCAGCCTTACGAGAAGTTCGAAGAGTTGTTGAAGGCGGCGGCGCCCAAGGCCTAGCGCCGGCCATCGCCGCGCTCGCCACCGCTTGACCGCCCTCCCCGCCTCCCACTCGACGCGGTAGCGACCTTGCAGATCACGCGCCTCCGGCTCACCGGCTTCAAATCCTTCGTCGACCAGACGGAGCTGTCGATCGAGCCGGGCCTTACTGGGATCGTCGGTCCCAATGGCTGCGGCAAGTCGAACCTCGTCGAGGCGCTGCGCTGGGTCATGGGCGAGAACTCGGCCAAGCGCATGCGCGGCGGCGAGATGGACGACGTCATCTTCGGCGGCACGGCGAACCGCCCCGCGCGCAACCTCGCCGAGGTCGCGCTGCTCATCGACAATGCCGGCCGCGACGCGCCGCTCCCCTTCATCGACCGGGCCGAGATCGAGGTCGTGCGCCGCATCGCGCGCGGCGCCGGTTCCGACTTCCGCATGAACGGCAAGGAGGTGCGGGCGCGCGACGTGCAGCTCCTCTTCGCCGATGCGGCGACCGGCGCGCAATCGACGGCGATGGTGAGCCAGGGCCGGGTCGGCGCCCTCATCAACGCGAAGCCGCAGGAGCGGCGCGGCCTGCTCGAAGAGGCGGCCGGTATCGGCGGCCTCCATTCCCGCCGCCACGAAGCCGAGCTGCGCCTCAAAGCCGCCGAGGCCAATCTCCTTCGCCTCGACGATGTCATCGTCACGCTGCAGGCGCAGCTCGAGACGCTGAAGAAGCAGGCGCGCCAGGCCGGCCGCTACCGTCGGCTGTCGGAGCATATCCGGCGCGCCGAGTCGGTCCTCCTGCATTTGCGCTGGCGCGAGGCCGCCGCCGCGGCGGAAGAAAGCGCGGCAAGGCAAGCGCTCGCCCAGCGCGCCGTCGCCGAGCTGACGGCGGCTGCGCTCGCCGCCGAACGCGCACGGACCGCCGCGAGCGAAGAGCTTCCGGCGCTCCGCCAGGCCGAGGCCACCGCCGGGGCCGAGCTTCAGCGCCTCACCCTGGCGCGCGACGGGCTCGAACAGGAAGAGCGGCGCGCCCTCGAAGCACGGGGAGAGGCCGAGCAGCGCCTGCGCCAGACCGAGCAGGACCGCAGGCGCGAGGACGAGCTGGCGGCGGACGCCGCCGCCGCGCTTGCGCGCCTCGGCGAGGAACGGCAGGCGCTCGCCGGAGAGCAGGCGGGCGAGGCCGCGGCGCAGCAGGCGGCGAGCGAGCGCTTGCGCCAGGCGGGGGCCGCCGTGTCTGCCGCCGAGGCCGAGGTGACGCGCCTCACGGACCTCATCGCCGGGAGAGAGGCGCGGCGCGGCGCCCTGACGCGCCAGCTCGCCGAGGCGGAAGAGCGCCACCGCCGCCTCGACGAGCGCCGCGGCGACAACGCCCGGCAGCGCCAGAGCCTCGAGCAGCAACGCCCCGAGCCGGCCCTCATCGAAGCCGCGTCGGCGGCTCTGGCCGCTGCCGAAGCGGAGCTCGAACGGGCACGGGGCACGGCGGAATCCGCCGAGCACGCGCTTACGGAAGCGCGCGCCGCGGAGACGACGGCGCGGGCGCCGCTGCAGGCGGCGGAGACGGCGCGCGCCAAGCTGCGCGCCGAGGCGCAGGCTCTGACCGAGCTCCTCGCGACGGGCGCCGCCGGGAAGGCGTCGCCCGTTCTCGACGAGGTGAAGGCGGTCAAGGGCTACGAAGCGGCGCTCGCCGCCGCGCTCGGCGACGATCTCGCGGCGCCCCTCGGCGGCGGTGCCGGGGCTCATTGGCACCCCCTTCCCGCCTACGATCCCGCCCCGCCGCTCCCGCCGGGAACCCAGCCCCTCGCTGATGTCATCGAGGCGCCTGCGGCGCTGGCCCGCCGCCTTTCGCAGATCGCGGTCGTCGAGGATGCAGCCGCGGCCGAAGCACTGCAGCCGCTGCTGCTCGCGGGTCAGCGGCTGGTCTCGCGCGCGGGAGCGCTGTGGCGCTGGGACGGGTTCCGGCGTCCGGCCGGCGCCCCCAGCGCGGCGGCGCAGCGCCTTGCGCAGCGCAACCGCCTCGCCGAGCTCGCCGAGGAATTGACCGCCGCCGAGCGCAATGTCGCGGAGCTCCAGGCGACGCTCGCGGCGGCGGCGGAGCGGGCGACGGCGGCGGGCCGGAGCGATGCGGCGGCGCGCCAGGCCATGCGCGAGGCGCTGAGCCAATTGAGTGCCGCCCGCGATCGCCACAACGCCCTCGCCCAGCGCGAGGCCGCGAGTCAGTCGCGCCTCGCCGCCCTCGCCGAGGCGGAGGAACGCCTCGCGGCCGATCTCGCCGAGACGACCGCCCGCCTCCAGGAGACGAAGGCGGCGCTTGCCGAGCTCGGCGATCCGGCGAGCGGCCGCGAGGAGCTGGCGCGGCGGCGCGGCGAGCTTGCGGATCGGCGGGCAGCGCAGCTTGCGGCGCAGGGCGAGCTCGACCGCTTGCTGCGCGAGGCGGCGAGCCGCCGCCAACGCATGGCCGCCATCGCCCTCGAAGAGCGCTCATGGACGGCCCGGATCGAGGCGGCGGCACGCCAGCGCGCCACCCTTGCCGAGCGCCACGCCGCGCTCCTCGCCGAAATCGAGCGCCTCGCCGCCTTGCCGGCCGAGATCGGGAAGCGCCGAGAGGCGCTGGCGGAACTGATCGAGACGGCGACGACGGCGCGTCGCGCGGCGGGGGACGCGCTTGCCCTCGCGGAGACGCGGCTCGCCGAGACGGAAAAGGCATCGAAGCACGCCGGTGCGGCGCTGGCATCGGCGCGCGAGGAGCGCGTCCGCTGCGAAGCCGCGGCCGAGCAGGCCCTCCGGGCGAAGGAAGAGATCGCGCGCCGCATCGCCGAGCGGCTCGACTGCGCGCCGAATGAGATTCTGGCCGCGGCCGGCATCGCTGCGGAAGAGGCGCTGCCGCCGCTCGCAGAGAGCGAGGCGCGCCTCGAGAAGCTGTTGCGCGAGCGCGACGGCATGGGGCCGGTGAACCTCATGGCGGAGGCGGAGGCAGCCGAGCTCGAAGAGCGCGTCGCCGGCCTCGCCGCCGAGCGCGCCGATCTCACCGAGGCGATCGCGCGACTGCGCCGCGGCATCGCCGCCTTGAACCAGGAAGGCCGCGAGCGCCTTCTCGCCGCCTTCACCAAGGTGAACGAGCATTTCTCGGCGCTCTTCACGCGGCTCTTCGGCGGCGGCCACGCGCATCTGACGCTCGATGAGGGCGAGGACCCGCTCGCCTCCGGGCTCGAGATCATGGCGAGCCCGCCCGGCAAGCGCCTTCAGACGCTCTCGCTTCTCTCCGGCGGCGAGCAGGCGCTGACGGCGCTCGCCCTGCTCTTCGCCGTGTTCCTCACCAACCCTGCGCCGATCTGCGTTCTCGACGAGGTCGACGCGCCGCTCGACGATGCCAATGTCGACCGCTTCTGCCGCCTCGTCGAAGAGATCGCGGCGGCGGCGCAAACGCGCTTTCTCATCATCACCCACCACCGCATCACCATGGCGCGGATGGACCGCCTCTTCGGCGTCACCATGGCCGAGCGCGGCATCTCGCAGCTCGTCTCCGTCGACCTCCAGGCGGCCGAACGCCTGCGCCAGACGGCCTGAGCCTGCACGCGGCAGAAAGCCGCGGAGGACGGCGCTTTTCGCGGGCTTCCGGACGTCGCGAAATCTTGACACCCCGGGACCCTCCCCTTATGGTGCGCGCCGTTTTGGCGCTCCTCGCGGCGGGGGCGGGTCAGGCGTTGGTGTCGGCATGAGCGAACACGGCACGCCCGATGACCTGAAGTCGCTGGGCGAGCGCCTCGACAAGGCGCGCCGTGACCGCGAGGCCGAGGCGGGCCGAGACGGAAAGGTCGTAGGGTACCGTGAGGGTGCCTTCGGCTTTGCTTTCCGCATAGGTCTGGATTTGGTGATCCCGCTGGTCGGCGGTGTCGGTCTTGGCTGGCTCATCGATGGCTGGCTCGGCACGCGGCCTTGGGCAATGGTCGTGTTGTTCTTTCTGGGCGCGGGAGCCGGGATGATGAACGTCTACCGCGCCGTCATGGGTCTCGGCTCGGCCGTGGGGTACCGGCCGGCGGAACGGAGGGAAGAACGGCCGACGCGCGAAAATGGCGCGAGGCCGTTGGACGAGGAATGACGTGGCGGTAGCAGAAACGAGCCCACTCCATCAATTCACCGTCGAGTCGCTGGTCCCGATCCATGTCGGCACCTTCAATCTCTCCTTCAGCAACTCGGCGCTCTTCATGGTGATCGCGGTCGCGCTCATCACCGCCTTTCTCGTGCTGAGCACGCGCGGCGCGAGGCTGGTCCCGACGCGCTGGCAGTCGCTCGCCGAGCTCTCCTACGAATTCGTCGCGGGCATGGTGCGCGAGAATGTCGGCCATGAGGGGCGGCCCTATTTTCCCTTCGTCTTCTCGATCTTCATGTTCGTGCTGTTCGGGAACCTGATCAGCCTCATTCCGGGCAGCTTCGCCTTCACCGCGCATATCGTCGTCACCTTCGCGCTCGCCCTCACGGTCTTCATCGCCGTCACCCTCGTCGGATTCATCCGGCACGGCTTCCATTTCCTCAGCTTCTTCGTGCCGCGCGGCATGCCGGCGCTGATGGTGCCGTTGATGGTGCCGATCGAGATCCTCTCCTACCTGTTCCGGCCGATCAGCCTCTCGGTGCGTCTCTTCGCCAATATGATGGCGGGCCACACCATGCTGCTCGTCTTCGCCGGCTTCATCTTGAGCCTCGGCGTTTTCGGAGTCCTGCCGCTCGCGATCGATGTCGCGCTCATCCTCTTCGAGGTGCTGGTCGCGGTGTTGCAGGCCTATGTCTTCGCCATCCTCACCTGTCTCTATTTTCAGGACGCGATCCACCTGCATTAGCGGGCGGGCGCGGCGCGCTTCACCCTCAGCAACGCACAACAAGGGACCCGAGAATTATGGATCTTCAATCCGCCAGAATGATCGGCGCCGGACTGGCCGTCATCGCTCTCGCCGGGGTCGGCACCGGCATCGGCGCGATCTTCAGCTCGCTCGTCAGCTCGATCGCGCGCAACCCCGCGGCGCGCGGCCAGGTCTTCGGCCTCGGCATGGTCGGGTTCGCGCTGACCGAAGCCGTCGCCCTCTACGCTCTCCTCATCGCCTTCCTCATCCTGTTCGTCTAGCCGACTCCGCTTGGACGGAGAGCGACCGCCATGCCGCAATTCGACGTCTCGACCTTCCCGCAGCAGCTCGTCTGGCTCGCCATCAGCTTTGTCACGCTCTATGTGCTGATGACCAAGCTGGCGCTGCCGCGCGTCGGTCGGGCCCTCGAAGAGCGACGGCAGCGGATCGACGGCGACCTCGAGAAGGCGGCGCGGCTCAAGGCCGAGGCGGAGGCGGTCATCGCCGCCTATGAGAAGGCGCTCGCCGATGCCCGCCACCAGGCGCAGCTCACGATGAAGGAGACGACCGAGCGCCTCGGCGCCGAAGCGGCGGAGCGGCAGCGCCAGGCGGCGGCCGCCATCGCCGAGCGGACGAGCGCCGCCGAGCGGCGCATCGCCGCGGCCAAAGCGGCGGCGATGGCGAGTCTGCGCGACGTTGCGACCGATGTCGCGCGCGCCGCGACAGCGCGCCTCATCGGCACCGATATCGATGCCGGCCGCGCCGGCGCCGCCGTTGACCGCGCCATGCAGGGGCGCCGCTGATGTTCGCGGTCGGCAGCGGCGAATTCTGAGTCGCGGTCGCCTTCGTCATTGCCGTCGCCCTCGTTTGGCGCAAGGCGATGGCCACGGTGGGCGGCATGCTCGACGACCGAGCGCAGCGGATCGAGAGCGAACTCGCCGAGGCGCAGCGCCTGCGCGAGGATGCCGAACGCACGCTCGGCGAATATCAGCGCAAGCAGCGCGATGCGCTGAAGGAGGCCGAGCAGATCATCGCCCATGCCCGGATCGAGGCCGAAAGACTCGGGCAAAAGGCGGCGACCGATCTCGAAGAGGCGCTCGAACGGCGCACGCGGCAGGCCGAAGAGAAGATCGCGCAGGAGGAGGCGAAGGCGCTCGCCGAAGTCCGCAGCATCGCCGTAGACCTCGCCATCGCGGCGGCCCGCCAGCTCATCGTCCAGCAGCTCGACCAAAAGGCGGGCGCTGCCCTCATCGACGACGCCATCGCCGCCCTGCCGCAGCAATTGCACTGAGAGGTCGGCTTCGCTTGGAGTGTGTGAGATCAGTCACCGGGAACGAGACCCGGGCCTCATCCTTCGACTTCGGCCTGCCGGCCTTCGCTCAGGACGAGGTGAGTCCTCCATTTCCATCGGACAGCCTCATCATCTCCCTTCGTCTTGAGCGAAGAGCGCAGCTCGAAGTCGAAGGAAAAAGTCCTCGCACATTCAATTCCGGGGAGGGGGCCCCGCCTCCACCAGACCTGAGCCCCCTCGAGCTTTTGCCTTCGTGACCTGCGCCGCCTCATAATCGGCGCGGACGAAACCGCCGACCTCCGGCGGCGCGGCGGCGGCAGGGCGGGCGTTTCCATGGACTTCGCGCATCGATGGCTGCTCGCGGCGGCGCTGCTCATCATCGCCAGCATTCTCGCGGGCAAACTGTCGAGCCGGGTCGGCGCCCCGCTCCTTCTCGTCTTCCTCGGCCTCGGCATGGTGGCGGGCGAAGAGGGGCTGGGCGGCATCGGCTTCGGCGAGAGCGCGACGGGCGGCATCGCTATCCGGGACGTCCACACGGCCTACCTCATCGGCAGCGCCGCCCTCACCCTCATCCTCCTCGACGGCGGCATCCGGACGCGCCGCGCGAGCTTCCGCCTGGCGCTCTGGCCGTCGCTGGCACTCGCCACCTTCGGCGTCGTCATCACCGCGGCGATCACCGGCCTCGTCGCGGCGCCGGTGCTCGGCATGAGCTGGCTCGGCGGCTTCCTTGTCGGCGCCATTCTCGCCTCGACCGACGCCGCGGCCGTCTTCCTCTTGCTGCATCAGCGCGGCGGCCGCACGAGCGAGCGGCTCGATGCGACGCTCGAAGTCGAGTCGGGCATCAACGATCCGGTCGCCGTCTTCCTGACGGCGAGCCTCGTCGGCCTCATCGCCACGGGAGCGAGCCCTTCGGGCATCGAGATCGCCGGGGATCTCGCCCGCGAGATGGGGCTCGGCCTCGTCATCGGGGCCGGCGGCGGCGTTCTCCTCCTCCGCCTCGTCAACCGGCTCGATCTCGCCGCCGGGCTCTATCCCATTCTCGTCTTGGCGGGCGCCCTCGCCATCTTCGCCGGAACGCAGCTCGCCGAGGGCAGCGGCTATCTCGCCGTCTACCTGACCGGCATCATTCTCGGCAATGCGCGCCTGCGCGCGGCGCGCCTTATCGGCCGCTTCATCGACGGCATGGCGTGGCTGGCGCAGATCGTGCTCTTCCTAATGCTCGGCCTCTTCGTCTCGCCGAGCTCGCTGCTGAGCGAGGCCGGCCCCGCTCTCGTTGTGGCGCTGGCGCTGATGCTGGTGGCGCGCCCGGTCGCCGTCTGGCTCTGCCTCACACCGTTCCGCTTCACCCTCCCCGAACGCGCCTTCATCGCCTGGGTCGGGCTGCGCGGCGCTGTCCCGATCTTCCTCGCCATGTTTCCGCTGCTCGCCGGCCTCCCCGGCTCGGCGAGCTTCTTCAACGTCGCCTTCATCGCCGTCCTCGCCTCGCTCGCCTTGCAGGGCTGGACGGTGGCACCGGCTTTGCGCTGGCTCGGCCTCGAACTGCCGGCAGTGGGCGATGAGAGCGAGCGCCTCGATTTCGACCTGCCGGCCGGGCATGGGCGCGAGGTCGCCGTCTACCGCGTCGCCGCCGGCGCGCCGGCGCTCGCGCATGATTTCGCGACGCTGCCGCTGCCGCCCCGCAGCCGCGTCATCGCCGTGCTGCGCGAGGGTGTGGTCCAGCATCGCGAGAGCTTGGAACGCCTGCTGCCCCGCGATCTCGTCTTCGCGATCGTGCCGCCGGAAAGCTTCGAGCGCCTCGACCGCCTCTTCGCCACCGGGCGACGCGGCACCGCCGCGCCACGCGATCCGCTGGGCGATCTGCCTCTCGATGCCGCTGCGAAGGTCGGCGAGATCGCCGATCTCTACGGGCTGCCCGCCGCCGTCGAGGATCGCGACAAGCCGCTCGCCGGCTTCATGCGCCGACGGCTGCACCGCAGTCCAAGCGTCGGCGACCGCATCCATTTCGGCGGCGTCGATCTCGTCGTCCGCGCCGTCGCCGGCGACCGCATCACCGAGGTCGGCCTCGATCTCGAACCGCGCGCGCTTCCCTTCGAACGCCTCCGCCTGCGGACGGCGCTGCGCCGTCCGCTGCTCAGCCTGCGGCGGCTCCTAAGACGGCGCGCTCATTGACGACGTCTTCGCGCAGGCGTCGTCGCGAGGAGCGGAGCGACCGCCGCGATCCAGGGCGCTCCTCAATGCTTGTGGGCAGCGGCGAAGGCCGCCTGCTGCGCGGGCGAGGCTTCCTTCTGGTACTTCGCCTTCCATTCCTCATAAGGCATGCCATAGACGATCTCGCGCGCCTTCGGATCGGGGAGCTCGATCCCGCGCTCCTCGGCGGCGGCCCGGTACCATTTCGACAGGCAATTGCGGCAGAAGCCGGCGAGATTCATGAGGTCGATATTCTGCACCTCCGTGTGCTCGCGCAGATGCTGGACGAGGCGGCGGAAGGTGGCGGCTTCGAGCTCGATGCGGGTCTTGTCGTCCATCACGCGCTCCTCGAATGGCGGCTTTGAACATATCTAGGAAGCCCGCTGCGCGATCGCCAGCCGCGCCGCGCTCTCAGAGATCGCGCTGCGTCTCGGCGACGAGCCAGTCGACGACGGCGCGGAGCGCCTCCGCCTTGCCGGCGCCGGCGGCGACCGCCTCGCCATAGACGCGGCGCTGCGCATGCGCGCTGGTGCCGCGCGCGAGGATGGTGCGGGCATGCGCGATCTCGGCGGCGCAGCCGAAATGCGCGGCGTCGGGCGCGACCAACGCCAGGATTTCTTCGAGAAGGTCGGCATAGGGCACGATCTCGCGGCGGCCGAAATCGACGAGCCCCTCATCGATGCCGTAGCGCTGCGCCCGCCACCGGTTCTCGTCGATGAGCATGCGGGCATAGATGCGCCAGCGCTGGTTCTCGCGCTTCAGCCGCCAGAGCATGCGGAGGATGCAGCGGTAGAGCGCGGCGATCGCGATCCCGTCATCGAGCCGCGTGCAGATGTCGGTGATGCGCATCTCGAGCGTCGGGAAGCGCTCGCTCGGGCGCACATCCCACCAGAGCTTGGTGCCGTCCTCGATGAGCCCCGTCCCGGTCAGGATGCCGATGTGGCGGCGGTACTCGCCCCAGCTCTCGAACTGCTCCGGCAGGCCCGTCCGCGGCATGCCGTCGAAGACGCTGATGCGGTAGGAATGGAGGCCGGTATCCTCGCCGCGCCAGAAGGGCGAGGAGGTCGAGAGGGCGAGAAGGTGCGGCAGGAAATAGCGCACCTGGTTCATGAGGTCGATGCGGAGCTCGTCGTCGTCGAGGCCGACATGAACATGGAGCCCGCAAATGACGAGGCGGCGGGCGACCCCCTGCATGTCGCGGTGGAGCACGGCGTAGCGCTCGCGCTGCGTCGGCTTCTGCGCGTCCCACAAGGCGAAGGGATGGGTCGAGGCGGCGATCGGCGCCATGCCGTGCCGGCCCGAGACCTCCGCCACCGTGCGCCGCAGGCGGGCGAGGTCGGCGCGGGCCTCGCCGAGGGTCGAGCAAACGCGCGTCGCGACCTCGATCTGCGAGCGGAGGAATTCGGGGCTGACCTGCCCTTCGAGCAGCCTCTCGCATTCGGCGAGCATGGCGCTCGGCGGGTCATCGACGAGATCGCGGCTCGCCCGGTCGACGAGGAGATATTCCTCCTCGATGCCGATGGTGAAGGCCGGCTCCCGCGGCATTAGAAATGCTGGGCGCGATAGAGCGCCGGATCGGCCAGGATCGGCCGCAGCGCCGCGGCGAGATGCTCGGCCCAGAGCGCGGCGCCCGTCGGCGTGTCGATGAGGTCCTGCCGGATCTCGATTGCCGCATGCGGCAGGCCGGCGGATTCGGCGTGCCGCCGGATCGAATAGCCCGCCGGCTCGCGCGCCGAATAGGGCTGGTTGTCGCCGACGATCCGGGCAGGATCGGCCGCCGCCAAACGGGAGATGAGCGGCACGGCAAGGCGCGGGTCCTTGTCCCAGAGCACGCCCACATGCCAGGGACGCGCGAAGCCGTTCATCCTCGGCGTGAAGCTGTGGATCGACAGCACGACCGGTGCGACGCCGCGCCCCGCAAAGCGCGCGAGCTGCGCGGCGATGGCGTCGTGATAGGGCGTGAAGCAGGCGGCGATGCGCTGCAGGCGCGCCGCCGGCGAGAGGCCGCGATTGCCGGGGACGCGGATGCCATCGCTCACCTCCGGCATCGCGCTCGCATCGTCGGTCGCGCGGTTGCAGTCGATGACGAGGCGGGAATAGCCGGCGAGCACGGCCGGCGCCTCGAGCAGCGCGGCGAGGCGGCGCGTCACCTCGGCGGCGCCGATATCCCAGCCGATATGGCGCAGCAGCGACGCCTCGTCGAGGCCGAGGCGGTCGAGGCGGCGCGGCACCGCCCGGCTCGCATGGTCGCAGATGAGGAGGACGGACGCCCTCCCCTCGCCGCCCACGATCTCGAAAGGCGGCGGGTCGTCGGGCGACAGCAGCGGAGGCTCGGAAGGAAGCGCGATGGCGTGCATCGGAAGGTCCGGTTTCCTTCCCTTAGTACGCCGCCGCGGGCGAGGCAAGCGACGTCGCGCAAATGCTTGGCTGATATGAATCTCACGCCGAATCCATCTCGTCGTCGGCCGTTTCACACATCATTATAATGTACTTTTCAACAGAACTGAAATCGTGCACTGTGTAATCGACAGATCCACAATCGTTTCGTGGTGCAATCCATGACCGGTCCCGCGGCCCATCCCGATTGGCGCCATCACGGCGTGCGCGTCGTCAGCGGCAAGGCGCTCGACGCCAACACGCCGCAGACCCCCGGCATGTCGCGGGCGGCGGCGATCAATTTCGCCAGGGCCGGCGCGAAGAAGCTGTGGGCGGGGACGGTCACCATTCACCCCGACGCCAAGACCGGCGCGCATCATCACGGCGCGCTCGAAAGCGTCATCTACGTCCTCAAAGGGCGGGCGCGGATGCGCTGGGGCGAGCGGCTCGAATTCGTCGCCGAGGCGGGGCCTGGCGACTTCATCTTCGTGCCGCCCTATGTGCCACACCAGGAGATCAATGCGAGCGCCGACGAGCCGCTCGAATGCGTGCTCGTCCGCAGCGACCAGGAGGCGGTCGTCGTCAATCTCGACATCGCCGCCGTCGAGGAGCCCGAGGCGGTCCGCTGGGTCGACCCCATCCACGCCGCCCCGGGCGGGTGATCGCGCGTCAAGCCGCGCCGGCGGCCGGACCGGTATAGGCCGAGAGCGGGCGGATGAGGCGGCCCTCCCGCTCCTGCTCCAGAATATGCGCGGTCCAGCCGGCGACGCGCCCCATCGCGAAGACCGAGGTGAAGACGGCGCGCGGGAGGCCGAGCGCCTCGAGCAGGAGCGCCGTGTAGAACTCGACATTGGTGTCGAGGCTGCGCCCTTGCCGGCGCGCGGCGAGGAGGCGCAGCGCCACCGCCTCGACCGCCTCGGCGAAGCGGATGCGGTTGCCCTCGCCGCGCAGGCCGATGACGACCCGCTTCAAGATGTCGGCGCGCGGATCGCGGGTGCGGTAGACGCGATGGCCGAAGCCCATGAGACGCCGCTTTTCCGCAAGCGCGCCCGTCAGCCAGGGCTCGATGTTCTCCGCCGTGCCGATCGCATCCAGCATGTCGAGGACGGGTCCGGGCGCGCCGCCATGGAGGGGGCCTTTGAGCGCGCAGAGCGCGCCGATGACGGCCGAGAAAAGCCCGGCCCGCGTCGAGGCGATGATGCGCGCGGCGAAGGTCGAGGCGTTGAGCCCGTGATCGGCGACCGTCACCAGATAGGTGTCGAGCGCCTGGACATGTGCGGCGGACGCGCTCGCGCCGCGGAGCATGCGGAGGAAATCGGCGGCCTGGGACAAGCGCGGATCGGGAGCAACGGGCGCCGCCCCTTGCCGCAGCCGCTCCAGCCCCGCGATGAAGACCGGCATCGCCGCTACGGCGAGAAGAGGATGCGGGGTCTCCTCGCCATCGCCGAGCGCCGAGAGGAGAAGGCGAAGCCGCTCGACCGGCGCGAGGTCCGGAAGGGCGGGGAAGAGCGGCTCTGCGATGGCAAAGGCGCGCTCCCGGGCGCGGCCGAGCACCCGCCGCGGATCGGCTTCGTCGTTCCAGCCCGGCGCCAGCCCCGTCCAGAGCAGAGAAAGCATCCCCTCGAAGCTGCGACGACCGGCCAGCTCCTCGATGCGCCAGCCGCGAATGACGAGCTCGCCCGCCTCGCCATCGACATGGCTGAGCGCCGTCTCGGCGGCGACGATTCCTTCGAGACCGGAATTCATGGGGAAATCCTCGGAAAAGGTCTCGCCGAGGCTTGCGCTTTTTTGTATGAGTGGTCAATATTGATTATATTGATCAATCGGAAATTTCTCGATGCAGCCCCGCCCTCGCAGCTATGACGCCGACGCCGCGACGGCCCGCCTCAAGGTCACGAAGGCGACGCTTTACGCCTATGTGAGCCGGGGGCTGATCGCCTCGGTCGCCGATGCCGCCGACCCGCGGCGCCGGCTCTATCGCGCCGAGGATGTCGAGCGCCTCGCCGCCAAGAAGGCGATGGGGCGGCGGCCCGAGCGCATCGCCGCCGCCACTCTCGATTTTGGGCTCCCGGTTCTGCCCTCGCGCATCACCCTCATCGCCGAAGGGCGGCTCTTCTATCGCGGGCGCGATGCCGCCGCGCTCGCCGAAAGCGCCAGCTTCGAGGACGCCGCGCGCCTGCTCTGGGATTGCGGCGATATCGATCCCTTCGCCGACCCGGCAGCGGCGCCGGCCCCCGGCCTGTCGCGGCCGCTCGCCCCCGCCCCCATCCCGCGCATGGTGGCTGCCCTCGCCCATCTCGATCCCGGCGGCGGCGCGATCTGGCAGCGCGAGCCGCATCGCCTGTGGCCGGGCGCCGCGCGTCTCCTTCGCCACCTCGCCGCCGCCGCCGCGGCGCGCGCGCCCTCGGCGGATGCGGTCCACATCCAGCTCGCGCGCGCCGGCGGCCTCGATGGGCGCGGCGCCGACCTCATCCGCCGCGCCCTCGTCCTCTGCGCCGACCACGAGCTCAACGCCTCGGCCTTCGCCGCGCGCGTCGTCGCCTCGACGGGAGCCTCGCTCGCGGCAGCGGTCATGGGCGGGCTCGCGGCGCTGAGCGGACCGCGCCACGGCGGCGCCACGGAGCGCGTCGAGGCGCTTTTCGATGAGCTTCGCGCCGCCGGCGACATGCGCCGCGCCGTCGCGGAAAGGCTGGCGCGCGGCGAGGCCGCGCCGGGTTTCGGACATCCGCTCTATCCCGACGGCGACCCGCGCGCCCACGTCCTTCTCTCGGCGCTGCCCGAGGAGAAGCGGCGGCAAGACCTCATCGAGGCCATGGACCGCCTCGGCGGCGCGCGGCCCAACATCGATTTCGCCCTCGTGGCGCTGCGCCGCGCCCTCGGCCTGCCGCGCGGCGCCGCCGTCGCCCTCTTCGCCGTCGCCCGCGCCGCCGGCTGGATCGCGCATGCGCTGGAGCAGCGCGGCGAGGGCCGCCTCATCCGCCCGCGCGCCCACTATGTCGGCACGCCGCCGATGTGAGGCGCAAGCTCCTCGCCCCGCTTTGCGTCGCTTTGCGGGGAGAGGCCTTCGACGATGCCGCTCGAACGCCGACCCCGTACTCTTTCCTCTCCCCAGCGGGGAGAGGATCAAGGTGAGGGGGAGCCGCGGCGTCAGCGCGGCTTCCGATCCGGGGTGCGGAGCCATGCCCTCACCCCTCGCCCTCCCCGTGCTGCGCACGGGGAGAGGAAGTTCACCCGATTGCCCTGTTGCCGCGGGTCGCCGCCCTTCGTAGGGTGGCGCGGTACCCGAATGACGAGAGGATGGCGATGCGACGGCCGAGGAATGCGAAAATCGTTGCGACGCTGGGTCCAGCGAGCTCGACCCTCGACAGCATCGGCGCGCTCTTCGCTGCCGGGGTCGACGTCTTCCGCCTGAATTTCAGCCACGGGCTGCAGGAGCATCACCGCGAGCGCGTCGAGCATATCCGCGCGATCGAGAAGAAGACGGGGCGGCCGATCGGCATCATGGCCGATCTGCAAGGCCCGAAGCTGCGCCTCGGCACCTTCGCCAAGGGCGAGGCGATGCTGGCGACGGGCGGCGCCTTCCGCCTCGATCTCGACCGCGATCACCCCGGCGACGAGCGCCGCGCGCCGCTGCCGCATCCCGAGATCTTCGCGGCGCTCACCGCCGGCACCGAGCTGCTGCTCGACGACGGCAAGGTGCGGCTCCGCGTCACAAGCTGCGGCCCCGATTTCGCCGACACCGAGATCGTCGTCGGCGGGCGCCTCTCCGACCGCAAGGGCGTCAACGTCCCGAACGCGGTGCTGCCCCTCTCTGCCCTCACCGAGAAGGACCGCTCCGACCTCGCCTATGCGCTCGATCTCGGCGTCGACTGGATCGCCCTCTCCTTCGTGCAGCGGCCCGACGACGTCGCCGAAGGGCGCAAGCTCGTCGCCGGCAAGGCCGGGATCCTCGTCAAGCTCGAGAAGCCGCTGGCGATGAACCATCTCGACGAGATCATCGAGCTCGCCGACGCCGTCATGGTGGCGCGCGGCGATCTCGGAGTCGAGATGCCGCCCGAGGAGGTGCCGCCGCTGCAGAAGCAGATCATCCATGCCTGCCGCCAGGCCGGGAAGCCGGTCATCGTCGCGACGCAGATGCTGGAATCGATGATCCATGCCGCGGCGCCGACGCGGGCCGAGGCCTCCGACGTCGCGACCGCGATCTATGACGGCGCCGATGCGGTGATGCTGTCGGCCGAGACGGCGGCCGGCGACTTCCCGGTCGAGGCGGTGGCGATCATGAGCCGCATCGTCGCGCGGGTCGAGCACGACACGCTCTATCGCGCCGGCATGGATGCCAGCCACTTCGCTCCCGAGCACACCCCCTCGGACGCGATCAGCGCCGCGGCGCGCCAGGTCGCCCGCACCGTCGACGCCGCCGCGATCGTCTCCTACACGACCTCGGGCGCGACCGCACTCCGCGCCGCGCGCGAGCGGCCCGACGTGCCGATCCTCGTCCTGACCTCGAACCTGCAGACGGCGCGCCGCCTCTCCCTCCTCTGGGGCGCGCATTGCGTCCACACGCGCGACGTCTCCAGCTTCGGCGACATGGTGAACAAGGCCGTGCGCACCGCCCATCGCGAGGGCCTCGCCAAGGGCGGCGAGCGCGTCGTCATCACCGCCGGCGTCCCCTTCGGCACGCCCGGCGCCACCAACATCCTGCGCATCGCCTGGGTGAATGCGTGACCGTCTGCGCCGCTGGCATCACCGGTTGATGAGCCACAGGATGAGCGAGACGACGACACTGACGAGGATGCAGGTGAAGATCGGGAAATAGAACGATAAATTGCCGTGCCGGACGACGATGTCGCCGGGAAGGCGTCCGAGCCCGAGCCGCGCGATCCACGGCCAGAGCAGGCCGAGGATGACGAGGACGACGCCGATGATGATGAGAAGGCGCGACATGGGTTGCGGGCCACTGCCGCCGGATCATGTATGCTCCGGGCGCTCCCTCGCCAACAAGCAATCCAACGTGAACATAGAATAAGAAGAGCCCCGAGCGGGTCGGCAGGCTCATGGCTCTTCCGGAAATTCGGCCGCCTCTATTGCCGCCACGACGTCATCAGGCAAGCTGCCGACCCGGAGGAGCTCCCGCTCGCTCTTTTGCAGTGTTTCATAATGGGCGAACTCAGCCGCGGAGATAAAGGCCCCAACCACGCGCCCATGACGCGTCACGGCCACCGGTTCACGC
>JAJPHB010000129.1 GCA_021325525.1 Alphaproteobacteria bacterium
CACCTATGTTCCTCATCCTGAGGAGGCCGCGAAGCGGCCGTCTCGAAGGACGCGCCATGCTGCTGCAAGACTCGAGATGATCCCACCGCTGACGCCGGAGCAATTCGCGCGGCAGGCCGGTGTTTCACGTGAAACGTTGGCGCGGCTCGAGGCCTATGTCGGGCTGCTGCGATCCTGGAACCGCCGCATCAATCTCGTCGGGCCGCGGACGCTGGGCGATGTCTGGCGGCGGCACATTCTCGATTCGGCGCAGCTCCTGCGCCATCTGCCGGCGCGGTGCGGCACCGTCCTCGATCTCGGCAGCGGCGCCGGGCTGCCGGGGCTCGTCCTCGCCATTCTCGGTGCGCCCGGGATGCATCTCGTCGAATCGGATGCGCGCAAATGCGCGTTTCTGCGCGAGGCCGCGCGCATCGCCGCGGCGCCTGTCACGATTCATGCGACGCGCATCGAGACGGTGCCGGCCTTTCCAGCCGATGTCATCACGGCGCGGGCCTTGGCGCCGCTCTCGACCCTACTAGATCATGCGGAGCAATTCGTTACGACCCACAGCATTTTGCTATTCCTGAAAGGCGAGGGAGTTCAGGAGGAATTGACCGCAGCGCGCAAAGCATGGAAGATGGAGGCGGCGGTGCTGCCCTCTCTCTCCGATCCTTCGGGGGCCATCCTGCGGCTCGAAAAGGTGACCCGTGCCGGCGATCGCGGCGAAGATTGACTCTCCGGCGGCCGATGCCGCCGCGGTCGCGCGCGTCCTCGCGATTGTCAACCAGAAGGGCGGGGTGGGGAAGACGACGACCGCGGTCAACCTCGCCACCGCCCTCGCCGCCGTCGGCAAGCGCGTTCTTCTCGTCGATTTCGACCCACAGGGAAACGCCAGCACCGGGCTCGGCCTCACGCGCCAGGCGCGCCGCGTCACCAGCTACGACGTGCTCATGGAAGAGCGGCCGATCGGCGAGGCGACGGTCGAGACCGCGATTCCCGGCCTTGCCATCGTCCCCGCCTCGGTCGATCTCTCGGGCGCCGAGATCGAGCTCGTCGATGTCCCGCGGCGCGAGTTCCGCCTGCGCAACGCCCTCGCCGGGGCGCTCACCCTCTACGACTACGTGCTGATCGACTGCCCGCCTTCGCTGGGACTGCTGACGCTGAACGCGCTCATCGCCGCCCATGCCGTGCTCGTCCCGCTGCAATGCGAGTTCTACGCCCTCGAAGGTCTGAGCCACCTCGTCCGCACCGTCGACCGCGTGCGCCGCGCCTTCAACCCGACGCTCGACATCCAGGGGGTCGTCCTCACCATGTTCGACCGGCGCAACAACCTCTCCGACCTCGTTGCCGCCGATGTCCGCGTCCATTTCGGCGCCAAGGTCTACAACACGGTCATTCCGCGCAACGTCCGTATCTCCGAGGCGCCCTCGCACGGCAAGCCGGTCCTCCTCTACGATGTCCGCTGCCCCGGGGCGCAGGCCTATATTCACCTGGCGAGCGAGGTGCTGCGGCGCGAGCAGGGATCGCGCGCGTGAAGGAGGCGAGCCTTGAGCGGGATCTTGCGGTGAGCGAGGAGGGACGCCGGCGCAATCTCGGCCGCGGCCTCTCGGCCCTGTTCGGCGAAGAGAGCGAGGATTACGCAGCGCTCGACCGCCTGCGCCAGGCGAAGACGGTGCCGATCGATTTCGTGCGGCCCGGCCGCTTCCAGCCGCGCCAGCGCTTCGACGAGGAGGCGCTGCAGGCGCTCGCCCAGTCGATACGCGAGAAGGGCGTGCTGCAGCCGCTTCTCGTGCGGCGCCATCCGGAGGCGGCGAACGCCTACGAGATCATCGCCGGCGAGCGGCGCTGGCGCGCGGCGCAGATGGCACAGCTCCACGAAATCCCGGTCGTCATCCGCGAATTCGAGGACCGCGAAGCGCTCGAAATCGCCCTCGTCGAGAACATCCAGCGCCAGGATCTGAGCCCGCTCGAGGAAGCCGAGGGCTACCGCCGGCTCATGGAGGAGTTCGGCCACACGCAGGAGCGCCTCGCCGAGGCCGTCGGCAAGAGCCGCAGCCATGTCGCCAACATGATGCGCCTCCTCGGCCTGCCTGATACAGTGAAGGAGCTGCTCGCCGCCGGCACGCTCAGCGCCGGGCATGCCCGCGCCCTCCTCAACGCCGCCGATCCGGCGGCGCTCGCGGCCGAGGTCGTGCGGCGCGGCCTCAATGTGCGTGCGACGGAGAAGCTGGCGCAGGCGGCGCGCGGGCAGGGCTCGGCGCCGGCGCCGAAGCCGCCGAAGGACGCCGACACGGCGGCGCTCGAACGCGACCTCGCCAATCTCCTCGGCCTGCGGGTGACGGTGAATTTCGCCGGGCGCGGCGGCTCCCTCACCATCCACTACCGCACCCTCGAGCAGCTCGACGACGTCCTCCGCCGCCTCCACCAGATCCCGCCAAGCCGCTGAAGCGGCTCCGTGTTGTGGCCGTCAACCGATTTTGAAGGTGGGATCGGCGGTGTGCGTCCTTCGAGACGCGGCCTGACGGCCGCTCCTCAGGATGAGGTCTTTTCTTTCTGCCAGACCCGTTCAGTCCTCATCCTGAGGAGCCCACGAAGTGGGCGTCGCGAAGGACGCACCATGCCCTTGAAAGCGCTCACGCGGCGCGCTTGGCGGCGCGGGCCAAGGCGAAGAGGGCGTCGCCGAGGACCGCCTCTTGCGGCAGGATCGCGCGTTTGCAGTCGAGCTCGGCCCGCATGAGCGTGTCGAGCGCCGCGGCGGCGCGGCGCGGCGGCCAGAGCGCGAGCTGCGCCTTGAAGCGGTCGCGCAATTTGAAGAAGACGGGCGGGCGGAGCGCGCGGAGCGCCTCCTCGGGCGCCATGCCGGCGGCGACGCGGCCGGAGGCGAGATGCAAGCGCTGGAAGTGGCGCATCAAGGCGCGAATGAGGCCGATCGGCGATTGCCCTTCCTGGAGGCAGCGCGCCAGCGCCGTGTCGAGCTTCGCCGCGTCGCCCTCCGCCGCGGCATAGGCGAGCTCCTCGACGGAGAGCGCGGTGCTGTCGCCGATGCAGGCGACGGCGTCGGCGAGCTCGACGCGGCCGCCATCGCCGGCATAGAGGGCGAGCTTTTCGAGCTCGGACCGGGTGACGAGGCGGTCATTGCCGAGATGGGCGACGAGGTAGGACAGCGCGTCGCCGGCGATACCGATGCGATGCCGGCCGAGCGTCTCGCGGACGACATCGGCGAGGTCGCGCCCGGCATCGGCGTAGCAGCCGATGACAGCGATGTCGGCCGCGCCCTCGCAGAGCTTGCGGAGGCTCGACCGCGCCGGCAAATCGCCGGCTTCGATGACGAGGAAGGAATCGCCGCGCGGCCCGGCCAGCGCCTGGGAAAGGAGCGCCGTCACGCCGTCGCCGGCGCCGCGCAGGCGCACGACGCGGCGGCCGCCGATGAGGCTCATCGCGGCGAGCTCGTCGGCAAGGCGCGCCGGATCGGCGGCCAGCGCCGCCGCGCCGAGCTCGCCGATGCGGAAGGGGTCCTTGAGATCGGGACAGACCGCCGCGGTGAGCGCGTCGGCGCGCTCGCGGACGAGCCCGCCATCGGGGCCGTAGAGGAGAGCGGCGCGGAATTCCGGCGGCGGGCTGCGCAGGAATGCGGCGAGACGGGCCGGCGGCAGCTTCACGCGATCATATCAGGGCTGAGAGGCGGCCTCGCGCCGCAAGTAAAGGACGAGCTGCGTGCGGATCTGCTCGCTGATCTCATGCGCCGCCAATTGCTGCGCGTTCTGGCCGGCGACAATCGTCGCATATTCGTTGTCGCCGACATCGTAGGAGGTGTTGAAGCGCGCGACGCCGGTGAAGACGTCGCTCCCCTTGGCGAGATCGGCAAGATGATAGGCGGCGCTGACGTTATAGAGCTGGCGCGAGGCGGTCCCGTCCTGGCGAAGGGCGAAATCCGAGACCTGCGATTGCAGGACGACGCGCAGGCGATAGCGGTATTCGACGCGTGCACCCGTCGGGTTGAAGCTGTCGCGCAGCGAGTTCGCGGTGAGCTGGCCGATGCGCTCGGGTATGGGATCGACGCGGATGGCGGCGAGATCGCGGTTGAACTCGTGCGCGGGCCCCTCGCCGTAAAGCGGATGAAAGCCGCAGGCGGCGAGCGCGCCGCAGGCGGCGAGGAGCGCGGCGCGCCGGGCGAGCCGCGCCGCGCGCGCCGAGAGAGGCTCAGGCGACGACATTGACGATCCGGTTGGGGACGACGATCACCTTGCGCGGCCGCTTGCCGTCGAGGCTGCGCTGCACGGCGGGGAGGGCGAGCGCCGCCGCCTCAACGGCCGGGCCCTCGGCGTCGCGCGCCATGCTCAAGGTGGCGCGCAGCTTGCCGTTGACCTGGACGCCGAGCGTCACGCTGTCCTCGACGACGAGAGCCGGATCGGCCTTCGGCCAGGGCTGATCGACGAGGAGGCTCGCATGGCCGAGGCGCTGCCACAGCTCCTCGGCGAGATGCGGCATCATCGGGCCGAAGAGCTGCACGGCCGTCTCGCAGCCTTCGCGCAGCACGGCGGCGGTGCCGGGCTCCGCCTCGGTCAGCTCTTCGAGCTGGTTCGTCAGGGCGCGGATATGGGCGACGGCGCGGTTGAAGCGGAACGTCTCGATGTCTTCGCTCACCAGCGCGATCGTCCGGTGGATGGCGTGGCGCGCGGCCCGCGCCGCATCGCCGAGCGCCGCCGGCACCCTGGTGCCCGGCGGCGGCAAGGCGAGCGGCGGCTCCGTCACGAGGCGCCACAGGCGATTGACGTAGCGCCAGGTGCCCTCGATGCCGGCATCCGTCCATTCGAGGTCGCGCTCCGGCGGGCTGTCGGAGAGGAGATAAAGCCGCGCCGTGTCGGCGCCGAAGGCGTCGACGATGCCGTCGAGGCTGACGACGTTCTTGCGCGACTTGCTCATCTTCTCGAGGCGCCCGACGGAAACCGGTCGGCCGGCGCGGTCGAGGACGCGGCCATCGGCCTCGATCTTCACCTCTTCGGGGAAGAGCCAATTGCCTTCGGCATCCTGATAGGTCTGGTGGCAAACCATGCCTTGCGTGAAGAGGCCGGCGAAGGGCTCGTCGAGCTCGAGATAACCGCATTGCCGCAAGGCCCGCATGAAGAAGCGGGAGTAGAGGAGGTGGAGGACGGCATGCTCGACGCCGCCGATATACTGGTCGACGGGGAGCCAGTAATCGACCTCGCCGCGGGTGAAGGCCTTGTCGGCGCGCGGCGAGCAGAAGCGGGCGAAATACCAGGAGGATTCGAAGAAGGTGTCGAGCGTGTCCGTCTCGCGCTCGGCCTTGCCGCCGCAGCGCGGGCAGGCGACATGCTTCCAGCTCGGATGGTGGGCCAGCGGATTGCCGGGCCGGTCGAAGCTGACATCGGCGGGCAGCGTCACCGGGAGCTGATCCTCGGGCACCGGCACGATGCCGCAGGCGGGGCAATGAATGACCGGGATGGGGCAACCCCAATAGCGCTGGCGCGAGACGCCCCAATCGCGCAGGCGATAGACGGTCGTCCGCTCGCCCTTGCCGAGCGCTTCCAGCCTTTCGCCGACGCGCCGCTTCGCCGCGGCGACGTCGAGGCCGTCGAGGAAATCCGAATTGATGAGCGTGCCGTCGCCCGTATACGCGGTGTCGGCGATCGCGAAGCCGGCGCGGTCCTCGCCCGGCGGGAGGACGACGGGGAGGACGTCGAGGCCGTATTTGCGCGCGAAATCCAAGTCGCGCTGGTCGTGCGCCGGGCAGCCGAAGATGGCGCCGGTGCCGTATTCCATCAGCACGAAATTCGCGATGTAGACCGGCAGCTTCCAATCGGGGTCGAAGGGATGGACCGCGGCGAGGCCGGTCTTGAAGCCTTTCTTCTCGGCCGTCTCGATCGCCGCCTCGCTCGTGCCCATGCGGTGGCATTCGGCGATGAAGGCGGCGATGCGGGCATCCGTCTTCGCCAGCTCCTGCGACAGCGGATGGTCGGGCGAGAGGGCGCAGAAGGAGGCGCCGAAAAGCGTGTCGGGGCGCGTCGTGTAGATTTCGAGGCGCTCGCCGCTCGCGCCGGGCGCGCCTTCGATCGAAAAGAAGACGCGCGCGCCTTCCGAGCGGCCGATCCACTTCTCCTGCATGACCCGCACCGGCTCCGGCCAGCGGCCCAGCCGCTCCAGCGCCTCGCGCAGATCGTCCGCATATTGCGTGATCTTGAGGAACCATTGCGAGAGCTTGCGCTTCTCGACGAGGGCACCGGTGCGCCAGCCGCGCCCGTCGACGACCTGCTCGTTGGCCAGCACGGTCTGGTCGACGGGGTCCCAATTGACCCAGGACTCTTTGCGGTAGGCGAGGCCCGCCGCGAGGAAGTCGAGGAACATCTTCTGCTCGTGCCGGTAATATTCCGGATGGCAGGTCGCGATCTCGCGGTCCCAGTCATAGGACAGCCCCATGCGGCGGAGCTGCGCGCCCATGACGGCGATGTTGTCATAGGTCCAGTCGGCGGGATGGACATGACTCGCGATGGCCGCGTTCTCCGCCGGCAGGCCGAAGGCGTCCCAGCCCATGGGATGGAGCACGTTGTAGCCGAGCGCCCGCTTGTGGCGCGCCACCACGTCGCCCATCGTGTAGTTGCGGACATGGCCGACATGGAGCTTGCCCGAGGGGTAGGGAAACATTTCGAGCACGTAGTATTTGGGCCGCGCCGGATCGGCTTCGACGTTGAAGCAGCGCCGCTCGCGCCAGATCTTCTGCCACTTCGCTTCGGTTTCTTTGAAATTGTAGCGCGCCATCGCGCCGTCCTTGTCCGCTGAGTCGAAAACGCAATCGAAAACGGCGCGCCCGGGCCGGCGCGCAGTCGGCGACCATCTCTAATCGCTCGGAAGGCGCTCCCGCAAGAGCGGCGATGCGCCGCAAGCCTCTATTGGGCGGAGGCGGTGCTGACGCGGAGCTGGCGGGCGCGCACCAGGATCGCGTTCTCGAGATTGGTCTGCGTCGTCGGATCGACCGTCTCGTCGACCCAGCCGCCGCCGGCCGAGCGCGTCTGGCGGAAGACCGCCGCGCGCACGCCATCGGCGCGGAGCTGGCGGTCGAGAATGAAGATGTTGATCTTGAAGCGCTCGTTCGGCGTCTCCGGCGGCGAATACCAATCGGTGATGATGACGCCGCCGAAGGGATCGGCCGAGGCGAGCGGCATGAAGGAGAGGGTGTCGAGCGTCGCCCGCCAGAGGAAGGAATTGACGCCGATGCCGCCGCCTTGCTCGACGGGCGGCTTGCCGCCGCCGAAGATGTTGAGCCCGCCGCCGCCGAAGATCGAGCCGTTCTGCTGGACATCGACCTCGGGGTCGATCTTGGGGTTCTTGGTGACGACCGTCGGCCCGACCTGGTCGCAGCCGGCCAGAGCGAGCAGGGCAATCAACGGCAGCGCCGCGAATCGCAATATCATGGTGAGCTCCCCGACGGTGCTTTCAAAACCGTGATAATCCAACTCGTTCGCGGAGGGTAGACCTTTTCGCGGCAGGTGCACGCGCAAGTTGCCGCGGCCTTGCGCCTTACACCGGCCGCCTGGCGCCGCGGGCGCCGAGCCGCGCCTCGATCGCGTCCCAGACGCGCGTCTCGAGCTTGACGCCGTCGAGGCGGTTGATCTCCTGGATGCCGGTCGGCGAGGTGACGTTGATCTCGGTCAGATAGTCGCCGATGACGTCGATGCCGACGAAAAGCAGGCCCTGCTCGCGCAAGGTCGGGCCGATGGCGGCGCAGATCTCGCGCTCGCGCGCCGTCAGCTCGGTCTTCTCGGCGCGGCCGCCGACATGCAGATTGGCGCGCGCCTCGCCCTTGGGCGGCACGCGCAGGACGCCGCCCACGGCCTCGCCGTCGACGAGGATGATGCGCTTGTCGCCGGCGCGCACCTCGGGGAGATAGCGCTGGACGATGAGCGGCTCGCGGTAGAGCAGCGTGAACATTTCGAGGAGAGAGTTGAGGTTCTCATCGTCGGGCCGGATGCGGAAGACGCCGGTGCCGCCATTGCCGAAGAGCGGCTTCAGGATGATGTCGCCATGCTCCTCGCGGAAGGAGAGGATCTCGGCGGGGTCGCTGGTGATGAGCGTCGGCGGCATCAGCCCGTGAAAGCGGGTCACGAACAGCTTCTCGGGCGCGTTGCGCACGCTCACCGGGTCGTTGACGACGAGGGTCGCCGGATGGACGTGCTCGAGGAGGTGCGTCGCCGTGATGTAGGCGAGATCGAAGGGCGGATCCTGGCGCATCAGGATGACGTCCATCGCCGCCAGATCCAGCATCTGGAAGGGGCCGAGCTTGTGGTGGCGCCCGTGCTCGCGCCGCACTTCGAGGCGCCGGCCGCGGGCCTTGAGGCGGCCGTCGCGCAGCGTCAGATGGGCGGGCAGGTAGTGATAGAGCGCGTGGCCGCGCGCCTGCGCCTCGAGCGCCAGCACGAAGCTCGAATCGGCATCGATGTTCACCGTCTCGATCGGATCCATCTGGATCGCCACCGCGAGTCCCATGGGGCTTCCCTCTGTTCCCGGGCTGTGGGCGCCGCCCTTCAATTGAGGCGCGTCTTGAATTGCTGCAACAGCCGCGCCGCCTGGTGGCGCGCCGCCGGCGCCGCTTCGCGGGCGAGAAACTCCTCGAGCGCGGCGATGGCGGCGCGGTAATTGCCGAGATGCGCGCGGAGCAGCGCCGCCTCGCGCCAGAGCGCGGCGTGGTCGGGTGCGAAGAGCAGCATGCCGTCGAGAATCGCGAGCGCCTTCGCGATCTGGCGGCTCTGAATGAGGCGTAGCTTGATGTTGTTCTGGAGGCGCAGCAGCACCTCGCGGTCGGCGACGGGGGCGTAGTGCTGCGGCGTCAGCTCGGCCTCGGCGCCGCTCATCGCCTTCAAGAGCTCGCGCAGATCGGCGGCGGCGCAGAGGCGCCCGCGATGGAAGGGGTCTAGGATGGCGCGCTCGCCGAAGCCCGAGAGCTGCAGCAGGAAATGCCCGGGAAAGGCGATGCCGCAAATCTCCCAGCCCTGTGCGCGCGCGCCATGCATGTAGAGGATGCCGAGCGCCACGGGGAGGCCCTTGCGGCGGTCGATGACGCGCATGAGGTTGGCGTTCTGCAGATCGTCGTAATTCGTCTCGTCGCCGTCATAGCCGTATCTCTCGTGAAGAACGGCGTTGAGCGCGGCGGCGCGCCCCGCGAGACCGCGCGCGTCCCGCGCCGCATCGGCGATCTCCGCGGCGAGCGCGCGCAGATGGCGGCGGTAGCGGTCGAGGGCGACGCGCGGCCGGTCGGCGGCGGCGAGCGCCAAGGCCGCCTCGGCGATGGCGACGGGCGCATCGCCCGCCGCCGCGATCGCGCGCAGCAGCGCCTGACGCCCGGCCTCGCCGGCGAGCGCGTCCGCTTCTGTCGCGCCCGCGCCGCTCATTGCAGCGGCTTCACCTCGATGGGCGCGTTGGGGCTGCCGCCCTGGAGCGGCGTCGGCGCGCTCGTCGCCGGCGCCG
>JAJPHB010000107.1 GCA_021325525.1 Alphaproteobacteria bacterium
GCGCTCATCCAGCTCGCCTCGGCGCTCCTCTGGATCAATCTGCGCCTGACCTTGACGGCCATCGCCATAGCCCTGCCGGTCGCCTGCCTCTTCGCCCTGGGGCGTCTCTCGCGCCTGCCCCTCCTCTATTACCCCCTCACCGCCTATGTGAATGTGCTGCGCAGCAGCCCGCTTCTCATGATCATGTTCTGGGCCTACTACACCGGCCCGATGATCACGGGCTCGCCCGCCAGCGCCTATATGGCGGCCCTCATCGCGCTTGCCGCCTTCGAGGCCGCGTATTTCACCGAGATCGTCCGCGCCGGCATTCAGTCGATCGCGACGAGCCAGCGCCGCGCCGCCCTCGCCACCGGGCTCAGCCCCGCGCAGGCGGCGCGCTACATCATCCTGCCGCAGGCGCTCCGCCGGATGCTGCCCTCGCTGGTGACGCAGAGCATCATCGCCTTCCAGGATTCGACGATTGCCAGCGTCATCGGCGTCACCGACATCTTCCAGATGACCAACATCATCAGCGCCCGCGAGCAGCGGCCGATCGCGCTCTATACCGGCCTCGCGGCAATGTTCTTCGTGCTCTGCTATGGCCTCAGCCGCGCCGCCCGCGGCCTCGAATCGCGCATGGCGGCCCGTGTCGCGGGCGGCGCCGCGCCATAAGCGCGACCCTCTCTCTGCATTGGTTTTTGCAATCCACCCGGCCGGAATTTCAGATTGGGCTGATCACCACCTCCGCGATATCGTTACCCTCGCCTCTGTCCGGCGAGGTGTATCGCAAGGAGGGTGCATGATCCCGACGGAGCCGATCCAGGGTCCCTTCGCCTGGCACGGCAAGCAGCTCGCGGCGACGAGCGAGTGGATCGAGAGGCTGGAGCCGCAGGAGGTCGCCGAGGTCGAAGCGGCGATGCGCGCCGTGAAGAGCCGGGGCATGCCGCTCGAATCGGTGCGCCGCGCCGATTTCCCGCTGCCCACCCTGGCGCGCCGCCTAGCGCGGATCGCGCAGGAGCTCGAGGAGGGGCGCGGGCTCGTCCTGCTGCGCGGCTTGCCGGTGACGCAGTATCCCGAGGAGGAGACCCGCTTCATCGTCTGGGGCATCGGCGCGCATCTCGGCATTCCGGTGTCGCAGAGCAAGAACGGCGAGCTTCTGGGCGAGGTGCGCGATCTCGGCGTCCGCCTCGGCACGCCCACCTCGCGCGGCTATCGCAGCAACGAGCATCTGCGCTACCACACCGACCGCAGCGACGTCGTGCTGCTGCTCTGCGTGCGCAAGGCGAAACGCGGCGGCCTCAGCCGCGTCGCGAGCTCGGTCGCCATCCACAACGAGATGCTGCGGCGCCGTCCCGACCTCTTGAAGCTCCTTTATCAGGACTACTACCACAGCCGGCAGGGCGAGGAAGCGCCGGGCGAAGGGCCGTGGTTCGCCAAGCCCGTCTTCGGCTTCTGCGACGGCCGGTTCAGCAGCCAGTATTCGCGCTCCTTCGTCGAATCGGCGCAGCGCTTTCCCGAGGTGCCGCGCCTGACGGCGGCGCAGATCGAGGCGCTCGACCTCTTGGCCGCGCTCGCCGATGAGCTCAGCCTCGAAATGGAGCTGGAGCCGGGCGATATTCAGCTCCTCAACAACCACGTCACCTACCATTCGCGGACGGGCTACGAGGACCACGAGGACCCGGCGCGTCAGAGACTGCTTTACCGGCTCTGGCTCTCGACCCCGAACAACCGGCGCCTGCCACCGAATTTCGCGGTGATCTGGGACCGCACCGAGCCGGGCGCGATCCGCGGCGGCGTGCCGCCGGCAAAAGGGCCGCGCTATGCCTTTCCCGACTGGGAGACGGCCTGGGGCTCGCGCGCAGCGCGGTCTTCTTCCGAACCCGCCCGTTCCTGACCCAGCGCGAAGCGCGGGCGGCGGCGCAGCGCGGATCAGCCCTGCGTTCCCGCGAATTCCCGCGACAGCGCCGCGCCCTCCCGCATGAGAGCCGGCAGCAGGCGTGAGCGCACGGCATCGGCGGTAAAGCGCGGCGTCGGCACCGTGACGCTCAGCGCCGCGACGACGGCGCCGGCGGCGCCGCGGATCGGCACGGCGAGAGCGCAGACCTCGCGGCGCCATTCCTCGCGATTGCGTGCCCAGCCGAGCCGGCGTACGCCGCGCAGCTCGCGCTCGAAGGCGGCGCGCGAGGTGATCGTGCGCGCGGTATAGGCCGGGAGCGGATCGGGCAACAGCGCATCGAGCCGCTCCTTCGGCTCGAAGGCGAGGATGGCCTTGCCTGTCGCCGAGCCATGCGCCGGGGCGCGCTGTCCGACGAAGGTGTCGACCCGGACCGGGTGGCGGCAATCGAGCTTGTCGATGATGACGATGCCGTCGCCCTGCGCGACCGAGAGATGGACGGTCTCTGCGGCGTCCGCGACGAGGCGCTCGAGGAACGGCCGGGCGACGTCGCGCAAGGTGATGCGCCGCACGGCCTTGGCGCCGATTTCCCAGCTCTTCAGCGTCAGCCGGTAACGGCCGGAGGGCAATTTCTGCACATAGCCGCAGGCGACGAGTGTCGCCAGCATCCGGAAGACGGTCGGCGCCGAGAGGCCGAGCCGCCGCGCGAGCTCGCTCAGCCCGATCTCCTCCAGATCGGCCAAGGCCTCCAGGACTTCGAGGCCCTTCGCCAGCGTCGCCGTTGCCGGCGCCATTTTTGACATCTCGCCTCCGTATTCCGTATAATAGATAAGTATTTCAAATATCGAAAAGCCGCAAGGAGGAGGATCGCGCGCGATGCCCATGCGGAAGGATTTCCCCGTCTTCGATTGCGACAGCCATGTCGTCGAGCCGCCCGCGATCTGGGAGGAGTACGTTCCGGCGAAGCAGCGCGCCTGGGTGAAGACGCAGTTCTGCTTCCACACCGACGGCGACCTGCTCTTCATCAACGGCCGCGCCGTGCCGGCGGCGCGCGAGCGCTCGAACGCCGCCGAGGTCGGCTGGGCGCGCTGGGACAAGAAGGAGGTGGGCCGCCTCACCCCCGGCACGGCCGAGTGGCAGGCGAAGTTCGGGCGCCTTCTCGGCTGCCGCGATCCGCATGCGCGCCTGCGCGACATGGACGCGCTCGGCACCGATCAGGTCATGCTCTTCCCCACTTGGTTCGTGCGCCTCGCGCTGCTGCGCGATCCCGAAGCCGCTGCGATCCTGGCGACCGCCTATAACGACTGGGTCCACGACTACTGCGCGCCCGACCGCAAGCGCCTCTTTCCCTGCGCCGTCCTGCCCTTGCAGAGCGTCGCCGCGTCGATCGAGGAGCTGCGGCGCGTCGCGCGCCTCGGCTTCAAGGCGGCGGCGGTGCGCCCCTGCTTCTGGAACGGTCGCTATCCGACTCTGCCGGAGTTCGATCCGCTGTGGCGCGAATTCGAGGCGCTCGGCCTCGTCCTCGCCATGCACACTTTCCCCTCGCGCGAAGCGCTGACCTCGGACTGGGCGCAGCGCATGGCGGCAGCGCGCGGCCATTCGGGCCAAGGCCTGCTCTTCACCGACGAGGCGGTCGTCTATTCGCCGGGGCAATTCGTCTCGAACGTGACCGCGGCGATGGACCCGGCGATCGACGCCTCGGAGGCGCTCGGCTTCGTCATGGAGGCGATGACCTGGGTGACGACGGTGGTGATGACGGGATGGCTCGAGAAGTTTCCGCGCCTCAAAGCCGCGGTGCTGGAATCGAATGCCTCCTGGCTGCCGCTCGTCCTCGCCCGCTCGGCCAATTTCACCGACCTCTTCGCCTTTCAGCGCGGCAACCGGGCGATCCGCGATCCGCGCGAAGCCTTCCAGGAACGCTGCTTCATCGGCTTCGAGTCGGACGAGACTCTCGTCTATCGCCTGTGGGACCTCTTCGAGGACATCGCGATCTGGTCATCGGACTACCCGCACCACGACGCCGAGGACGCCTGGGACGGGCTGGCGCACATGGCGGAATGCGGCGTTCCCGCCGCCGTGCAGCGCAAGCTTCTCGGCGAAAATGCGCGCCGCCTCTACGGCATCGAGCCGCTGATGCGGGTCGGGGAGCGCCTCGAGGAGTACCAGCCGGCGATCCTGCCCTGGTGAAGCCCCGGGTTACGGCGCCTCCCGCCGGCGCTCGACGGGCGGATAGTATTGCGGGGCCTCGCGGCGGTCGAACATGCCGTAGTCGCGAATGATCCGGACCGAGCGGTGGCGCAGCGCCAGGCCGCTCGGCGCGGCCGGCGACCATCGGCCGGCCGCGGCGGAGTCGGTCCATGACGCAAGCAGCAGCAGCTTGCCGGGATTGTAGATGCTCTCGTAAAGCTCGTGCTCGACGAGCCCTTGCGTGCGGATCGCCGGCAAGCGAAGCGGCGCCGCCGCGTCGCCGACCGCGCCGCCCTTGCCGCGGGGAGCGAGCTCGCTGATCGTCACCGCCTTGGCGGCACCGACCTCGGTCGCATCGAAGCGCTGCTCGACGAGGCGCTGCCCGGCGCCAAGGCCGCTATCCGCGGTGATCTCGCCGACGCGCAGATGATAATCGGCGAAGATATCGAAGCGGCCTTTCTCCTGCACCTCGTGATGAACGGCCAGCGTGCGCCAGCGGATGACCGCCTTCTCGTCGCGCCAGATCGACAAGGAGAGGAGGCGGCCCTCCCGCTCTTTGCTGGCGAAGCGCTCATTGTCGAGGAAGCCGTCGATCTTCTCGATCTCCGGTTTCAGGCGCTTGGCCAAGGCGAGATATTCGTCCCAGCGCGCGGGTTTCGGCTGGACCTCGAAGATAACGGCGAACATCGGAGTCTCCTGGGTGGGCGCGGGTCGTCACGAACGGGATGGCGCGGGTGGCCGGTCGCCTCCGTTGAGAAACGCCTCCGCCTCGCGATAGAGGGCGTAGCGATTCTCCTCGAGATGCATGAGATGCGTCGCCCGTGCGATCTTCACGTCGCGCCGCAGCGGCGATCCCGTCAGCGCATCGAAGAGCCAGCGGGCATCGGCATCCGTGACGAGGCTGTCCCACGCGCCACGGATGATGGCGACGGGCGCCGTGATCCGCGCCGGATCGTAGGCGAGTTCGCCGGCCCAGGCGTCGGCGATGTCCTGCGAGGGCCCGCTCGGCACCTTGACGCTCGCCGGCGCGCGGCTCCGGCTCTCCGGGTCGGTATCGAGATAAAGCGGGCCCCACTCGTCGAAATGGCGCCGCGACAGAACCGGCGGCTCGCCCTTCGGGACCTCCGCGGTGAAGCGCCGCCACTGATCCTCGAGCGAGACCAGCCGCCACGCCGGAAACCGCGCCGCCTCCGCCTGCTTTCGCCGCCAGGTGATGGGCCCGAAGAGGACGAGCCGGTCGACGAGCTCGGGACAGGTCGCAGCAAAGCGCCCCGCCGCGATCGTGCCCCAGGAGTGGGCGATGATCGAGATGCGCGGCGCGCCGTAGCGCTCGCCGATGAAACGCGCCGCGCATTCGATCTGGCGCGCCGCCGCTGCCGCGCCGCCGAGCGCGGCACGGCGCTCGGCCGGCGCCCGCATCTCGGGATAAGGGTCGGACGCGCCGAAGCCATGAAAATCGAGGCCCCAGACATGGAAACCGGCGTCAGCGAGCTCGTCGCGCCAGGAGCGGCCATCGAACCGATGCGCGATGGAGAGCGCGGATGGAAACGTCCCGCCATGAACGTAGAGCACGATTTTTGGCGCGCCCGGCGCCTGCGCGCGCGGCGGCAGATGGCGCAGGAACAAGCGCAGCCCCGTGACCGGCCCCGGAATGCGGAAATGAACCTCCTCGGGATCGAGCCTTAAGGGGCTCGGAGCCGAATTCGTTTCTTCGCCAGATCGCATGTCTTCTCTCCACATTCTCTTCGCCTCAGCGACGATATGGGAGAGGCACGGCTTCGGATCGAACGGAACCGCTTCGGCCGCGGCCGAATTATGGAGAAAAAACCGCGCCGATTTCAGGCGGCCGACTCCGAGCGACGAGCCGGCGGATAGCCGGCGCTGAGGAGCATAGCGGCGAGCGCGATGGCCGCCGCCGCGACAATGACTGTCTCGTAGCCGCCGAGGGCGTCGAAGATCGCGCCGCCGAGCAGCGGGCCTGTCAATCCGGCGACGCCCCAGGCGGTGAAGATGCGGCCGAAAATCCGGCTCGTCTCCGCAGCGCCATAGGTCTTGGCGACGATCGCCGGCAGAGCGGAGGCAACACAACCATAGCCGGCCCCGACGAGAAGCAGCGACGCGAGAATCGCGCCGCTCCCCGGCATGACGGCCGCGGTCGCAAGCGCCACGCCGTTGAGCGCAGGCGCGCCGCAGAGCACCGCGCGTGCCGGCGCGCGGTCCGAGAGCCAGCCGCCGGCCAGTCGCCCGACGCCGTTGCCGAGCGAGACGAGGACGGCGGCCGCGGCGATCACGCCCGGCGAGCCGCCGCGCGCTGCCGCCAGCGGCGCCGCATGCGCGATCGTCAGCACGCCGATGAGGCTGTTCAGAAGAAAATAGGCCCAGAGAACAACGAACTCGGAAGGCGGCTGCCGGGATAGCTGGCGACCGGCCGCGGAACTGCGCGGCGCGACCGCCCGCCCCGAGCGCGCGATCAAGGCGTAGACCAACAGGCCCACGGCAGCGAGATATGCGGCGAGGAGCAGCAGCGTCGGCCGTGAATGCCAAGCGGCCAACGACGCGCTGAGCGGCGGCGCGGCAAGGGCGGAGCCGGCGGCATAGCTTGCGACGGCCAAGCCGGTGAAGGTTCCGCTGCGCGCGCCGCCCCCGACGCTTTGGGCGAGGCGGAGCGCCTGGCTGTAGCCGATCCCGTTGGCGAAGCCGAAGACCGCGCCGAAGCCCGCGGCGACAATCCAGATCGAGTGACCGATACCGGCAAGAGCGAGACCGGCGGCGCCGATCAAGCAGGCGGCGAGGCTGCGCAGGGCGATGCCGGCGACACCGTCGAAGAAGGGAGCCATCAGCATTCCGAGCGTAAAGCACACCGTCGCGACGGAGAACACCAGGCTGACAGTCGCACGCGGATCGCCGAACTCCTGCTCGAGTTCAGGCACGAAGACGCTCCAGGCGTAAAGCGTGCCGATGGCCGACATCAGCAGGCAGGCGGCGGCGACCTCTCGCGGTAGCAGCCGCAAGGCGCGGCGCCGGGTCTTCGGCATGAGCCTGTCCTCCGCCTCGGGCACGTCGCCGCGTCGGCAGGCATGGACCGAGCGCTAGGCGGCCGGCGGCATGCGAGGCCAATGCGATCCTTAGCCGATTGAACGGTGTCGCGAAAGCGCTTACCATAATCGCGCTCAGTCGCGACAACAGCGGCAAGAGCCACGGGGAGGCTGTCGTGCACCACCTGCACGAGGCGACCGGAGCCGCGGGATGGCAGGCCGTGCGAGCGTCCGCGAAGTGTTCGGGCGACGGTGGCGGCCGGCTCCGCGCCTGAGCCGGCAGCGCCATGCCGACCGCGTTTGCCGCCGATTTCCACCAACTGCACGTCGCGGTCGTGCATCCGCGGGACCATGACGGCGATGTTCTCATGCGCCATCTGCAGCGCCTGGGCTGCCAGACGGCGCTCCACTGGCCGCCCGCCGCGGCGCTCGGCGCCGAGTTCGACGTCCTCTTCTGCCTGATCGACCCCGAGGCGCGGCCGGTTCTCGACGCCGCCACGATGGCCGGAACGCCGGCGATCATCGGCATCCTCGACCAGCGCCAGCCGCGAAGTCTGCGCCTGCTTCAGGAGGCGACGCCGCACGCCGTCATTCAGCGGCCGATCGATCCCGCAGCGGTCGTGCCGAACCTCGTGGTGGCCCGGCACAATGCGCGCTACCAGCGCCGTCTTCTCAGCAAAGTCACCAAACTCGAGGAGACGCTTCGTTCCTACCGCAAGGTCGAGCGCGCCAAGATCATCCTGATGGAGCAGCGCAAGATCGGCGAGCCGGAGGCCTACAGCTATCTGCGCGAGCAGGCGATGCGCCGGCGGATGCCGATCGGCGCCGTCGCCTCGATCGTCGTCGATTCGAATGAGATACTTCCCGCGGACAAGGGATAGACGTATAATCCTGTCAAATGGCCGGGACCGCATCGCCGCGGCACTCGGCCGACGCGGCAGCGGAGCCGCGCGACATCGCAGGGCAAGGAAGCCCCACGTGATCCTCTTGGCGGATTGCGTGGGTTTTTTGTTTTTGCGCTGCCGCGTGGCGCCGGATACCGCGACAGGCGCCGCCAGCGTCGGGAGGACCAGGAATGGTAAAGCGCGCGACAAACGACGAGCCATGGCGGGTGGGTGTGCTGTTCTCGCAGACGGGCGTCACCGCCGTCATCGAGGAGACGCAGCTGCGCGGCACGATCCTCGCGATCGAGGAGGTGAATGCCGCCGGCGGCGTCAATGGCCGCGAGCTGGTGCCGGTCATGTACGATCCGGCATCCAACGTACGCAGCTTCGCCCGCTATGCCGACCGGCTCCTCACCGAGGACGGCGTCAGCACGATCTTCGGCTGCTACACATCGAGCAGCCGCAAGGCGGTGCTGCCGGTCGTCGAGCGCCGCAACGGGCTGCTCTGGTATCCCACTCTATACGAGGGCTTCGAGTATTCGCCCAACATCATCTACACGGGCGCCGCCCCCAACCAGAACAGCGTCGAGCTCGTCGACTTCCTTCTCGAAAGCTACGGCTCGCGCTTCTACCTGATCGGCTCGGACTACATCTATCCGCGCGAGTCCAACCGCATCATGCGCGAGCTGCTGCGGCAGCGCCGCGGCGAGGTCGTGGGCGAGCATTATCTCGATCTGAGAGCGCGGCCCTCGGAATTCCGGCTGCTGATGCGCGACGTGCGCAACACCGGCCCCGACGTCATCTTCTCGACCGTGGTCGGCCAGGCGACCGCCTATCTCTACCAGGCCTATGCCGATGCCGGCTTCGATTCCCGCGTGATGCCGATCGCCAGCCTCACGACCTCCGAGGCGGAGGTCAAGCTGATGGGCGCCGATGTCGCTTGCGGGCACATCACCGCCGCGCCCTATTTCGAGAGCGTCAGAACCGCGGACAATCTCTCCTTCGTCAGCCGCTACAAGAAGCGCTTCGGCGACGACGAGCCGACGAACCTCTGCGTCGAAGCCGCCTATTTCCAGGTCCATGTCTTCGCCAAGGCGCTCGCCGAGGTCAACAGCATGGATCCGGACGTGCTGCGCCCCATCGTACTCGGCAGCGAGTTCGACGCGCCGCAGGGGCGCATCATGATCGATACGGAGAGCAGCCACACCAATCTCTGGACGCGGCTCGGCCGGGCCAATGCCGCCGGCCAATTCGAGATCGTCAAGGAATCGCTTTGGGCGGTGAAGCCCGACCCCTACCTCGTCAGCCATTGACGCAGACCCGCGATGGCGGATCACCTCCAGATCGATTACCGCCAGCTGCGGATCACGGTTGCTCATCCGCGCGACCAGGACGGCGAGCTGCTGGTGCGCTACCTGCAGCGCCTCGGCTGCCAGATCGAGCTGCTGTGGCCGCCGCCGGACCGATGGGAGGGCGATGCCGAGCTCGTCTTCTGCTGCATCGACGCGCAGACGCGCACCTTCTGCGCCGCCCTCGCCGAAAAGGGCCAGGCGGCCCTCATCGCCATCGCCGATCCGGCGACGCCGAAGGTCTTGCAGATGCTCGGCGAGGCGAATGCCGTCGCTCTGCTGATGAAGCCGATCGAGGTCAGCGCAATATTGACAAACCTCATCGTCGCCCGTAACAATTCCCGCTATCAGCGTCGATTGCAGAGCAAGATCACCAAGCTGGAGGAGACGCTGCGATCCGTCCGCAAGGTAGAGCGGGCCAAGGCGATCCTGATGGCGCGGCGCCAGATCGATGAGTCCGAGGCCTATGCCTATCTGCGGGAGCAGGCGATGAGAAAGCGGGTTCCGATCGGCGTCATCGCCTCGGTCGTGGTCGAGACCAGCGAGGTTCTTTCGGAGGAAAGGGATTAGTCCGTTCCATTCGTAGGGTTCATCGACTGGAATTGACGCCGGCGCCCTCCAGAGTTGTAGAGCGCCGATAAACGGCGGCAGCGGCGCCGCTTCACAGCAACGGGCAGCGAAGCCCCACGTGCGATCCGACAAGGATAACGCGTGGGGCTTTGTGCTTTTGGCGTTTCGACGTCGTCGAATCGGGAGGACGCAGACATGACGATGAGGAGACGGAAATTCCTGAAGAGCTCGGCCGCGACGCTCGGCGCCTGGACGCTCGGCGGAACGGCGCCCTACTACTTCATGCGCAACATCGCGAAGGCGGCCGAAGGCGACACCATCAAGGTCGGCATCCTGCACTCGCTGAGCGGAACCATCGCCATCATCGAAACCTCGCTGCACAATGCCGAGCTGCTGGCGATCGAGGAGATCAATGCCAAGGGCGGCGTGCTCGGCAAGAAGATCCAGCCGATCGTCGAGGACCCGCAATCGGTCGTCCAGGTCTTTGCCGAGAAGGCGAAGAAGCTGTTGCTCGAGGACAAGGTGGCGGCGGTGCTCGGCTGCTACACCTCGGCGAGCCGGCAATCGGTGCTGCCGATCTTCGAACAATATAACGGCGTGCTGCTCTACCCGACCCTCTACGAGGCGCAGGAATGCAGCAAGAACTGCTTCTACACCGGCGCCGTGCCGAACCAGCAGCTCGACGATTTCGTGCCGTGGATCATCAATACGCTGAAGCGCAAGAAATTCTACATGGTGGGGTCCAACTACATCTATCCCAAGGAGACCAACCGCGAGGTCAAGGCGCTCCTCGAAAAGCATGGCGGCCAGAATGTCGGCGAGGAGTACGCACCCCTCGGCCATACCGAATTCTCGACCATCATCAACAACATCTCGGGCAGCGGCGCCGAGGTCGTCTTCTCCGACCTCGTCGGCGACTCCATCGTCGCCTTCTATAAGCAGTTCAAGCAGTTCGGCTTCACCGCCGACGACCTGCCGATCTGCACGCCGATCACGACCGAGCAGGAGATCGCGGCGATGGGGCCGGAGAATGCCGAAGGCCACTACACCTCGTTCAACTACTTCCAATCGGTCGACAGCCCCGAGAACAAATCCTTCGTCGAACGCTACAAGGCGAAATACGGCAAGGACGCGGTGACGAATGCGGTGATGGAAGCCGCCTATTTCCAGACCTATTTCCTCGCCCATGCGATCGAGAAGGTGAAATCGACCGAGGCCGACGCCCTCATCTATGAGGGCCTGCCGGGGCAGGAATTCCAGGCGCCGCAAGGCAAGGTCAAGATCGACGAGCAGAACCATCACACATGGCTCTGGGCGCGTATCGGCAAGGCCAACCCGCAGGGCCAGTTCGATGTGGTCTGGAAATCGGAGAACTGGATCCGGCCGCAGCCCTGGGTGCCGTATCTCTACCCCGACAAGACCTGCAACTTCACGGACCAGCGCGTGAAAGAGCGGCTCAGCAAGCCGTGGAGCGTCGAGAAGAATCGCTCCGGGACGATCAACCTCTAGCCGGACGCGGAGACCGCGGGGAGCTCGTCCTTTGCAAGGAGGCGCCGACGACGAAGCAATCCAGACCAGGCACCGCCGCTCTGGATTGCTTCGCGTCGCCCGAAATGACAGCGCCCAGCGCTTCCTCGCATCAGGCAGTCCCCGGACGGCCAGGGAGTGAACGGATGTCCATCATCTCCGCCATCGCGACAGGTTGAGACGATGACGCAAGCGCTCATCTCGCAGATTCTCATCGGCGTCAGCGTGACCGCCATCCTGGTGATCTCGGCGATCGGGCTCGCGGTCATCTTCGGCGTCGCCGGCGTCATCAACATGGCGCATGGGCAGTTCATCATGGTCGGCGCCTACACGGCCGCCGTCATCGGCAAGATGGGCGGCAACACTTTCGTCGCGATCCCTGTCTCCTTCGTCGTCGTCGCCCTCTTGGGCCTCGCCGTCGAGCGCGGCGTCATCCGCTGGATTTACGACCGTCCGCTGGAGACGCTGCTCGCCACCTGGGGCGTCGGCATCATCCTCGAAGTCGTCATGAAGCTGATCTTCGGACCCGAGCTCTACTATGTCGGAGCGCCGAAGGTGCTCGCCGGCTCGGTCCACCTCGTCGGCCGCCTGCCCTACCCCTACTACCGGCTCTTCCTGATCGTCGTGGCGATCCTGATGGTCGCGGCGACCTTCTACCTCATCTTCCGGACCGATTTCGGCCTGAAGGTGCGCGCGGTCCGCCGCAACCGCGCGATGTCGGGCTGCCTCGGGATCGACACCGCCAAGATCGACATGATGATCTTCATGTTCGGCTCTGGCCTCGCCGGCATCGCCGGTGCCGTCCTCGCCCCCATCAAATCGGTGTCGACGACGATGGGCTTCCGCTACGCCGTCGATTCCTACATGACGATCGTCCTCGGCGGCGTCGGCAATCTCTGGGGCGTGCCGACCGGCGGCGGCCTCATCGGCGAGGGCGAGACGCTCCTCGCCTACAAATTCAACTCGGTCATCGGCGAGCTTCTGGTCTTCATCTTCATCGTCATCGCCATCCGCGTCTTCCCGCGCGGCATCTTCGGTTATCAGGAGCGACGCTGACGGCGGGCAGGCCGATGAGGAACCCTTGGGAGAGAAGGCGGCGAGCATGAGTGCAGCGGCGGAGCGTTTGAGCAGATCACGCAGGTCGCGAGCGACGCTTCAGCGAGGGCGCCTCGTTCCGCTCTGGATGCTGCTGCTCGGCGCGGCGGTCGTCGCCGTCATCGGCGGCTTTCCCGTCGTCGCCGGCACCGACAGCTACATCCTGCTGCTGCTCGGCAAGTTCCTCTGCTATGCCATCTTCGCGCTCAGCATCGACCTCATCTGGGGCTTCACCGGGATCCTGAGCCTCGGCCAGGCGGTCTATTTCGGCATCGGCGCCTATTTCGTCGCCCTCTCGCTCAAGATCAATTACGCCCTCGATCATCCGACGCGCTACGGCAACAAATTCCCCGATTTCATGGAGTGGAACGGGCTGAAGGCGCTGCCGCATTTCATGGAGCCCTTGGTCAGCACGCCTTTCGCCGTCGCCTGCGCGCTCATCGTCCCGACGGCCCTTGCCTTCATCTTCGGCGTCATCACCTTCAAGCGCCACATCTATGGCGTCTATTGCGCGGTCATCACCCTCGCCGAATCGCTGATTCTCCAGGAATTCATCATCGAATATCAGGCCTATACCGGCGGCTTCAACGGCATTACCGACTACTCCAACTATCTCGGCATACCGTTCCTCTGGTTCATGCTGGCGGTGACCATCGCCTTCTTCCTGATTGCCCGCGTGCTCACCCATTCGCGCATCGGCACTGTCCTGAAATCGATCCGCGACAACGACCTGCGCGCGCAATTCATGGGTTACAACGTCGCCAATTACCGCATCTTCGTGTTCTGCGTCTCCGCCTTCATGTCGGCCGCCGCCGGCGCGATGTACGCCGCCTGGGTCGGCATCATCTCCTATCTCGACACGGGCCCGGTCTTCTCCGTCGAGGGCGTCATCTGGACCGCCGTCGGCGGCCGCGCCACCCTGATCGGGCCGTTCCTCGGCGCCTTCCTCGTCAAGGGGCTGGAGTTTCTGCTGAGCGGCGTGCTGGCGGCCTTCTGGCAGCTCCTCGTCGGTCTCCTCTTCATCTTCGTCGTCCTCGTCATGCCGGACGGCATCGTCGGCTCGATCGCGCATTGGCTGCGCCGCCACCGCAAGGGGACGCTGACGCAGCTCCGCGAGGAGCAGGATCTCCTCGCGCACGACCGCGAGCATGACTGGCAGCCGGCCGGCGTGCCGCGATCGGGCGAGGAAAGCGTGTAGCGCAGCGGCGAAGAGGGAAGGATCGCGCGCATGAACAGGGATGCCGCGGCATGGCTCTGCTAGAGGTCAAAGGCCTGACGACCAGGGTCTCGGGCTACACCATCCTCGACAATCTCGATTTCAGTGTCGAGGAGAACGAGCTGCGCGTGCTGCTCGGGCCGAACGGCGCCGGCAAGACGACCCTCATTGCGATGATCACCGGCCAGTTCCGGCCGACGGCCGGCAAGATCCACTTCGCCGGCCAGGACATCACCGGCTGGTCGCCCGACGCCATCTTCCTCGCCGGCATCAGCCGCAAATTCCAGGTGCCGAACATGTACGAGACGCTGTCGGTCTACGACAACGTCATGGTGTCGCTGCAGAGCGACCGCAAGGTCTTCAAATATATGTTCAAGGGCGTGACCGCGGCGGAAGACGAGCGCATCTGGGAGATCCTCGATTTCGTCGAGCTCGCCGGCAAGGCCAGCGACCCGGCCGACACCCTCGCCCATGGCGAGCGCCAATGGCTCGAAATGGGCATGCTGATCGCCTCCAACCCGAAGCTGCTGCTGCTCGACGAGCCGACGACCGGCATGACGCCCGACGGCAAGCAGCGGACGGCGGCGCTCATCCAGAAAATCGCGCGCAATCACACCGTGCTTCTCGTCGAGCACGACATGCATCTCGTGCGCCAGATCGCCCGGAAGGTGACCGTTCTGCATCAAGGGCAGGTGCTGGCCGAAGGCGCCCTCGACGAGGTGGTGAGCAACAAGACGGTGCGCGAGGTCTATCTCGGCAAGGGAAAGCGCCATTGATGCTCAAGATCACCGGCATCGACACCTATTACGGCACCAGCCACATCCTGCACGGCGTGTCGCTGGAGATCGGCGAGGGCGAGCTCGTGGCCGTGCTCGGCCGCAACGGCGCCGGCAAGACGACGCTGCTGCGCAGCATCACCGGCGTCAATCCGCCGCGCAACGGCGCCATTCATCTCGACGGCATCGAGATTACGCGCCTCAAATCGCATGAGCGCGCGCATCTCGGCATCGGCTACGTGCCGCAGGGTCGCCAGATCATCCCCGATCTCACCGTCGAGGCGAACATCCAGGTCGCCCTCCTCGGCAGAGGCCGCAAGAGCCGCGCCATTCCGCCTTATGTCTACGAGTATTTCCCGGCTCTGAAACCGATCGGTGGCCGCAAGGCCGGCGTCCTCTCCGGGGGCCAGCAGCAGCAGCTCGCGATCGCGCGGGCGCTGGCGCAGGAGCCGAAGCTGCTGTTGCTCGACGAGCCGACGGAGGGGCTGCAGCCCTCCGTCGTCGAGGAGATCGACGACATCATCAAACGGATACCGGGGGAACGCGACTGCTCGGTCCTTCTGGTCGAGCAGAACCTCGATTTCGTCCGCGACGTCACGCAGAAGTTCACCATCCTCGATACCGGGCGCATCGTCGCCCAGGGCGAGATCGGCGAGCTCACGGACGAAGTCGTCAAGCACCACTTGCAGGTGTAGAAGCGAGGAGGGAGTCCATGCCGAAGACAATCATCTCGGTCGATCTCGAAAAGCCGACCAACGACCAGCCGCAACCCTTGCACAACCGCTGGCATCCGGACATTCCGCCGGTCGCCACTGCGAAACCGGGCGACGACTTCATCATCGAAGCGCTGGACTGGACGGGCGGGCAGATCCGCAACGACGACAATGCCAGCGACATTCGCGACTGCAACCTCTTTCCCTGCCACCATCTGGTGGGACCGGTCGAGATCGTCGGCGCCGAGCCCGGCGACATCCTCGTCGTCGACATTCTCGACATCGGCCCGCTCAAGGGCAACGAGTGGGGCTATACCGGCATCTTCTCGACGGCGAATGGCGGCGGCTTCCTCACCGATCTCTTCCCCGAGCCGCGCAAGGCGATCTGGGACTGCAAAGGCATATACGCCTCCTCGCGCCACATTCCGAAAGTGCGCTTTGCCGCGATCACCCATCCGGGACTCATCGGCTGCGCGCCGGACCACGCCTTGCTCGCGAAATGGAATCAGCGCGAGCGCGAACTTATCGCCAGCAACCCCGACCGCGTCCCGCCGCTCGCGCTGCCGCCCGAGCCCAAGGGCGTGATGCTGGGCGCGCTGAAAGGCGCCGCGCTCGACAAGGCGGCGATGGAGGCGGCGCGCACCATCCCGCCGCGCGAGCATGGCGGCAATTGCGACATCAAGAACATCTCGCGCGGCTCGCGCATCTATTTCCCGGTCTATGTCAAAGGCGCCAAGCTGTCGATGGGCGACTATCATTTCTCGCAGGGCGACGGCGAGATCACCTTCTGCGGCGCCATCGAGATGGCGGGCTGGATCCACCTCCATGTCGACCTCATCAAGGGGGGCGTTGCCAAATACGGGCTGACCAATCCCCTCTTCAAGGTCAGCCCGGTCGATCCGCATTACGGCGACTTCCTCGTCTTCGAGGGCATCGGGGTCGACGACAAATCCGGCAAGCAGCTCTACAACGACGCCACCATGGCGATGCGCCGCGCTTGCCTCAACGCCATGGAATACCTGTCGAAATTCGGCTACTCGAAGGAGCAGGCCTACGTCATTCTCGGCTGCGCGCCGGTCGAGGGGCGCATCGGCGGCGTCGTCGATATTCCGAATGCCTGCGTCTCGGTCGCCATCCCGACCGACATGTTCGAGTTCGACATCCACCCGAATGCGGCGGGGCCGCAGAAGCAGGTCGATTCCTCGAAGACCGACCTCGCGCGGGCGCACTGAGGAGACGTCTCGAGGCGGGGGCGATACGCCGCCCCCGCCTCGCTCTGCGGGAGGCGAGACGATGCCGCTCTACAATTACGAATGCCGCCGGCACGGCCCCTTCGAGGCGTGGCGCGCGATGGCCCTCAGCGGCGAGCCCGCGCCCTGCCCCGATTGCGGGCAACCGGCGCCGCGTGCCCTCTCGGCGCCGCGGCTCGGCATGGATGCCGCGTTGCGCAGGGCGCATGCCGTGAACGAGAAGAGCGCCCACGAACCGCGCGTCGTCCGCCGCCGGCGCGGCGATGCCATTCCCCGCCATGACGCCCACCGCGACCTGACGGAGCACCGCGCGGCCGGCGCCACCCATCGCCATGCCCACGCCCCCGCCGCCGGCAAGCTGAAGCGCGCGAGCCATCCCTGGATGGTCCGGCATTAGGGCAATCGCGGGAGAGGTGTTCGCTCGCGCCGGTCGGCGGAGCGCGACGGGAGC
>JAJPHB010000171.1 GCA_021325525.1 Alphaproteobacteria bacterium
GGAGCTCCCGCTCGCTCTTTTGCAGTGTTTCATAATGGGCGAACTCAGCCGCGGAGATAAAGGCCCCAACCACGCGCCCATGACGCGTCACGGCCACCGGTTCACGCTGGGCCACATCCTGATACCGGCCGAAATTTCGGCTGAACTCGCTGGCGGGAACAACAGGCATCGCCTCACCTCCACGGCGTGCGCCACGGAAATTACATAACTTGCCCCGCTCTGAGCCTTCATGCCTTTGTGCCTTCGTGGTCCAAACTTTTTCTGCGCTGCGGCGCCGCAGCGTTTGCGAGTGTGCCACCGCGCCTGTCGGCTTTCGACCTCTCGAACCACAAAAGGCACGAAGACACGAAGGTTATTCCGCGCGGAGCGCGACAAACCCGTTTCTTCATCGAGCATTCGGCACGTGAGCCAAAAGAAGGCGCTGCGCGCGCGAACTGTCGCGCCCCGTATCAGCGACAGGAACAGCCCAAAATGCCGGTCTGCCGTCTGTGGATTCCCTGTCGGCCTGCTGTTACATTCGAACTTCATAGCTTCGAAGCCGTTTCTCATCATCCGGGCGTGTCCGATTCATGCGCCCATATGTGGTGCGGAGTGCATGAAGGGGCGCGGATCAATCCCACTCGAGCAGGTCATCATCACCGCCGAACTCGGTGCACGCCCGTCGCGTCCGCCGGATTACGAAACCGAAAGTCGAACGCTGGCGCAGCTGATGGCGGCACTGGCGCACAAACCGAGCGTCGATGGTGTCCTGCAAAGTCTGGTCGAGAGCGCGCTGGACTTGTGTCGGGCCCACTCGGCCGGCGTGAGCGTCCTGGAGAAGGATGGCAAGGGGGACGAGGTCTTCTGTTGGCGTGCCGCCGCCGGCCGATGGTCCTTCCGGCGTGGCGATGTCGTGCGACGCGACAGCCCAAGCGGGACGGTACTGGACGCCAACGAACCCATGCTCATGGCGCATCCCGAGCGGCACTACGGAAATGGCCACGCCGGTGCTTTGCCCGTGGCAGAAGCTCTCTTCGTTCCGATCGCCTTCAAGGGCAAAGCTGTCGGAACGCTCTGGATCGCCTTGCATGAGAAGACCCGCGAATTCGACCGCGAAGATTTGCGGTTGATGACGAGTCTAGGCCGCTTCGCCGGCAATGCGTACCAACTCCTCGAGCAGGAGCTGCTGACGGCGGAGCTGCACGCGGCCCAGCGCCTGCAAGAGGTCAGCACGGAGTTGTTGGGGGAAAACAATATCGAAACGCTCTATCAGAAGATCGTCGATGCCGCGGTTGCGATCATGCGCTCCAATTTCGCGAGCATGCAGATGTACTATCCTGAGCGTGGCCCGCGGGGAGAGCTCAAGCTCCTAGCGCATCGCGGGTTCAGCGACGATGCGGCGCGCGCGTGGACATGGGTTCGCCCATCCGCGACGACGACCTGCGGCGTGAGCTTGCAGCGCGGTGAGCGGGTGATCGCGGCGGACGTCGAGAGCTGTGATTTCATGGCCGGCACCCGTGATTTGGAAGTCTGTCTCGGCACTGGCATCCGTGCCGCGCAATCGACGCCCTTGGTTTCGCGAGACGGTCAGCTCCTGGGCATGATTTCCACGCACTGGGCTCGACCGCACTCGCCGACCGAACGGGATTTGCGGTTTTTCGACGTCCTGGCGCGCCAGGCTGCCGACCTGATCGAACGCACGATCGCGGCAGACCGCACGCGAGCCTTGCTTCGGGAACTGAGCCACCGAGCCAAGAACATACTTACGGTCGTCCAGGCGATAGCGCATCAAACAGCGCACGATGCCGATCCGACGGCTTTTGCCGATGAGTTCTCGGCTCGGCTTGCCGGGCTCGCCGCAACGCAAGACCTGCTGGTGCAAAGTGACTGGCGCGGCGTGGAGCTGAGCGAACTGATGCGCTCCCACCTCCGCTTTCTGGGCGAACTCATGGGCGGCGGGCGTATCACCTGCGATGGGCCAGCCCTGAGGCTTGCCCCGGCGGCCGCCCAGACCATTGGAATGGCGCTGCACGAGCTGATGACCAATGCCGTCAAATTCGGCGCGCTGTCTAACAGCGATGGAACGGTTGCCGTGACCTGGCGCATATCTCCCGACGGCGTCGACCCGCGGTTTCTCATGACTTGGCGCGAGCGGGACGGTCCCGGCGTACGGCCCCCGGGCCGGCGAGGCTTCGGGCACACCGCGACAGTGCGTAGCGTCGAATTCGCCTTCGATGCGAAGGTTTCCCTGGACTATGCGGCCGAAGGAGTGATTTGGACGGTCGACGCTCCGGCCGCCGCCGTGCTCGATGAGGGAACCGGTTCCGCCCGGTCGCAGCCTGAAGCGGGGTTCCGATAGTGGCAACCGTCCTGATCGTCGAGGATGAGCCGCTCATCGCCGAGATGATCGAGGAGCACCTGCGCGAAGCAGGTTTCGAAATAGCCGGGGTCGCGGGCTCGGTCGAGAAAGCGCTGGCTATGGTCGAAGCCTGCCACTTCGAGGTCGCGGTGCTCGATGTCAATTTGCGTGGCAGGAGCGCCCAGCCGGTCGCCATGGCGCTGCACGCCCGCGGTACACCATTTCTGTTCTTGTCCGGCTATGGCCGTGTCTATTTGCCGGAAGATTTCTTAACTGCGCCGCTCTTATCCAAACCGTTCCTGCACAAGGATCTGATCAGCGCAGTCAGAGGCGTTCTGCAACAGAAGTAGGGTGGCACGATCGCTGAATCCCGGCTCTTCGCTTCGCTACGGCCGGGATGACGATCGAAAGGGTTGGGAGCCCTGCGAGGGGCCTCGTCTAGGACTAAACCTTCACCAACCCGCCCATCGGCGCCAAGCCGGGCGCGTCGGGGAAGACGTGGCGGTCGAGCGTCGTCCCGTCGATGCCGAGATGGTCGCGCAGGATGCCCTTCAGCACCGAGCGGGCGTCGGTAGCGACGCGGAGGTCGCGATCCTCTTCGAGGCGGTCGAGGCCGGGCCAGTCGCCGCGCATCTTGCCGCCGCGGACGGCGCCGCCCATGACCAGCACCACCGAGGCAGTGCCGTGATCGGTGCCGTTCGTACCGTTCATCGCGACGGTGCGGCCGAACTCCGTCGTCGCGACGACGACCGTCTCCTTCCAGGCGGGACCCAGAGCCTGCGCCAGCGCCTGCAAACCCTCGGCGAAGCCCTGGAGGTTGTTGGCAAGGCGGCCCTTCAGCGTGCCCTGCGCCACATGCGTATCCCAGCCGCCCATTTCGAGCGCGGCGATGCGCGGGCCATCGGGCGCCGCCAGCAGCTTCCCCGCCGCCTCGGCGAGCGGCTTGAAGGCGCGCGGCCCGAAGCCCATCGGCCCCTTGGCCCCCTCCTCGCCCAGCACCTCGTCGGAGAGGTGCTGGGCGCGGAGGCCATCGGCGAGGGCGGGCCCGAACAGCGCGTCATGGGCGTAGAGGCGGCCGAGGAGGGAGATGAATTCTGGCGCCACCGGCTTGAAGGCAGGCGGCTCCCACGAGGCGACGGCGATCTTGCCGCGCAGCAGCAGCGGCACGGCGCCGCCGACGGCGATGCCGAGGCGGCGGTCGCCATGCTGAACCGCGGCAAGCGCGCGATTGAGCCAACCATCGCTCTGCCCCGTCTTTCGGGCGAGCCCGCTCTCCATCAGATCCTGCGCGTCGAAATGCGAGCGCGTGCGGTAGCCGTTGCCGGTCGCCGGCACGAAGAGGAGCTCGCCCGCCTTCCAGTATGAATGAATGGCTTCGAGCCCGGGATTGAGCGCGAAGAAGCCGTCGAGCGGCAGGCAGCCGTCATTGCCGGCGAAGGCGAGGCCGCCGCGGCGCTCGGCATAGCGGCGGTCGCCGAGGGGCGGCACCGCGCCGAGCCCGTCCATGGCGCCGCGCAGCAGCACAACAACGAGGCGGCGGTCGGTGGGCGCCGCAGCGAAGACGGCGCGCGGCAGACCGGCGAGGGCGAGGCCGCCGGCCACGAAACCCAGCACATCGCGACGGGTCGGGCTCTGCATCGACGCCTCCTTCATCGTCTCTGGAATTCCGGGCTCGCCAGCAGCAGGGCAAGACCGACGCGGCGCGAGGGCGCGCGGCGGATCGCCTCCAGCGTCTCGGCCGGCAGAAGCTCGCCATAGCTCGCCTCCGCCATTGCCACGGGATCGGGCGGATTGGGCAGGCGCTCGGCGAAGGTCTGGCACCATTCGGCCCGCCGCAGCACCGATTCCGGCGATACCCAGGCCGAGGCGACATCGGGCCAGCCCGCCGGCGAAGGCGCAACGAAGGCCGGCTGGTCGAGGGTCCGCAGGCTCGCCACCAGCGGCAGCGCCGGGACCTCTCGGACCCCGCTCGCGCGGAAGGCGGCGATGACGAGCTCGGTCGGCGTGCGCACCTTGGCGAAAGGCTGGCGCCAGGCTTCCGGATCGTTGATGACGGCGGCCGTCACCTCACGCAGATCGCCGTCGCTGTCGCGGAAGACCTTGGCGATCCGCTCGATGGCGGGCTGCGGCGGCGCGTCGGCGATGAAGTGACGGGCGAGCTTCGTCGCGATGTGGCGGGCCGTCGCCGGATGGCGGGCGAGGTCGCGCAGCGCCGCCTCCCCTTCCTCGACGCCCGCCTCGGGATAGGTCTTGCCGAGCAGCACCTTGGGTCCCGGCTCGTGAATCCCCGGCGCGAAGCGGAAGGTGCCGGGATTGGGGTCGCGCAGCCGCGCGATCGTCCAGCCCGTCAGGATGCGCGCCAGCGCCTCGACATCCTGCTGCGTGTAGCCGCCATCGACGCCGAGCGTGTGCAGCTCGAGCAGCTCGCGCCCGAGATTCTCGTTGAGGCCCTTGTCCTTGCGCCGTCCGAAGGGCGAGTTCGGGCCGATCGAGACGACATTGTCGAGATAGAAGCACATCGCCGGGTGGCGGGTCACGGCGAGCAGCATATCGGCGAAGCGGCCGGTGACATGCGGCCGGATCGCCTCGCGCTCGAAGGCGCCGACGAAGCCGCGCACCGCCGGCCGCAGCGCCGAGACGGTGAAGTGGTTGCTCCAGAAGAAGACCAGGCGTTCGAGGAGCGGCGCGTCGCTGGCGATGGCGGCGTTGAGGCGGGCGCCGACCTCGGCGATGTAGAGATCGCGCATCTCGTCCTTGGCCGCCTTCGGATCGCCGGTCTTCTCCTTGCGCTCGCGCCGGGCCTCCAGGAGCTGCGCCACGACGCGCGAGGAGGGCGGCAGATCGCCCGGCAGCGACGCCGGGCGCCGGTGGAGCTGCGCCAGCGCCCAGCGCCGCGGATCGCGGCCGATGGCGGCGAGGTCGCCGCCCTCCGCGGCGAAGCCGAAGCGGGTGGCGGCGATGAGGGCGGCGGCGTCGGTCATCAGGGAGCTTCGCGCGGCAGCGGTGGTCGTGACATGATAAGCCGCCGCTGGGCGGCCTATCCCCAGCGATCCGATCAAATGCCGGGGATCGAAACGCCATGGCTCTGCGCACGAAACTGACCGAACGGCTCGGCATCCGCCACCCCGTCCTGCTGGCGCCGATGGGCGGCGCGTCGGGCGGCGCCCTCGCCGGCGCGGTCACGGCGGCGGGCGGGCTCGGCCTCATCGGCGCCGGCTATGGCGACGCCGCCTGGCTCGAACGCGAATTCGCCGCCGCCGGCAACCACCGCGTCGGCTGCGGCTTCATCACCTGGTCGCTGGCGAAGAAGCCCGAGCTGCTGGACCTCGCCCTCGCCCGCCGCCCGGCGGCCATCATGCTGTCCTTCGGCGACGCCGCGCCCTTCCTGCCGAAGATCAAGGCGGCGGGCGCCGTCGCCATCTGCCAGGTGCAGAGCCTCACGCAAGCGCGCACGGTCCTCGCGGAGGGCGCCGACATCATCGTCGCGCAAGGAACCGAGGCGGGCGGCCACGGCGCCGCGCGCGCGCTGCTGCCGCTGGTGCCGGCCGTCGCCGATGCGGTGACGGCGGCCGGAAGTCCGGCCCTCACCGTCGCGGCTGGCGGCATCGCCGACGGCCGCGGCCTCGCCGCCGCCCTCATGCTCGGGGCCGAGGGCGCGCTCGTCGGCTCGCGCTTCTATGCCTCGGCCGAATCGCTCGCGCATCCGCGCGCCAAGGAGCGCGTCGTCGCCGGCAGCGGCGACGACACGCTGCGCACATCGGTGTTCGATATCGCGCGCGGCATCGACTGGCCGGCGCCCTATACCGGCCGCGCCCTCGCCAACGAGCTGTCGCGGCGCTGGCATGGCCGCGAGGCGGCGCTGAAGGCGGAAGCCGCGGCGGAAGCGGCGCGCTACGCCGCCGCCGCGGAGGCCGGCGATTTCGACACCGCCGTCGTCTTCACCGGCGAGGGCGCCGATCTCATCCGCGCCGTCGAGCCGGCGCGCGACATCCTGGAGCGCATGGTCGCCGAGGCCGAGGCCGCGCTGGCGCGGCGCTTCGCCTGAGCTTCCGGCCGTCCCTGTCGGGGCGCCGGCTCAGGTCGGCTCGCCTTCCGCCTCCTTTTTCAAGGTCTCGACGGCGGCCTTGGCGCCTTGGAGATGCGGGTCGATGGCGAGCGCCGCCTCGAAGACTTTGAGCGCCGCCTTCTTGCGGCCGAGGGCGAGGTCGATCTGGGCGAGGCCGGAAAGCGCGCCGAAATGGCGCGGCTCGAGCTCCAGCGTCTTCTCGATATCGGCGACGCTCGAATCGAAATCGCCCATGAGGAAATACAAGGTCGCGCGCTTGTTCCAAGCCTCGGCGAAAGTGGGCTGCCGCGCGATGAGGGCGTCGAGGACGGCCAGCGCCCCCGGGTAGTCGCCCTCCTGCATCGCCGCCTCTCCCCGGCGCAGCATCGCCGCCGCGCCCGGATCGTCGCTCTCGCCCCAGATGCGCCAGATATCGGCTTCGAGCGCGCGCGCCTCGAGCTCGGATTCCGTCACTTTGAGGCGGTCGAAGAGGCCGGAGAGGCGCGGATCCTTTTGATCGGCGCTCGCCCGTGCAGGCGAGAGCGCCGCAACAACCAGCAAGAGCAGGCCGAGGAGCCGAAACCCCATCGGCTGATTATGCGCCCGCCGCCGCTCCGCGCCAATGGGCTCGCGGTGCCTGGGTTTCGCTCGCCTGCGGCCCTTTTCCCCTCTCCCGCTTGCGACGCTTGCGGGAGAGGGTGAGGGGTGTTGCCCAGATCGCTTAGCCGCCCGTCGGCTCGCCCACCGCCGCCCCACCCTCGGGCGCGGCCGGGGTCTCGACGGCGGCCTGCTCCTCGGCGGCGCGCAGCGGATCGATGCCCTTGGCCTGCATCTCCGCTTCCTCGCGCGACTGCGCGACATTGGCGGTGATCGACACCGCCACCTCGGGATGGAGCGCGATGCGCAGCTCGTGAAGACCCAGCGTCTTGATGGGGCGGTCGAGGATGACCTGCTGCCGGCCGATGGTGAAGCCCGCCTCGGTCACCGCCTCCGCGATGTCGCGCGCCGAGACCGAGCCGTAGAGCTGCCCGCTTTAGCCGGCCTGGCGCACGATGACGACCTGCAGCCCGCCGAGCTTCGCCGCCACCTCCTCGGCTTCGCCGCGGCGCTTCAGGTTGGCGGCTTCGAGCTGCGCCCGCTGCTTCTCGAAATAGGCGAGATTCTCCTTGGTCGCGCGCAGCGCCTTGCGCTTCGGCAGCAGGAAGTTGCGGGCGAAGCCCGGCTTCACATTGACGACTTGGCCCATCTGGCCCAGCTTCTCGACACGTTCGAGCAGGACGACAGCAACCATCATTGTTCTCCTTGACCGGGCGCCGCCGCGAATCGCTGCCGCAGCCCGAACCATTGATCGATCATACCACAGGCGGCGAGGAGGAGGACCGGCCAGCCCAGCAGCAGCGTCATATAGGACGGCACGAGGATGAAGGCGCGCCCCGGATAGCGCCGCAGCGCCGCGTGCAGCACCGCGAGGCCGGCGAAGACATAAGCGATCCCCAGCACCGGCACGAGGTTGCGGCCGAAATAGCCGAGGTCGCCGGGCTCGGCGAAGGCGAGGATGGCGGCCGCCACCACCGGCGCCGCGAGCCATCGCGGCAGGGCGAGCCCGGCGATGTCCGGCGAGGGACGGCGGTTGAGCTCGAAGCGGGCGAGCGCCCCTTGCGCCAGCACGCCGTTGATCGCCGCCATGACGAGCCAGGAGCCGACGGCCATCGCCGGGAAGAACGGCTCGACCGCGGCGGCGAGATCGGCGGCGCGCCTGGCGGCGTCCTCGGCGCTCCCCCCGGCGCCGCCGAGCAGCATCGGCAGCTCGCGCGAGAGGAGGGCCTGAACGGCGCCGCGGAACCCGCCCTCATGCGCGGCAAGGAGGAGGAACGCGCCGCCGAGAACGGCCGCCCCGAGGGCGACGAGGGACGTCGCGAGGAGGCCGACCGGATACCAGGCGGCGCGGCCGGTCGCCGAAGGCAGCCGCCGCAGCGCCTGCGCCACCAGGATCATCACCGGCGCCGCCTCCGCCGCCAGGAACAGGGCGCCCGAGGCGATGCCGCCGGCTGCGATCGTCGCCACCGTCGCCGTTCCGCTCGCGATCGCCGCCGCCTTGACGCCCAGCGACAGGCCGGCGCCGAAGAGCGGAAGCTGCACGAGATAGACGAGGATGAGGGCGCCCGGCGATCCGGTCAGGACCGAGAGGTAGAAGAGCGCCGCGACCAGCCCGCAGGCGATCGCCACCGCGAGCGGCACGCTCTTTCCCATCTCGTCCGACCCGTCGAACCCCGCCGCTACTTCACGGCGTAGGGCAGCAGCGCGAGGAAGCGCGCCCGCTTGATGGCTTGGGCCAGCTCGCGCTGCCGCTTCGTCGACACCGCGGTGATGCGGCTCGGCACGATCTTGCCGCGCTCGGAGATGAAGCGCTGCAGCAGCTTCACGTCCTTGTAGTCGATCTTCGGCGCGTTGGGGCCGGAGAAGGGGCAGGATTTGCGGCGGCGAAAGAAGGGGCGCCGGGCGCCGCCCATGGAGCGCCCACCGGAGGCCGCGGATTCGCGATGGTCGCTCATGCTTCGGCTCCTGCCTCGGCGGGGGCGGCGGCCGCGGCTTGCTCACGCGGCTCGCTCGGCCGGTCGCCGTAGCTGCGGCGCGGCCGGTCCTCGCGGCTGCCGCGCGACTGCATGATGGCCGAGGGCCCTTCCTCGAGCGCCTCGACGCGAACCGTGAGGAAGCGCAGGACGTCCTCGTTGATGCGCATAGTGCGTTCCATCTCCGCTACCGCCGGATGCGGCGCGTCGATGTTGAAGAGCACGTAATGCGCCTTGCGATTCTTCTTGATGCGAAAGGCGAGCGTCCGCAGGCCCCAATATTCGCGCTTCTTGACCTCGCCGCCGCCCTGGGCGATGACGCCGGCGAAGGTGTCGGCCAAAGCCTCGACCTGCGCCGCCGATATGTCCTGGCGGGCGATGAAAACCGTTTCGTACAGCGCCATCCATCCGCTCCTTATGGCTGTTTGCGACCCGACGCTGGTCGGTGCGACATCAGCCGCTCGGGTCTAGCCGGTCACGTCCGGCAAGGAGGAAGGGCGCGGACTATACACAAAGGCGCCCGCAGCGCAAGGATGGCTTGCGCGCCTGGCTTGCGCGCGCCGGCCCCCTCTCCATCCTTAACCAAAGATTCATCGGGCGGGGGCGATCATTCCGCCGCGTATCGACAGGCGCGGCTGTGGCGGTAGGTTGTTGCAAGGGCAAGGCGGCATGAGCGAGGTGATTGCCGCCCCGCGGGCCGATGAGGCGGCGCGCCTCGAAGCCCTGCGCCGCCTCGCCGTCCTCGACAGCGCGCCCGAACCCGCCTTCGATCGGATCACGCATCTTGCGGCGCGCTTGTTCCGCGTTCCGATCGCGCTCATCTCCCTCATCGACGCCGAGCGCCAATGGTTCAAGTCGCGCCTCGGGATCGTCGCCCCGGCGCTGCCGCGCGCCACGGCGTTTTGCGACCATGCGATCGGCGGCAGCCGCGTTCTTGTCGTGCCCGACGCCGCGCAGGACCCGCGCTTCCGCGACGATCCGCTGGTGACGGGCGCGCCCAGCATCCGCTTTTACGCGGGGGCGCCGCTGACGACGAAAGAGGGTCACCGCGTCGGCGCCATCTGCGTCATCGACGAGGTGCAGCGGAGCGACTTCACGGCCGCCGACGCCGCCGATCTCGAACACCTCGCGCGCATGGTCATGGACGAGATCGAGCTGCGCCTCGCGCGGCGGACCGTGAGCAGGCAGACCGAGGCGCTGCACCTTGCCGAACGTCGGCTGCGGCTCGGCGATGCCATCGCCGCCGCGACGGCGGATGCGGCGAGCTTCGCCGAGGCGCTCGAGCTCGTCCTGCGCGTCATCGCCGCCGATCTCGGCGCCGATTGCGGGCTCGCCTGGAGCCTTCCCGCCGATAGCTGGCGCCTGCGCTTCGAGGCCGGCTATGCCCGGCCCGGCTCCGGGCTCGACCGCTACGTCGCCTATCTTCGCGAGGCTCCGGTCGACGCGCGCAACACCATCGCGGGAGAGGCCGTGCGCGAGCAGAAATCCATCGTCCTGCCCGATATCGGCACGCTCGACGACAGGCGCTATCCGATCGTTCCCATCGCCCGCGACTACGGCATCTCCAGCCTCATCAGCGTGCCCTTCGCGAATGGCGGGACGAAATGCGGCTTGACCTTCCTCTTCACGGACCCGCCGCCAGAGATCGAGCGCGCGGCCGCGCTCGTGCGCGCCCTCTCGGGCAAGATCGGCGCGCTGCTCGCGCGCAAGCAGGCCGAGGAGCACATCGCCCTGCTGCAATCGGTAGTGCTCCACACCAACGACGCGGTGATGATCGTCGAGGGCGACCTCGCCTCGCCCGACCGCCGGATCATCTACGTCAACCAGTCCTTCACCGAGATGACCGGCTACAGCGCGGCGGAGATCGTCGGTCAATCGCCGCGCATCCTCGGCGGTCCGAAAACCGACCGCGCGGCGGTGCGTGCGGCGGGCGAGCGGGCAAAGCGCGGCGAGGCTACGCGCTTCGAGGTCATCAACTACCGCAAGGACGGCAGCGAGTTCTGGGTCGAATCGACCTGGACGCCGCTGCGCGATGCCTCGGGCGAATACAGCCGCCTCATCTCGATCCGGCGAGACACCAGCGAAAGCCGGGCGCTTCTGCGCCGCCTGCGCGAGAACGAATCCTCCTTCCGCCTGCTCTTCGCCGGCAACCCCATCCCGATGTGGGTTTATGAACGCTCGACCCGCGCCTTCCTCGAGGTGAACGACGCCGCCGTCGCGCATTATGGCTACAGCCGCGAGCAGTTCCTCGGCATGACCATCGCCGCGATCCGCCCCGCCGAGGATGCGCATCGCCTCGAGGCGAAGGCGGCCGGTCGCCGGAGCGGCGAGCCCGAAGGCGGGCTGTGGCGCCACCGCAAAGCCGATGCCAGCGAGATCATGGTCGAGATCCTCTCGCATCAGCTTGATTTCGGTGGGCGCGAGGCGGTGCTCGTCGCCGCGATCGACGTGACGGAGAAGCTGCACGACAAGGCGGAGCTCCTGCGCGCCAAGAATGACGCCGAAGCGGCGAGCCGCGCCAAATCGGAGTTCCTCGCCAATATCAGCCACGAGCTGCGCACGCCCTTGAACGCCATCATGGGCTTCGCCGAGATCATGCGCGACGAGCGCCTGGGGCCGCTCGGCACGCCGCGCTACATCGAATATTGCCGTGACATCCACCGCAGCGGGACGCTGCTCCTCAGCCTCATCGGCGACATCCTCGATCTGGCGAAGATCGAGGCCGGCAAGCGCGAGCTCAAGGAAACGCCGCTCGATATCGCCGACAATCTCGCCCGCGCCTACCGGCTGATGCGCGAGCGCGCCGAGGCGCAGAAGCTGCGCTTGCGCCTCGAGGTCGCGCCGGGCCTCCCCAGCCTTCGCGCCGATGATCGCGCCGTCCAGCAGATGCTGCTGAACCTGCTCTCGAACGCCATCAAATTCACGCCGGCCGGCGGCTCCGTCACGCTCGCGGCGGCGCTCGCCGATGACGGGCTCGTCCTCTCGGTCGCCGATACCGGCATCGGCGTCGCCGCCGAAGACATCGAGAAGGTGCTGGAGCCCTTCGGCCAGGCCGAAACCGCCTATACGCGCTGCCACGAAGGGACCGGCCTCGGCCTGCCGCTCGTACGCTCGCTCATCGAGCTGCATGGCGGCCGCCTCGATTTCACCAGCGCGCCGGGACGTGGGACGATCGTCAGCCTCGTCTTCCCGCCGGCGCGCCTCCTCGCCGGGACGCCGCCGCACCCGGCCTGAGACGCGACGCCTCTGCGCGCTCGTCCCTCCGCGCCTTGACAGCGTCGGGCGAGGCGTTATGAGTGGCGCCTCTTCTGCGAAGAGGCATCGAGATGAGCCGCGCATTCGTCTTTCCCGGGCAGGGTTCGCAGTCGGTCGGCATGGGCCGCGAGCTGGCGGCAAGCTTCGCGGCGGCGCGGCTCGTCTTCGAGGAAGTCGACGAAGCGCTGAAGCAGCGCCTCTCGCGCCTCATCTTCGAGGGGCCGGAGAGCGAGCTCACCCTGACCGAGAACGCGCAGCCGGCGCTGATGGCGGTCAGCCTCGCGGTGTTGCGCGTCCTCGAAACGGAGGGCGGGATCGACCTCGCCAAGACCGCCGCCTTCGTCGCCGGCCATTCGCTCGGCGAATATTCCGCCCTTGCCGCCGCGCGGTCCTTCGCCCTCGCCGATGCGGCGCGCCTCTTGAAGCTGCGCGGGCAGGCGATGCAGCGGGCGGTGCCCGTCGGCGAAGGCGCGATGGTGGCGCTGATCGGCCTCGAACTCGAAGCCGCGACGGCGATCGCGCGCGAGGCGGCCGCGGGCGAGGTGCTGAGCGCCGCCAACGACAATGCGCCCGGCCAGATCGTCCTCAGCGGCCACAAGGCCGCCGTCGAGCGCGCCGCGGCACTGGCGGCGGCGCAGGGCAAGCGCGCCATCCCCCTCCCGGTCAGCGCTCCGTTCCATTGCCCGCTCATGGCGCCGGCGGCGGAAGCGATGCGCGCGGCTCTCGCCGAGGTGACGCTGGCGGCGCCGGTGGTGCCGGTCATCGCCAATGTCACGGCGGCGCGCGAGACGGCGCCCGACGCTCTTCGCCGCCTCCTCGTCGAGCAGGTGACGAGCCTCGTGCGCTGGCGCGAGAGCATCTTGTACATGAAGGCGGCTGGCGTCGATGCGATCGTCGAGATCGGAGCGGGCCGCGTCCTTTCGGGGCTCGTCAAGCGCATCGACCGCGACATCGCCGCGACGGCGGTGCAGACGCCGGCCGAGATCGAGGCGGTTCTGAAGAGCCTTTGAGAGGCTGAATCGAATGACTTGTGCCGCTCGCCATCGCGAGCCGCTGGCGCAGCGATCCATCCCTCGGGGATGCGGATTCTGAAGGGCGAGGAGCATGATGTTCGACCTCAGCGGGAAATTCGCGCTCGTCACCGGGGCCTCGGGCGGGATCGGCAGCGCCATCGCGCGCGCGCTTCACCGCCAGGGCGCCGGGGTGATGCTGGCGGGGACGCGACGGCCGGCGCTCGACAAGCTTGCGGGCGAGCTCGGAACGCGCGTCTGGGTCGAGACCGCGCAGCTCGCGGAACCCGGCGCCCCCGACGCCCTTGTCAAAGCGGCAGAGGCGGCGATGGGCCAGCTCGACATTCTCGTCAACAATGCCGGGCTGACGCGGGACACGCTGGCGCTCCGCATGAAGGACGAGGATTGGCTCGCCGTCATCGAGATCAACCTGACGGCGAGCTTCCGCCTCGCCCGGGCGGCGCTGCGCGGGATGATGAAGCGCCGCTCCGGCCGCATCATCGGCATCACCTCTGTGGTCGGCGTCACCGGCAATCCCGGGCAGGCCAACTACGCGGCCTCGAAGGCCGGCATGATCGGCATGAGCAAGGCTCTCGCCCTCGAGATCGCTTCGCGCAACATCACGGTGAACTGTATCGCGCCCGGCTTCATCACGACGGCGATGACCGACGCGCTCACGGCCGAGCAGCGCGAGAAGGCGGTGGCGGCGGTACCGGCCGGGCGCTTCGGCCGGCCCGAGGAGGTCGCGGCCGCCGTCGTCTTTCTGGCCAGCGAGGAGGCCGCCTATGTCACCGGCCATACCCTCCATGTCAATGGCGGCATCGCCATGGTGTAGCGGCGGCCGGCGCCCCCGGCTCCGGCCCGTTTTGGCGCGCGCAAGGGCTACTGGTAATGTCAAATGAACTGTGTTATGTGACGGCGCCTTCGGGTTGGTCGTGCCGCAGTCCCGCTCATCACAGCAAGATCTTCGGTCGATTGCGAGATGCCTGAAGCGCGTAGCCTCCCTGAGCGCATTTCAATTTTCGAGGATCAGAACTAATGAGCGATGTCGCCGATCGGGTGAAGAAGATCGTCGTCGAGCATCTGGGCGTCGACGAGGCAAAGGTCACGGACAATGCCAGCTTCATCGATGACCTCGGAGCCGACAGCCTCGATACGGTCGAGCTCGTGATGGCCTTCGAGGAAGAGTTCGGCTGCGAGATTCCGGACGATGCCGCGGAGAAGATCGTCACGGTGAAGGATGCGGTCCAGTTCATTGAATCGCATAGCTGATTGTCGCGGCCGGATCCGCCCTTCCCCCGCCTCGGCTCCATGATCCGCGCATGAGACGCGTTGTCGTAACCGGAATTGGCCTCGTGACGCCCCTCGGCGTCGGCGCGGCGAGCACCTGGCAGCGCCTGCTCGCCGGCCAGTCGGGAGTGCGGCCGATCCAATCCTTCGACGTTTCGGACCTGCCGGCCAAGATCGCCGGGCAGGTGCCGCGCGGCGGCACCAAGGACGGCCTCTTCAACGCCGACGACTGGGTCGCGCCGAAAGACCAGCGCAAGATGGACCTCTTCATCATCTATGCGATGTGCGCGGCGGCCCAGGCGGTCGAGGATGCCGGCTGGAAGCCGGAGGACGAGGAGAGCCGAGAGCGCACCGGGGTCATGATCGGGTCGGGGATCGGCGGCCTTCCCGGGATCGCCGACACCGCCGTCACCCTTGCCGAGCGCGGGCCGCGTCGCGTCTCGCCCTTCTTCATCCCGGCCAGCCTCATCAACCTCGGATCGGGCAATGTCTCGATCCATTTCGGCTTCAAGGGGCCCAACCACTCCGTCGTCACCGCCTGCTCCACGGGCGCGCATGCGCTCGGCGATGCGGCGCGCCTCATTATGTTCGACGACGCGGATGTCATGGTGTGCGGCGGGGCGGAAGCGGCGATCTGCCGGCTCGGCATGGCGGGCTTCGCGGCCGCCCGCGCCCTCTCGACCGGCTTCAACGAGGATCCCGAGCGCGCCTCGCGGCCTTGGGACAAGGATCGCGACGGCTTCGTCATGGGCGAAGGCGCCGGCGTCGTCGTGCTCGAGGAATACGAGCACGCCAAGCGCCGCGGCGCCAAGATCTATGCTGAGGTCGTCGGCTACGGCATGTCGGGCGACGCCTATCACGTCACCGCCCCCGCCGAGAACGGCGACGGCGCCTTCCGCTCCATGCGCAACGCGCTGAAGCGGGCCGGGCTCGCGCCCGACCAGATCGACTACATCAACGCCCACGGCACCTCGACGCCGCTCGGCGACGAGATCGAGCTCGGCGCGGTGAAGCGCCTCTTCGGCGACCATGCCTACAAGCTCTCGATGTCCTCGACGAAATCGGCGATCGGCCATCTCCTCGGAGCCGCAGGCAGCGTCGAGGCGATCTTCTCGATCCTGGCAATCCGCGACGGCGTCGCTCCGCCGACGCTCAACCTCGACAATCCCTCGCCGGGCTGCGACATCGACCTCGTGCCGAAGGTGGCGAAGGAGCGCAAGATCCGCTACGCGCTCTCCAACTCCTTCGGCTTTGGCGGCACCAACGCCTCGCTGATTTTCGCCGCCCCGCCTTAAGGGTCCCCCGTGCTGAGGCGGCTTCTCGCCGCAGGTCTCGCTCTTCTGGTGCTTCTGATCGGAGCCGGCCTGTGGCTGGCGGCGGATTACCTCGCGCCCGGCCCGCTTGCCGCCGACAAGACGGCGATCTTTCCGCACGGGGCCGATATCGACGCCATCGCCCGCCAGCTCGGCGAGGCGGGGATCGTGGCCCATCCGACGGCGTTCCGTCTCGCCGCCGAGCTGACCGGCGCCGCGGGCCGGCTGCAGCCGGGCGAGTACCGCTTCCCGGCGGCGATCAGCCCGCACGGCGTTGCGCTGCTGCTCGAAAGCGGCAAGCGCGTCCGCCGCCGCATCACTATCCCCGAGGGCTGGAGCGATGCCGACATCCTCGCCCTGCTGCGCGCCGACGACGCGCTCGAAGGCCCCGTGTCCGCGCCGGCCGAGGAAGGCACGCTGCTGCCCGACACCTATTTCTTCTTCTATGGCGCCCGGCGCCAGGATTTGCTCGGGCGCATGCGCCATGCCATGGAGCGCTTCCTTGCCGAGGCCTGGGCGGAGCGCAAGCCCGGCCTCGCCCTGTCCTCGCCGCGCGAGGCGGTCATCCTCGCCTCCCTCGTCGAGAAGGAGGCCGCCCGCGCCGATGAGCGCGCCCGCATTGCGGGGGTTTTCCTCAACCGCCTGCGCCTCGGGATGCGGCTGCAATCGGACCCGACGGTCGCCTTCGCCATGACCCAAGGCGTGCACCCGCTCGACCATCCGCTGGGGCATGCCGATCTCTCGACGGATTCGGCCTTCAACACCTATCTCGTCAAGGGCCTTCCCCCCGCCCCGATTGCCAATCCGGGCAAGGCCGCGCTGCTCGCGGTGCTGCATCCGGCGGCGACCGACGATCTCTATTTCGTCGCTGACGGCTCCGGCGGTCATCTCTTCGCCCGCACTCTCGCCGAGCACAACCGCAACGTCGCCGCGCTGCGGCAGAAATCGACACAGTGACGGCGCCGGCGCGCGATCTCCTGGCGACGCGCCGCCGGGCGTTGTTGCCGGTGCCTCGCGGGGCTATAAATTGCGGGCCGCCACCGCCGCCGCCAGCAGGATCGAGGCTCGCTTGCCCATCGCCAGCATGACCGGATTTGCCCGCGCCGATGGCGGCCTCGACGGCTTTTCCTGGGCTTGGGAGCTGAAGAGCGTCAACAGCAAGGCGCTCGACATCCGCCTGCGCCTTGCACCCGGCTTCGATCATCTCGAGCCGCAATTGCGCCAGAGCCTCGGGGCGCGTCTCAAGCGAGGCGCCGTCTCGGCGACGCTCAGCGTGCAGCACGCGGCGGGGACCGGCGGCATCCGCGTCAATCGCGAGGCGCTGGCGCAGATCCTGTCCCTCGTCGAGGAATTGGCGGGACGCAAGACGATCGCGCCGCCACGGCTGGACGGGCTCCTGGCGCTGCGCGGCGTCCTCGAAGCGGCGGATGAGGCGGAGAGTCCGGAACGCCGCGAGCGGGTGAGCCAGGCCGTTCTCGCGAGCTGGGAAGCGGCGCTGTCGCGGCTCGTCGAGATGCGCCTTGCCGAAGGCGCGCGCCTTGCCGCCGTCCTCGATGAACGCCTCGGCGAGATCGCCACCCTGGCCCGGGCGGCGGAGGCGAGCGCCGGGGCGCAGCCGCCGGCGCTCAAGGCGCGCCTGCGCACGCTGATCGAGACGCTGCTCGAGACTTCGACCGGGCTGTCCGAGGAACGTCTCGCCCAAGAGGCGGCGCTCATCGTGGCGCGCGCCGATGTGCGCGAGGAGCTCGATCGCCTCAAAGCCCATCTCGCGGCGGCGGCCGACCTCATGCGCGAGGGAGTGGCGATCGGCCGGCGCTTCGATTTCCTCTGCCAGGAGTTCAACCGCGAGGCCAACACCCTCTGCTCGAAATCGGGCGATGTCGAGCTGACGCGCACGGGCCTCGCCCTGAAGGCCGCCATCGAGCAGCTGCGGGAGCAGGTCCAGAACATCGAATGAGCGGCGCGATCTTCCCGCAATTCGGCGCCCGGCGCGGCCTGATGCTGGTCCTCTCCTCGCCCTCCGGCGCGGGCAAGACGACGATCACCCGCCGCATTCTCGAACGCGATTCCAATCTCGCCATCTCGATCTCGGTGACGACGCGCGCGCAGCGCCCCGGCGAAGTCGACGGCGTCCATTACCACTTCATCGGCAAGCCCGAATTCGATCGCATGGTGCGCGCGCGGGAGCTGCTCGAATACGCCAATGTGTTCGGCAATTGGTACGGCACGCCGCGGGCGCCGGTCGAGCAGATGCTGGCGGCGGGGCGCGACGTCGTCGCCGATGTCGATTGGCAGGGAACGCAGCAGCTCAAGGCGAATTTCCGCGGCAACATGGTCTCGGTCTTCGTCCTGCCGCCCTCCGTATCGGTGCTGGAGCGGCGCCTGCGCGAGCGGGCGCAGGACAGCCCCGAGGTGGTGGCGGCGCGCATGGCGAAGGCCAGTGACGAGATGAGCCACTGGCCCGAATACGACTACGTCATCGTCAATGACCGCCTCGAGGACAGCGTCGCCTTCGTCGCCGACATCCTCAAAGTCGAGCGCATGCGCCGCGAGCGACAGGTCGGTCTCGCCGATTTCGTCAATCATCTGCGCGAGGGGCGCTGACCGCCAGCGCCCGCGCGAGGCGGCAGAACGCCGCCACATCGAGCTCCTCGGCGCGGGCCGTCGGCGAAACTTCGGCCGCGGCGAGCAAGGCCTCGCCGCCCACGGCCCGCAGGCTGGCGCGCAGCATCTTGCGGCGCTGACCGAAGGCGGCGGCGGTCACGCGCTCCAGCAAGTCGATCGGGCAATCGCCGACCGGCGCCTCCAGCGGCGTCAGTCGCACAACGGTTGAGATCACCTTGGGCGGCGGCACGAAGGCGCGCGGCGGAATGTCGAAGAGTCGCTCCGCCCGTGCCGTGAATTGGGTCAAGACGGAGAGCCGCCCATAGTCGCGCGAGCGCGGCGCCGCCGTCAGGCGGTCCGCGACTTCTTTCTGAAACATCAGCGTCAAGTCTTTGTACGCTCGCATATTCTTCAGCCAGCCAATGAGCAGCGGCGTGGCGATGTTGTAGGGCAGATTGGCGACGATCTTGCGCGGCGCCGGGGCCAGCGCGGCGGGATCGAGCGCGAGCGCGTCGCCTTCGATGACGGTGAGGCGGCCTCGGAAGGCGGCGGCGAGCTCGTCGAGCGCGGCAACGCAGCGTGGGTCGCGCTCGATCGCCGTGACCTGCCGGGCGCCTTCTTCGAGGAGCGCGCGGGTGAGGCCGCCGGGGCCCGGTCCGATCTCGATGACGGAGCAATCCGCGAAGGGTCCCGCGGCGCGGGCGATGCGCCGTGTCAGGTTGAGATCGAGAAGGAAATGCTGCCCCAGCTGCTTGCGCGCGCCGATCTCGTGCTTGGCGATGACGGCGCGGAGCGGCGGCAGGTCGGAGGGCGGCCTCACACGCGCCGATCAGGCGGCCGGAAGCCGGCCGGCGCGCCGCGCGGCCATCTCGCCGGCGAGGCGCAAGGCGGCGATGAGGCTCGCCGGATTGGCGATGCCTTTGCCGGCGATGCCGAAGGCGGTGCCGTGATCCGGCGAGGTGCGGATGAAAGGCAGGCCGAGCGTGATGTTGACGCCGTTCTCGAAATCGATCGTCTTCAGCGGGATGAGGGCTTGGTCGTGATACATGCAGAGGACCGCGTCATAGCGCCGCCGCGCCGCCGCGTGGAAGAGCGTATCCGCCGGCAAGGGCCCCTCGACCGCGACGCCCTCGCCGCGCAGCCGCGCCAGCGCCGGCGCGATGATCTCGATCTCCTCGCGCCCGAGGGCGCCTTCCTCGCCGGCATGGGGATTGAGTCCCGCCACCGCCAGGACCGGCCGTTCGATGCCGAAATCGCGGCGGAGCCCGGCGGCGGTGATGCGCCCGGCCGTGATGATCGCCTCGGCGCTGAGGCTCGCGACGGCGTCTTTCAGCGGCAGGTGAATGGTGACCGGGACGACGCGGAGGCCAGGGCAGGCGAGCATCATCACCGGGACGGCGCCGCCGGCGAGCTCCGCCAGATATTCGGTATGGCCGGGATGGCGGAAGCCGGCGGCGTAGAGGCATTTCTTGTTGATGGGATTGGTGACGACGGCGGCGGCACGGCCGGCGCGGGCCAGCGCGACGGCGTTGTCGATCGCCGCGATGACCGCAGGCGCGTTCGCGGCGTCCGGCCGCCCGGCGACCACCTGATGCGGCAGCGCGAGCGGCAGCACCGGCAGCGCCTTCGGGAAGATTTCGGGCGCGTCCTCGGGCGCCGCGATGGCGCGGACCGGCACCGTCCAGCCGAGGCCGCGCGCCAGCGCCGCCAGCCGGTCCGCATCGTCGATCGCGAAGAAGCACGGCACGCCTTCGTCGCGCCGCAGCCAGGCCTGCAGCGCGATTTCGCCGCCGATGCCGGCCGGCTCGCCCATGGTGAGCGCGACGGCGCTCATGCGCGGATGTCGATGAAGGCCTGGCGTCGCAAGTCGCGCAGATAGCGCTGCGCCAGCGTCTCGAACTTCTCCTGCTCGAGATTCTCCATGACCTGTTGGCGGGTCGGCAGGGCGCCGGGCGAGGCCTGCCGGTCGCAGACCATGAGGACGCCGAGGCCCCCTTGCAGCGGCACGGGGGGCGACGCCTCGGCGATTTTGAGCGCGTGGACGGTCGGGCGCAGCCCCGGCGGCAGATCGCCGACTCGCACCCAGCCGAGATCGCCCGAAGTCTGCGGCGCCTGCTGCCGCCCGATCTGCGCGAGCTCGCCGCAGCTCCGCGCCTCTTTGCTGACGCTTGCCGCCGCCGCCGCCACGCGCTGCTTTTCCGATTCGGGCGCATTGGCCGGCAGCGGAAACATGACTTGCATCAGCGAGACCTTCTCGTCATCGATGCCGCCGCCCGCCGCCTGCTTGTCGATGACGAGGATGATGTAATAGCCGCCGGCGGCGCGGATCGGCTCGGAGAGCTCGCCCGGCTTCATGCGGTTGACGGCTGCGGCGAGCTCGGGGCTCAGTTCGGAGGGGATGATCCAGCCCATATCGCCGCCGACCGCCGCCGTCGGCGATTGCGAAAATTGCTGGGCGATCTGCGGGAAGTTGCCGCCGGAATGGAGCTGCTCGATGAGCCGGTCGGCGAAATGATGGACCTCCTCGTCCTGCTGCGGGCTGTCGACGGCAAGGAAGATCTCGGCGACGCGGCTCCTCGGCGCGTTCTCGTTCTCCTTGAGGCGCGCCATCGTCGCGTCGACCTCCTCATCGGAGACCTGCACCTGCTGCGCCAGCGTCGCCCGCACCGTCTTGCCCCAGGCGATCGAGGCGGTGATCTGGTCGACGAGCGTGCTGCGATCGACGCCGTGCTGCTTCAGGAACTCGTCGAGCCCGCCCTTCGGCAGCTTGTTTTGCGCCTCGAGGCGGTTGAAGGCGTCGTTCACCTCGGCGTCGGAGACGCTGATATTGAGGCGCTTGGCCTCCTGCATCTCCAGCTTCTCGTCGATGAGCGTCCGCAGGATCTGGCGGCCGAGGCGCTGGCGGTTCTCGGGCGTGTCGGGTATGCGCGAGGCCGCCATGATGAGCTGCATCCGCGCCGCGAGGTCCGAAACCGAGATGGCCTCGTCATTGACGACGGCGGCGATGCGGGTCTCCTGAGCGAAGGCCGGTGCGGCAAGGGCGAGGCAAAAGACGGCGAGAAGAAGGCGGATCATCGAGGCGGGCGTTCCGGAATGGAGCGGCGCGCATCATACCCCATCCGGCGCCGCCTTGTCGTCGATCGCCGCGCTGCGGCGCGCCGCCGCAACCGCCCGCGGCACCGCGCTCCGGGTTTGCCCGCTCCCGGAACTGTGATACACGGCGCCGCCCATGGAGCTATCCATTGTCATCCCGGTGCGCAACGAGGCGGAGAACGTGGCGCCGCTCGTCGCCGAGATCCGCGCCGCCCTCGACGGCCGGCTCGCCTACGAGATCATCTATGTCGATGACGGCAGCCGCGACGGCACCGCCGCCGCGGTAGCGGCCCTCGCCCGCTCCTGCCCGCAGCTCCGCCTCCTGCGCCACGCCGAGAGCTGCGGCCAGAGCGCCGCCATCCGCACCGGGGTCAAGGCGGCGCGGGCGCCCTGGATCGCGACGCTCGACGGCGACGGCCAGAACGACCCCGCCGACATCCCGCGACTGTGGCGGATGGCGCGCGAGGCGGAGGGGCCGTTCCTCGTCGCCGGCCATCGCACGAAGCGGCGCGACACCCGGATGAAGCGCCTCTCCTCTAAGATCGCCAACGCCGTGCGGGCGCGGCTTCTCGGCGACGGCACGCCGGACACGGGCTGCGGCCTCAAGCTCTTCCGCCGCGAGCTCTTCCTCGACCTCCCCTATTTCGACCACATGCACCGCTATTTGCCGGCGCTCGTGCTGCGGGCCGGCGGCCGCACGGTCTCCGTCCCCGTCAACCACCGCCCGCGCGCCCGCGGCCGCTCGAATTACGGCACCCTCGACCGCCTCGCCGTCGCCTTCGCCGATCTCCTGGGAGTGATGTGGCTGCAGCGGCGGGCGAAGGTGCCGACGGTCGCCGAGGAGGAGCTGGCTCGCCCCGGGACCGGGACCTGATCCCTCGCCTTCTCAGCGCCTGCGCGCCGGGATAGGCCGAACGCCCGCGCCGTCAGAGATCGAGGCCCGCCGGCGCCGGCCCGCCCGTCGCCCAATCGAGCAGCTCGACAGTGTGCAGGATGGGCAGCCCGGTGCCGCTCGCGAGCTGCGTCATGCAGCCGATATTGCCGGTCGCGACGAGATCCGGGCGAAGGCTCTCGATATGGCCGATCTTGCGGTCGCGGAGCCGCGTCGCGATGGCCGGCTGCAGGAGATTGTAGGTGCCGGCCGAGCCGCAGCAGAGATGACCCTCGGGAATGTCGAGCACGGTGAAGCCGGCGGCTTCGAGCAGCTCGCGCGGTTGCCGCCGGATGCCCTGGCCATGCTGCATCGAGCAGGCGGAATGATAGGCGACGCGCTTGCCGCTCGGCTGGCCCGCCCGGGCGAGGCCGAGCTCGGCCATGAGCTCGGCGACGTCGCGCGCGAGCGCCGCAATGCGCGCCGCCTTCGCCGCATAGGCCGGGTCCTCGCGCAAGAGGAAACCGTAATCTTTGATCTGCGTGCCGCAGCCCGAGGCGTTGACGACGATCGCATCGAGCGCGCCTTCGCGCTCGGCCGCGAGCCAGGCGTCGATATTGGCGCGCGCCGCGGCGAGGGCCGGCGCCGAATTTCCGAGATGATGCGCGAGCGCGCCGCAGCAGCCAGCACCCGGCGCCACCACCACCTCGCAGCCATGGCGCGTCAGGAGGCGCACTGTCGCCTCGTTGATGTGCGGCGCCAGCACCTGCTGGACGCAGCCCGTCAGAAGCGCGACGCGCTTGCGCCGCAGTCCCAGCGCGGGAAAGACCTGCGGCAGGCCGACCCGCGAGGGCGGCATCGGCGGGCCGGCAAGGCGCAGCATGGCGCCGAGCCGCTCCGGGAGCAGCGGCGCCAAGGGCCGCAGCAGGCGCGCGCCGATGAGCGCCAAACGGAAGAGCGCGGGGCGCGGCAGCACCGCCGCGAGGAGCCCGCGCTGCAGCCGCTCGAGGAGCGGCCGCCGATAGGTCGCCGCGACGCGCCGCCGCGCGTGGTCGACGAGATGCATGTAATGGACGCCCGACGGGCAAGTCGTCATGCAGGCGAGGCAGGAGAGGCAGCGGTCGATATGGGTCGCCACCCGCGCCGAGGCCGGGCGGTCTCCCTCCAGCATGTCCTTGATGAGGTAGATGCGGCCGCGCGGGCTGTCGAGCTCGTCGCCGAGCAGCACATAGGTCGGGCAGGTCGCCGTGCAGAAGCCGCAATGGACGCAGGCGCGGAGGATCTTCTCCGATTCCGCCGTATCGGCATCGGCAAGCTGCGCCAAGCTGAAATTCGTCTGCATCGTCGGGGGATCAGCGCATGATGTGTCCGAGGCCGGTCGCGCCGCTCAGCCCTGCGGCGGATACATCCGCCCGGGATTGAGGACGCCGTAGGGATCGAAGCCCGCCTTGACGCGCGCCGTCAAGGCGGCGAGGCCGGGCGCCGGCGGCTCGAAGACCGCGACGGCAAGGCGCAGCGCGGCGGGAGCGCGGATGAGGGTCGCATGGCCTCGGCCGGCGAGCGCCGCGCGGATGGCGCCCGCCCCGCCATCGGCCGCCCCGGCGACGGCGAGCCAGGCGAGGCCGCCGCCCCAATCGAGCAGATACTCGACATCGCTGCCGGCGGTCACTTGCCGCAGCAGCGCCGGTGCCAGAGCCGGCGGCAGCGAGACGCGCCAGAGCGCGCGCTTGCCGTCGATGGCGAAAGGCGCGGCATCGGCGATTTCCCGCCAGAACACCGCGGAGTTCCGGCCGTGCAGCTCCTCGCCGGCGCCGAATTCGGCGAGCTCGCCCCGCAGCGCCGAAGCACGCGCAAGCACCGAAGGCGCCGGCCCTTCGAGCCGCAGCGCGACGACGGATGTTCCGCCCGCCGCCACGTATGAGACCGCCGAGCGCCGCGCCAGCCCGGCCGGCAGATAAGCCGCACCCGAGACTTCATGCGGGGCGGCGAGCGCCGCCGTCATCGCCGCGACGGCGCGCTCGGCATCGGGGCCGAAGATCAGCACCGTGCGCGTCTTCTCCGGCCGCGGCAGCACCTTCACCGTCACCTCGCTCAGCACCGCGAGCGTGCCGTAGGACCCCGCCATCAGCTTGCAGAGGTCGTAGCCGGTCACGTTCTTCACGACCTTGCCGCCCGCCTTGAAGACTTCGCCGCGCCCGCTCACGGCGCGAAAGCCGAGGAAATGGTCCCGCGCGGCGCCGGCCTTGAAGCGGCGCGGCCCCGAGAGGTTGCAGGCGAGGATGCCGCCGACCGTCTGCCCGCCGCCGGCGCCCCCGCTGTCGGCGCCGTCGAGGAGGCGTCCCCAAGCGGGCGGCTCGAAGGCGAGCATCTGGTTGTTCTCGCCGAGCGCCGCCTCGAGGAGGGCGAGCGGCGTCGCCGCCTTCGCCGTCAGCACGAGCTCGCTCGGCTCGTAGGCGACGATCCCGGAGAAGCGCGAGAGAACGAGGCTGTGCGGGAGCTGCAAGGGGCGCCCCAGCGCCCGCTTGCTGCCGGCGCCGATGACCTCGAGCGGCTGGCGCTCGCCCGCCGCCGCCGCGACGATGTCGCGCAGCTCCCCTTCATCACCCGGCAGGAACTCGGTCAAGCCCCTCTCCCCCGCTTCATCGAATGCGCCCTGCATTTGTCGCTCCTCTCCGCCCGGGGGGCGGAGAGGTCAGGGTGAGGGTGGGGGATTCCAGGGCGACAGCCGAGTAGGCGGCGACACCACCTCACCCCGCCTCTCCCCCACTTCGTGGCGGAGAGGGGCTCATCGCGACTATGGTGGGCCACGGAAAGTTCGGGAAGAGGTGTGCGATCATCGTCAAAACCGCGGCAGCTCCGGATGCGGCAGGGCGCCGCGGTGGATGTGCATGCGGCCCAATTCGGCGCAGCGGTGGAGCTGCGGGAAGACCTTGCCGGGATTGAGGAGGCCGTCCGGATCGAAGGCGCATTTGAGGCGCTGCTGATGGGCGAGGTCGGTCTCGTCGAACATCGCCGGCATGAGGTCGCGCTTCTCGACGCCGACGCCGTGCTCGCCGGTGAGGACGCCGCCGACCTCGACGCAGAGCCGCAGGATGTCGGCGCCGAAGGCTTCGGCGCGCTCCAATTCCCCGGGCTCGTTGGCGTCATAGAGGATGAGCGGGTGCAGATTCCCGTCGCCCGCATGAAAGACGTTGGCGACGCGGAGCCCGTAGCGCACCGACATCTCGCGCATGCGGGCCAGCACCTCGGGGAGGCGCGCGCGCGGGATCGTGCCGTCCATGCAGTAATAGTCGGGCGAGATGCGGCCGACGGCGGGAAACGCCGCCTTGCGCCCGGCCCAGAAGGCGAGGCGCTCCTCCTCGCTGCGGCTCGCGCGGAGCGATGACGCGCCATGCGCCGTCGCGATCTCGCGCACGCGCTCGATGAGGTGATCGCATTCGGCCTGGGGCCCGTCGAGCTCGACGATGAGAAGGGCCTCGACATCGAGCGGATAGCCGGCCTTGACGAAGGCCTCGGCAGCCGCGATCGCCGGCTTGTCCATCATCTCCATTCCGCCCGGAATGATGCCGGCGGCGATGATGGCGGCGACGCAATCGCCGGCGCTCTCGTTCGAGGGAAAGCCGATGAGGAGGGCGCGCGCCGCGGCGGGCCGGCGGAGAATGCGCACCGTCACCTCGGTGACGACGCCGAGCAGCCCTTCCGAGCCGATCATGACGCCGAGGAGGTCATAGCCGCCGGCATCGAGCGCCTTGCCGCCGAGGCGCAGCACCGTGCCGTCGATCAGCACCATTTCGAGGCCGAGCACGTTGTTGGTGGTGAGGCCGTATTTGAGGCAGTGGACGCCGCCCGAATTCTCGGCGACATTGCCGCCGATCGTGCAGGCGATCTGGCTCGACGGGTCCGGCGCGTAATAGAAGCCGGCATGGGCGACGGCGTTGCTGATGCCGAGATTGGTGACGCCGGGCTGGACGACGGCGCAGCGATTGGCGAAATCGAGCTCGAGGATGCGGTTGAACTTGCCCATGCCGAGGAGGACGCCGTCGGCGAGCGGCAGCGCCCCACCCGAGAGCGAGGTCCCGGCGCCGCGCGGCACGATCTTGACGCGGTGATCGTGGCAATAGCGGAGAATGCGCGAGACCTGGTCCACCGTCTCGGGCAGGACGGCGAGCATCGGCGCCTGGCGATAGGCGGTGAGCCCGTCGCTCTCATAGGCGCGCAGCTCGTCGGCGTCGGCGATGACGCCCTCGCCGGGGACGATGCGCCGCAGCGCCGCGGCGATCTCGGCCCGGCGCGCCAACACGCCGGCATCGGGTTCCGGCATGCGCATGAACCGCCGCCTTGCCTCTTCGCGACGTGAACCGGTCGTCGAGACTAGCGCCGGGAGCGGCCGATGCAACGCAAATCGGCGCGCCTATCCCCCCTTCAGCCGCGGTCGAGGACCAGCGGCCGCCCTGCCGCAGCTCAGCCCTGACGGGCCTTGAAGCGCGGATTGGTCTTGTTGATGACGTAGACGCGCCCCTTGCGCCGGACGACGCGGCAGTTCTTATCGCGCTTCTTCAGCGATCTCAACGAGTTGACGATCTTCATGACACGAAATCCTGTGGCCGCGGGCGCGCGAGGCGCGGAACATAGGGATGCGGCGTGGGACTGTCAATGGCGGGAAGCAGCGGCGGCTGGGCAATTGCCGAGCAAGCGGCGACGCCACCACCCCCGCCTCTCCCCCACTTCGTGGCGGAGAGGGGCTCATTGGAGGCGGGCGCAGGCGCGCTCGATGCGGGTGACGGCCTCTTCGAGCTCGGCCATCGAGGCGGCGAAGGAGATGCGGAAATAGGGCGACATGCCGTAGGCGGCGCCGTGCACGACGGCGACCTTCTCCGCCTCGAGGAGGTACGCGGCGAAATCCTCGTCGGTGCGGATCACCTTCCCCTCCGGCGTCGTCCGGCCGATGAGGCCGGCGCAGCTCGGATAGACGTAGAAGGCGCCTTCGGGTCGGTGGCAGGAAATGCCCTCGATGCGGTTCAGGCGCTCGACCAGCATGTCGCGCCGCTCGCGGAAGGCCGCGGCGCGCGGCGCGATGAACTCCTGCGTGCCGGTCAGCGCCTCGACCGCCGCCGCCTGGGCGATCGAGTTGGGGTTCGAGGTGCTCTGCCCCTGCACCTTCGCCATGGCCTTGATAAGCGCCTCGGGACCGCCGGCGAAGCCGAGGCGCCAGCCGGTCATGGCATAGGCCTTGGAGCAGCCGTTGACGGTGAGGCAGCGCTCGAACAGCTTCGGCTCGACCTTGGCCATGGTCGCGAATCGGAAGCCGTCATAGACGATGTGCTCGTAGATGTCGTCGCTCAGCACATGCACCTGCGGATGGCGGAGCAGCACTTGGGCGAGCGCCTCGAGGTCGGCGGCGCTGTAGGCGGCGCCGGTCGGGTTCGAGGGCGCGTTGAGGATGAGCCACTTCGTCTTCGGCGTGATCGCCGCTTCGAGATCCTCGGGACGGAGGCGGAAGCCGTTGTTCTGCGGGCACGGCACGAAGACCGGCACGCCTTCGGCGATGAGCGCGATGTCGGGATATGACACCCAGTACGGCGCCGGGATGATGACTTCCTCGCCGGGTTCAAGGCTCGCCATAAGCGCGTTGTAGATGATCTGCTTGGCGCCGGCGGCGACCGTGATCTGGCTCGGCTTGTAGTCGAGGCCGTTCTCGCGCTTGAACTTGGCCGCCACCGCCCGCTTCAGCTCGGGCGTGCCGTCGACATTGGTGTATTTCGTCTGCCCGCCCTGGATCGCCGCGATGGCGGCGCGCTTCACATTCTCGGGCGTGTCGAAATCGGGCTCGCCCGAGGAGAGCGCGATCACATCCGCGCCCGCCGCCTTCATCTCGCGCGCCCGCTGCGACTGCGCGGCGCTGGGCGAGGGCTTGACGCGGTTCAACCGGCTGGCGATCAGCGGCACGGGAGCAGCCTCCGTCGGGTGAAAGATCCCGCGGCAATCATCGAGGATCCCGGCGAATCTCGCAATCGCGCGCAGCGCAAAGCGGCCATGCAGCCTCACTTCCGCGCGACTGTGCAAAACAGAGTCGTTCAACCACAAAGACACGAAGGCACGAAGAACGGGGATCGGCGCTTCGCGCCAAAAGAAAAACTTCGTGTCTTCGTGCCTTGGTGGTGAAAAGACACGCACCACCGCCTACGGCGGACGCCCCTCCCCGCCGCGGAATCCGGTCGCGACGACATACATCTCGGCGGATTCGGCGCGGCTCGCCGGCGGCTTGGCGTGGCGGACGGCGGCGAAGTCGCGTTTGAGGGCGGCAAGGAGCGCGCCCTCGGCTCCGCCTTGGAAGACCTTGGCGAGGAAGGCGCCGCCCGGCGCCAGCACCGCGCGCGCGAAATCCCAGGCCGCCTCGGCGAGCGCGACGATGCGGAGGTGATCGGTCGCGGCGTGCCCCGTCGTCGGCGCCGCCATGTCGCTCATGACGAGATCGGCGGGACCGGCGAGGGCCGCCTTCAGCCGCTCCGGCGCCGCCGGGTCGAGAAAATCGAGCGTGATGACCGTCGCGCCCGGAACCGGGTCGGTCGGCAGCAGGTCGATGCCGACGACGCTGCCCCCGCCTCGCCCCGGCCGCACGCGCTCCACCGCGACTTGCAGCCAGCCGCCCGGGGCGCAGCCCAAATCGACGACGCGCATGCCGCGGCGCAGGAGATGGAAGCGGTCGTCGAGCTGCGCCAGCTTGAAGGCGGCGCGGGAGCGCAGGCCCTGCCGCTTCGCCTCGCCGACATAGGGGTCGTTGAGCTGGCGCTCGAGCCATTGCGTCGAGGAGAGGCGGCGCCCTTTCGCCGTGCGCAGGCGAACCGCGGCGCGGCGCGGCGGCGCGCCCCGCGCCGGCCCGTCCCCGCCCCCGCCTCGGCCGCCCCGTCCCATGGCCGGGCGCTCCCTTAGGCGGCCGCCGCCAGCAGGCTGAAGAGGATGCCCTCGCGCACGCCCCTGTCGGCAACGCGCAGGCGCCCCACCGGCCAGAGGGCGCAGATCGCGGCGAGGATGGCGCAGCCGGCGACGACGAGGTCGGCGCGCTCGCGGCCGATGCAGGGATGGACGGCCCGCGCGGCGCAAGGCATGGCGGCAAGGCGCGCCGAGATCGCCTCGGCCGCGGCGAAGGTGAGGATGCTGCCGTCGACGACGCTGCGAATATAGCGCGGCAGGTTGAGCTGGATGCCGGCCAGGGTCGTCACCGTGCCCGAGCTGCCGAGCATCTGGACGGCGCCGGCGGCAAGCGCCTCGGCGACGCGGTGGCGCGCCGCGAAGGGCGCCATCGCCGACCGCGCCTCGGCGACCATGGCGGCGTAGCGCTCGGGCGCGATGACATCGCCGCCATAGCGCTCGGTGAAGGTGACGACGCCGAAGGGCAGCGAGACCGAGCCGAGGATGTCAGGGCGGGGGCGGGCGGTCTCCGGCGAGAGGCGCAGCCAGACGAGCTCGGTCGAGCCGCCGCCGATATCGAAGACGATGGCGTAGGGCTTGCGGCGGTCGAGCAGCGGCGCGCAGCCGGCGACGGCGAGGCGCGCCTCCTCCTCGGTCGAGATCGTCTCGATGGCGATGCCGGTCGTGCGCTGCACGCGGTCGAGAAACGCTTCGCAATTGCCGGCGCGGCGGCACGCTTCGGTGGCGACGTAGCGGGCGCGCGTCACGCCGCGCTGGTCGATCTTGCCGGCGCAGATCTTGAGCGCCTCGAGCGTCCGCTGCATCGCCGCCTCGGAAAGGAGCCCGGTCGCCGCCAGCCCTTCGCCGAGGCGGACGATGCGCGAGAAGGCGTCGATGACGCGGAAGCCGGCGCCGGCGCCGCGGGCAACGAGGAGGCGGCAATTGTTGGTGCCGAGATCGAGCGCCGCATAGACCTCCTCCGCGCCCGCCGCGTGCCGCGCCGGCCCCGGCGGGGCGGCGCGCCCCCCGCGCCGGTGGTCTGGCAGCGCGTCCGATGGCGAAACGGAGGACATGCGGCGACCCGTCGGCTCCCTTCGGGGCATCCGCCCCGCCGCGCCTGGCGAGGCGCAAGGACCGATGTTACCTTAGGAAAGCCGCGGCGCGGAAGCGCGCTGACGGAGGCAAAGAACGGGCGGCGCATCGCCCTACACATCGCCCGGCCGATATGCTATCTAGCGCCCGGCCACCCGCTTGGGGGATCGTCTAACGGTAGGACAGCGGACTCTGACTCCGCCAGTCTAGGTTCGAATCCTAGTCCCCCAGCCATCGCCTTGCAGAACAACGTCAACGAGTTAAACAGGCACCGTCCTCGTTTGAGGCGGTTTGCCGCGTGTTGCGGGCCGATGCGGCGCAAAACCGAGCGTCTTGAGGACCGCGAGCGCATCCTCGAGATGATCTTGACAC
>JAJPHB010000062.1 GCA_021325525.1 Alphaproteobacteria bacterium
CGGACGCGGCGGAGGAGGCGGGTGGCGACGCGCGGCGTCCCGCGCGAGCGGCGCGCGATCTCCATGGCGCCGTCGGCGGAGAGCGCCATGCCGAGGACGCGCCCACCGCGGCTGACGATGCGCTCCAGCTCCTCGGGCGTGTAGAAGACGAGGTTGAGCGGAATGCCGAAGCGCTCGCGCAGCGGCCGCGTGATGAGGCCGGAGCGCGTCGTGGCGCCGATGAGGGTGAAGGGCGGCAGGTCGATCCGCACCGAGCGCGCCGCCGGCCCCTCGCCGATGATGAGGTCGAGCTGGAAATCCTCCATCGCCGGGTAGAGGATCTCCTCGACCGCCGGCATCAGCCGGTGGATCTCGTCGATGAAGAGGACGTCGCGCGGCTGCAGATTGGTGAGGAGGGCGGCGAGGTCGCCGGCGCGCTGGATGACCGGGCCCGAGGTGGCCCTGAAGCCGACGCCCATCTCGCGCGCGACGATCTGCGCCAGCGTCGTCTTGCCGAGGCCGGGCGGGCCGAAGAAGAGGACGTGATCGAGCGCCTCCTGCCGCGCTTTCGCCGCCGCGATGAAGACGCGGAGATTGTCGCGCACCTGCCGCTGGCCGACGAAATCGGCGAGGGCGAGGGGGCGGAGCGACGCTTCGGCCGCATCCTCCGCGGCGCGCACGCCATCGACGATGCGCCTGTCGCTCACGGCGCCAGCTCCTTGAGGCCGCCGCGGATGAGCGCGTCGAGCGGCGCGCCCTCGCCGAGGCTGCGCGCCGCCTTGGCGACGGCGCCGGCGGCGTCGATGCGGCGATAGCCGAGATTGACGAGGGCGGAGACGGCATCGCCCGCGGCGCCGTCGAGCGCCATCGGCGCGGCGCCGGGCAGCCGACCGGCAGCCGCCTGGGGCAGGCCGCTCACCTTCTCGCGCAGCTCATGGGCGACGCGCTGCGCCAGCTTGCGGCCGACGCCCTCGGCCTGGGCCAGCGCCGCGACGTCCTCGGCGACGATGGCGGCGGCGAGCGCATCGGGGCCGAGGACGCTGAGGATCGCCAGCGCCAGCTTGGCGCCGACGCCTTGCACCGTCGTCAGCAGCCGGAAGGCGCCGCGCTCGGCCTCGTCGATGAAGCCGTAAAGGTGGATGTGGTCCTCGCGCACATGCGTCTCGATGAAGAGCCGCGCCGCCTCGCCCTCGGCGGGGAGCTGGCGCTGGGTGCGTGCCGAGCAGAAGACGAGATAGCCGACGCCGCCGACATCGAGAACGACGCCGTCCGCGCCATTGCGCTCGAGAATGCCGGAGAGCCGGGCGATCATGGGGCGCCCTCGTTCGTTGCGGCGATGGCTCTTTTGATCGCCTCCAAGACCCCCTCGACGTTGTCGACCACGTCGCTGTTCCGGAATCGCAGCACCCGGAAGCCGGCCTGATTGAGAAGGCTGGTCCGGCGGTCATCGGCATTGACCGTCGATGCATGCTGGCCGCCGTCGAGCTCGACGACGAGGCGCCGCTCATGACAGACAAAGTCGACCGTGAAGCCGAGGATCGGCTCCTGACGCCGGAACTTCGCCCCATCGAGCTGGCAGGCGCGCAAACGCTGCCAGAGGCGCTTCTCGAGCTCGGTCGCATCGCGCCGCAGCCGCCGAGCGCGAGCCGTCTCGGCCGCTGTCGGGTATTGCGTCGCCAGCTCGCGCAGACTGCCGCCTCCCCCCTCTCCCCTCCGGGAAGAGGGCCGGGGTGAGGGCGCCGGCGCGTCAGCGCCGGGCCGTGTCGGCGCACGCAGGCCCTCACCCTCCCGCGCTTGCGCGCCGGCCCCTCCCTCTCCCCGGGGGGAGAGGGGCTGCGGCGGGAGGGCACCCGCTTTCCACGCCCGCCGGGTGGCGCTGTGGTGGGCGTGGCAGATGGCGACGGCGAGGGCGTCGGCGGCGTCGGGGCTGGCGAGGGTGCAGCCGGGCAGCAGGCGGCGCACCATCATCTGCACTTGCGCCTTCTCGGCATGGCCGGCGCCGACCACCGATTTCTTGACGAGGTTGGCCGAATATTCGGCGCAGGGAATGCCGCGCTCGGCCGGCGCCAGCAGGACGACGCCGCGGGCGACGCCGAGCTTCAGCGTCGAGGACGGGTTCTTGTTGACGAAGGTCTCCTCGATCGCCGCCTCGTCGGGCCGGTAGCGGTCGATGATCTCGCCCAACTGCCGGAAGAGCGCGACGAGGCGCTCGGCCAAGGGCTCCTTGCCGTCCGAATGGACGACGCCGTCGGCGACATGGCTCAAGCGGTTGCCCGCCGCCTCGATGACGCCCCAGCCGGTGTGGCGCAGGCCGGGATCGAGCCCGAGCAGTCGCATGAGGGTGTCGCCCGCCGCCGGTCGATGGGGTCAGGCGCCGAGCCGCGCCATGACGTCGTCGGCGACCTCGAAATTGGCGTAGAGGTTCTGCACGTCGTCGCTGTCCTCGAGCGTCTCCAGGAGCTTGAAGAGCGCCGTCGCGGCCTCGCCCTCGACCGGCGTCGCCGTCTTCGCCCGCCAGGCGAGCTTGGCGCCGCTCGGCGGGCCGAAGCGGGCCTCCAGCGCCTCGCGCACCGCCGTCAGATCCTCGGGGGCGCAGGTGACGACATGCTCCTCCTCATTGCTCTCGACGTCGCTGGCGCCGGCTTCGAGCGCGGCCTCGAACATGGCGTCGGCGCCGGCGGCGGCGAGCGGATAGGTCACCTGCCCCAGATGGTCGAAGAGGAAGCTGACGCTGTTCGTCTCGCCGAGGCTGCCGCCCGCCTTGGTGAAGGCGGCGCGCACGTCGCTTGCCGTGCGGTTGCGGTTGTCGGTCAGCGCCTCGACGATGATGGCGACGCCGCCCGGGCCGTAGCCCTCGTAGCGCACTTCCTCGAAGGCTTCGCCCTCTTCGCCGCCGGCGCCGCGCTTGATGGCGCGGTCGACGGTGTCCTTCGGCATGTTGGCGGCGCGCGCGGCGATAACGGCGGCGCGCAGGCGCGGATTGGCGGCGGGGTCGGGGAGGCCGGTCCGGGCGGCGGTCGTCAGCTCGCGGATGATCTTGGTGAAGATCTTGGCGCGCTTTTTGTCCTGCGCGCCCTTGCGGTGCATGATGTTCTTGAACTGGGAATGGCCAGCCATCGTCTTCAGCTCTGTCTTGCGCGAGGGTTGTCCCGATCCGCGGCCCAGGGCGGCCGACGACGCCCGACCCTCGCTGCCTAGCAACCCAATATGGCAGGATTGGGGCGCCGAAACGGTGGTTTCAGGGAGGAGCGGCGAAATCCAACCGGTGATTGACCCCCGCCGCGGGAGGGTTCGGCGAGGGGCGGGGCTCAGGAAACGAGCGCCGGCTCCTCGAGGGCGAATTCGGCCGGCCAATGCGGCGCGAGGCGCCCGCCGAGGCGGAGCGGCGCGACGCGCCGGGCGAGGCCCGTCCTGTCGTCGGTCTCGACGACGAGGCCGCACAGCGTTGCCGGCCCCTCGGCGACTTGCAGCCGCTCGCCCGGCATCTTGCGCACGAAGCGGGCGATCGACGCCTCTTTCTGCATGCCGATCACCGAATCATAGTCGCCGCACATGCCGGCATCGCTCTGATAGGCGGTGCCGCCCGGCAGGATCTGCCAATCGGCGGTCGGCACATGGCTGTGCGTGCCGATGACGAGCGAGGCGCGGCCATCGGCGAAATGGCCCATCGCCATCTTCTCGGAGGTGGCCTCGCCATGGAAATCGATGACGACGGTGTCGACGCTGCCGAGCGGGTTCGCCGCGAGCTCGGCCTCGACGGCGGCGAAGGGGTCGTCGAGCGCGTCCATGAAGAGCCGCGCCATGGCGTTGACGACGAGGACGCGGCCGCCCGCCGCCGTCGGAAAGACGCCGCTGCCCTGTCCCGGCGTCCCTTTCGGGAAGTTGACGGGACGGAGGAGGCGGGGATCGGCCGCGATATAGGGAATGATGTCGCGCCGGTCCCAGACATGGTTGCCGGTCGTGATGACATCGACGCCGCAATCGTAGAATTCGCGGCAGATCTTGTCGGTGATGCCGAAGCCGGCGGCGGCGTTCTCGCCGTTGACGATGACAAGGTCGAGGTCGAGGCTGCGCCGCAGCCGCGGCATGTTCTGGGTCACGACGGCGCGGCCGGCCCGTCCGACGACATCGCCGCATAGAAGAATGCGCAACGTTACGCTCCACGCCTGGGGCGGGTGGAGCCGCACCGGCCGTCGGCGCGCATTACCTCCGTGGCCCGCTTACGCAGGTGGGCGCCATGTACCGGCGCCAAGACGCCGGCAGGGACAGCTCCCTAGAGGTGAGAATAGGCCCCAGGGTATCTGCAGCCTAACGCGCCGGGCAGCCCCACCCGTCACTTATGTGGTGCCTTCGAGCCGCGCGGCAACCGCCTCGATGCGCGCGGCGAGGCTTTCGATGCCGGCGGCGAGCACCGCCTCGGTGGCGGCGTCGCGGTCGTGTCCGGCGCCGTTGCCGGTCTGGCGCTGGCGCCGCATTGCCTCCGTCGCCTCGGCGAGCTCGTCGGTGATGACGAGCGCCGCCATGAGAATGAGGCGGGCATCGCCGATCTGTCCCAGCTTCGCCGCGAACTCCGCGACCTTGCGCTCGATGTACTGGCCGAGCTGGCGGATCCGGTCCTCCTGCCCGTCATCGCAGGCGACAGGATAGCTCCGGCCGTTGATGGTGAGCGTCACCTGCGCCATCGGCCGCGCCCGGTCACTGCGCCTGCAGGACGCTGTCGAGGCGGAGGATGGTGGCGTCGAGCCGCTCGGCGACGGCGGCCGTCGTCTCCTCCAGCGCCGCATACTCGGCTTTCGCCGCCGCGAGGGCGGAGGCCAAGAGCTGCCGCTCGGCGGCATCGGTGCCGCTCGCCTTCTGCGCCGCCCGTTCGAGGCGCCCCACCGCCGCCTCCAGCCGCCGCGCCGCCTCTTCGAGCCGCCTCATCGCCACGCCGCCGCGCCAACGCCTTTCATGCTCCGAACCTTACGCGCCGCGCGCGCGAGCCGTCAACGCGCATGGGCTAATCTTCGGCGCCATTTCACCCCCCTCGCCCCGCTTGCGGGGAGAGGAAGGGGCCCGTTGCGCAGCAACGGGAAGGCGAGGGGCTGTTTCAGCGAGTTCGCTGTCGGACCGAAGGCGCGGGCGCCGAGAGCCCCTCACCTTGATCCTCTCCCCGCAAGCGCCGCAAGCGGGGAGAGGAGACACTCCAGAGAGGCGCCCCATCTCGCGATTGACGGCGGCGGGGCGGGTCCGGCAAGTTGCCGCGATGACCGCTACTGCCGCTCCGCTCGCCGCCGCGCCGCCGCTTCCCGAACCTCGCGACCCCGCGCTCCGGCGCATGGCGAATGCCCTTCGCGCCCTCGCCATGGACGCGGTCGAGCAGGCGAAATCCGGCCATCCCGGCATGCCGATGGGGATGGCGGATGCGGCGACGGTGCTCTTCACGCGCCACCTCCGCTACGATCCCGCCGATCCCGACTGGCCCGACCGCGACCGCTTCGTGCTCTCGGCCGGGCACGGCTCGATGCTGCTTTACGGCCTTCTGCACCTCACGGGCTATGCCGACATCACCCTCGACGAGCTGAAGCGCTTCCGCCAACTCGGCAGCCGCACCGCCGGCCATCCCGAGCACGGCTTCGCCAGGGGCATCGAGACGACGACCGGGCCCCTGGGGCAGGGCCTCGCCAACGCCGTCGGCATGGCGATCGCCGAGCGGCTGCTGGCGGCGCGCTTCGGCGACGATCTCGTCGATCATCGCACCTATGTCATCGCCGGCGACGGCTGCCTCATGGAGGGGGTGAGCCACGAGGCGATCTCGCTCGCGGGGCATCTGCGCCTCTCGAAGCTCATCGTCCTCTGGGACGACAATTCGATCTCGATCGACGGCTCGACGGAGCTCGCCGTCTCCGATGACCAGCTTCAGCGCTTCCGGGCGAGCGGCTGGGCGGCGGAGCGCGTCGACGGGCACGACACGGAGGCCGTCTCGGCGGCGCTCGCCCGCGCCGAGGCGAGCCAGCGCCCCTCGCTCATCGCCTGCCGCACCACCATCGCCTTCGGCGCGCCGACCAAGGCCGGCACCGCCGCGGCGCATGGCGCGCCCTTGGGCGCGAGCGAGATCGCGGGGGCGCGCCAGCGCCTTGAGTGGCCCTATCCGCCCTTCACCGTTCCCGACGACATCCGCGCGGCCTGGCGCGAGGCCGGCGCGCGCGGCGCCGCGGCCTCGGCCGCCTGGCGCCGGCGCCTTGCCGCCGCGCCCGCCGAACTCCGCGCCGAGTTCCTGCGCCGGCAGGCGGGCGAGTTGCCGACGGGCTGGCATGCGGCGCTCGGTGAGGTGCGGGCCAAATTCGCGGCCGAGGCGCCGAAGCTCGCGACGCGGCAATCCTCGGGCCAGGCGCTCGATGCGCTGGCGCCGGTCATGCCGGAGCTGATCGGCGGCTCCGCCGACCTCACCGGCTCCAACCTGACGCGCGCCAAGGCGCAGAAGCCGGTCACAGCGGACGATTTCTCCGGCAGCTACATCTTCTACGGCGTCCGCGAGCACGGCATGGCGGCGGCGATGAACGGGATGGCGCTCCATCGCGGCGTTATTCCCTATGGCGGCACCTTCCTCGCCTTCACCGATTACTGCCGCCCGGCGATCCGCCTCGCCGCCCTCATGCGCCAGCGCGTCATCTTCGTCATGACGCACGATTCGATCGGCCTCGGCGAGGACGGGCCGACGCATCAGCCGGTGGAGCATCTCGCCAGCCTGCGCGCCATCCCGAATCTTCTCGTCTTCCGCCCTGCCGATGCCGTCGAGACGGCGGAATGCTGGGCGCTCGCGCTGGACTCGGCGGACGCCCCCTCGGTGCTGGCGCTGACGCGGCAGGGCGTCCCGACCCTGCGCCGCGACGGCACGGGCGAGAACCGCTCGGCGCGCGGCGCCTATGTGCTGGCCGAGGCCGAGGGGCGGCGCCGCGTCACGCTGCTGGCGACGGGCTCCGAAGTCGCCGTCGCGATGGCGGCGCGCGAGAGGCTGGCCTCCGAGGGCATCGCTGCGGCAATCGTCTCGATGCCGTGCTGGGAGCTCTTCGCGAAACAGGACCCGGCCTACCGCGCTTCGGTGCTGGGCACGGCGCCGCGCATCGCCGTCGAAGCCGCCTCCCCCTTCGGCTGGGAGCGCTGGCTCGGCGAGCGCGGCGCCTTCATCGGCATGCAAGGCTTCGGCGCCTCCGCCCCGGCCGAGCAGCTCTTCCCGCATTTCGGGATCACGGCGGAGAAGGTGGCGGAGGCGGCGCGGGGGTTAGCGAAGAACGGGTGAGGCCGCTTCGTCGAGCTTATTCCTCGAAGCGGGATTTGTAGGCGAGGGCGAGCAGGTCGATGAACTCCCCCCATCGCAAGCCGCTGGTGGCAGGAGGGAGCTCCGGGTCAATCATTCCCGTATCAGGATCGTAGACCACCACGGCGATGCCTTCGAGGAGGTGAGGCGCGTCGCCCTCGGTCTTCCGGCCGCCGGCACGCATCAGCCGCGCCACCGCTCGCTCGATGAGATGCCGGGTCGAGCGCCGCGTGACAGTGGGCTGAGGGGCAGTCGCCGGTACTTGTTGAGGCTCTGCATCACCGCCTGCTGTCGGTTCATCGTCAGCCTCCTCCTGCTCCGCGGTGAGCGCCTCAGGCGTGCCGGCCTCCTCATATGTCGGAATGGCGAGGACGCCGCCGACGACGCAGAACGGAAATTTGAGGTGCAGGTTGACGGCAAAGGTCCTGATGTCTCCAAAGCGATTCCAGATCGCCCTGCCGACGGCGAGATTGATGGGCTTCAGCTCGACGGCAAGGCGGAGGCCGTCAATCGGGTGAATTTCCGAAACATCGGCGCTGACCGTGCGGAGCGCGCCCGAAACTTTGCGCTCGCCAACGACAGCATGTTTCAAGTTCGGAAGCTGCTGCCGCAGTTCTCCGATGAGGGCACGCCCCAATGCGTTCGAAAGACGAATCTGGCCCGCTTTCTTGGGGCCGGCACCGAGCTCGCGACTGCGCCGGACATACTCGCTGGCGGCGCGCACATATTCCTCGATCGAGCAGCTCTCCTGCTCGTAGAGCTTGTCGAGTTGCTCAATGCCGGTCGGCGCGGGCGGCTTCCTTCCCTTGCCATTCGCCGACTTTGCCAAAATTCCGCGCCCTTCGAATCGGTCGCACGACCCTAATCGGCAACGCCACGCAACTGCGGAGTGACCGCGCCATCGGTCTCATCGAGAACCTCCGCCCGTTGCGGCCCCCAGAGCCGTTGAGAGCGGGCGGATTGGACGATGCGGCCCAGAGCCATCTGCGCATATTGCGGCTCGATCTCGATGGAGAGCGAGGAGCGCCCGCTGGCGATCGCGGCGACGGCCGTTGTCCCCGATCCGGCGAAGGGATCGAGGACAATATCTCCGGCAAAGCTGAACATGCGGATGAGCCGCTCCGCCAGCTCTTCGGGAAAAGGCGCCGGGTGCCCGTTCCGCAGGCTGGCGCCGCGAATGTCGTTCCAAACTGGCCGCATCCACGCATCCATCTCGTGCGGCAGGAGCATCGAGAGGGCCCTTTGCACCATGCCGGTCGTCCGGTAGCCGCCGGGCTTGCGCAGCATCAGGATATGCTCGTGGTCGTTCTTGATGACGGCGCCGGGCTGGTACGGCTTCCCGTAAAATCCGCTCGAACCGCCGCCCGCTTCATTGGTGCGGTTGCCGATCTTGAACCAGAAGATCGGCGTCAGATTGTCCAGCCCGCAGCGGCGGCTGCGGACCTGAATATCGGCGGGCAGCGGCAGCACATGATGGCGTCCGGCGCGGCGCGGCACCAGGACGTCGCCGACGACGCAGCAGATGCGCCCGCCCGGCACGAGCACGCGGTAGCACTCGGCCCAAACCTTGTCGAGCTCGTCGAGGAAGGCTTCATAGGATTGTAGCCGGCCGAGTTGGGCGCCATCGGCCTCGGAGGCATAGGGTTTGAGATTGAAATAGGGCGGCGAGGTGACGATGAGATGCACGCTCTGGTCCGGCACCGAGGTCAGCCGGCGCGCATCGCCGATCATCACCCGATGGAAGGTTGCATCATAGGGGGCGGGCCAGGGATGCCGCCGCCACCAGGCATTGGCCGCCATCAGCGCTTCCGGCGCGCCGGGCTCATTGTCCGTGCGCGGCAGCAGCGGCGTGACCTCGGCGCCTTGCCTTGCGCCCTGCGTCGAAGCGCGGTCCCAAAACCGTTCCTTCAGGCGAGCGCGCATCGGGTGAGTTGCCCCCTTATTCTGTTCGCGTGACGTAGATTAGAACAAAGAAGGAACAAGCGGCAAGCGGGTCATGGTCGAGGCGAGTTTGTCGCACAGATGGTATCGGCTCGGAATAGCGCGCACAAGATTTAGTTCGCGCAAAAAATCGGGAGCCGGAACCTTCAGCCGCTCGGCGGAAGATTGTCCGCATTCATGCGGCGCGTCGCGAATGCCGGGGCGCGACCCGGATTGTTGATAGGCATAGCGGCGGCAACAGCGCTGCGGTATTAGCTGGCCGAAACGGAAAGGAGCACTCGACATGGCAGTGAGGGTCGCGATCAATGGCTTCGGCCGCATCGGGCGGCTGGTGCTGCGCGCCGCGCTCGAAGGCAAGCGCAAGGATATCGAGGTGGTGGGGATCAACGATCTCGGCCCCGTCGAGACCAATGCGCATTTGCTGCGCTATGACAGCGTCCATGGCCGCTTTCCGCACGAGGTCACGACCGGCGAGGGCTGGATGGACGCCGGCATGGGGCGGATCAAGGTGACGGCCGAGCGCGACCCGGCCAAGCTGCCCTGGAAGGAGCTCGGCGTCGAGATCGCCCTCGAATGCACCGGCATCTTTACGAAGCGCGAGGCGGCGGCGAAGCACATCGAGGCGGGGGCGAAGAAAGTCATCATCTCGGCCCCGGCCGAGGGCGCCGACTTCACGCTCGTCATGGGCGTCAACCACGAGGAGCTGGCGGCCGCGCACAAGGTGATCTCGAACGCCTCCTGCACGACGAACTGCCTCGCCCCCGTCGCCTTCGTCCTCCATGAGGGGATTGGCATCGAGCGCGGCTACATGACGACGATCCACTCCTATACGGGCGACCAGAGCACCGTCGACACGCTGCACAAGGATCTGCGCCGGGCGCGCGCCGCGGCGCTCTCGATGATCCCGACCTCGACGGGCGCCGCCAAGGCGGTGGGGCTCGTCCTGCCGGCGCTGAAGGGGAAGCTCGACGGTACCGCCATCCGCGTGCCGACCCCCAATGTCAGCCTTGTCGACTTCAAGTTCGACGCCAAGCGCGAGACCTCGGCCGAGGAGATCAACGAGCTCATGGTGAAGGCGGCGAACTCCAACCGCTTCAAAGGCATCATCGGCATCAACCGGGCGCCCACCGTCTCGGTCGATTTCAACCACGATCCGCATTCCTCGACCTTCGATGTGACGCAGACCGTCGTCATGGAGAAGCGCCTCTGCCGCGTCATGTCCTGGTACGACAATGAATGGGGCTTCTCGAACCGCATGGTCGACGCGGCGGTCGCCTTCGGCAAGGTGGGGTGAGGCGGGAGAAAGCGCCTTCCGTTTCTTCTCCCTCTCCCGCTTGCGGGAGAGGGCAGGGTGAGGGCATCTCGCCGCGACCGAAACCCTCACCCTCCCGCGCTGCGCGCGGGTCCCTTCCTCTCCCGCAAGCGGGAGAGGGGCAACAACCCAGAGGGGGGCGCCAAGAGCTCATTATCGTCATCCATTCTCTGGACGAGGCGCGGGCGGCGCTGGGTGCGGCGCGGGCGGCCGGGTGTCGCGTCACCTTGGCGAGCGCGCCCGCCGCCGGCGGCTATGCCGGGCCCGGCTGGTTCAAGGCGGTCTGCGACCTCGCCGCCGAGGAGGCCGGCCATGCGGATTTCGCCGCCATCCTCGATTGCGGTGAAGAGGCGGGGACGGTGCTGGCGGCCCTCCGCGCCGGGCTCCGCCGCGTGCGCTTCACCGGCGCGGCAGCGGCGGCGGAGCGCCTCGCCGACATCGCCGCGCAGTACGGCGCCGTCATCGAGCTGGGCGCGGCGCCGCCGGCGCTCGACCTCGCCGACGCCGCCGATCCCGAGGCCGCCTGCCGCGCCTTTTTCGCCCGGAACGGCGCGGCCAGCTGAGCCGTTGGCGCGGCGCCGGCCGGCTTTGCTCCGGCTTTGCCCACCCGGCTTTGCCCAGATCCGACGCTTCTGATATACCGCCGCCAGCTCCGATCCACCCCTTTCCGAGGGACGCCGCCATGAGCCTCACCCCCGCCGTCAAGAAGATCCTCGACTGCTACGAGAGCGACAATCCCGGGACGAAGGCCAACCTCGCCCGCATCCTCATGCAAGGGAAGCTCGGCGGCACGGGCCGTCTCGTCATCCTGCCCGTCGATCAAGGCTTCGAGCACGGGCCGGCGCGCAGCTTCGCGCCCAACCCCCCGGCCTACGACCCGCATTATCATTATCAGCTCGCGATCGAGGCGGGCCTCTCGGCCTATGCGGCGCCGCTCGGCATGCTGGAGGCCGGCGCCTCGACCTTTGCCGGCCAGATCCCGACGATCCTCAAAGTCAACAGCGCCAACAGCCTCTCGCGCGCCAAGGAGGCGCCGAGCCAGGCGGTGACCGCGGGCGTCCATGACGCGCTCCGCCTCGGCTGCTCGGCGATCGGCTTCACCATCTATCCGGGCTCGGACGCCGCCTATGGCATGATGGAGGAGATCGCCGAGCTCGCCGCCGAGGCGAAATCCTATGGCCTCGCCGTCGTCATCTGGTCCTATCCGCGCGGCGGCAACCTGTCGAAGCCGGGCGAGACGGCGATCGACATCTGCGCCTACGCCGCACATATGGCGGCGCTCCTCGGCGCCCACATCATCAAGGTGAAGCCGCCGACCGAGCATCTGGAGCTGGACGCGGCGAAGAAGGTCTACGAGGCGCAGAAGATCGACGTCGCCTCGGCGGCCGCGCGCATCCGCCACGTCGTCCAATCCTGCTTCAACGGCCGCCGCATCGTCGTCTTCTCGGGCGGCGAGGCGAAGGACATGGACGGCATCTTGAACGAGGTGCGCGCCATCCGCGACGGCGGCGGCAACGGCTCGATCATCGGCCGCAACACCTTCCAGCGCCCGCGCGAGAAGGCGCTGGAGATGCTGAACCAGATCATCCGCATCTATAAGGGGGAGTGAGGGACCGCCCCTTGCCTCGCCCATTCCCTCTCGCCTCCGGGGAGATGTCCGCCAATTTCCTCTCCCCTCAGGGGGGAGGATCAAGGTGAGGGGGAGCCGCGGCGTGAGCGCGGCTTCCGAGGAGCGCGCCGCACGGCGCCCTCACCCTCCCCATGCTTCGCATGGGGCCCTTCCCTCTCGCCGAGGGGCAGAGGGAAGGGGAGACCGCTGCCGCCTCTATCTCGTCACGCCGCCGGCGCTCGATCCGCCGCGCTTTGCCGAGGATCTGGCGGCGGCGCTCGACGCCGGCGATGTCGCTGCGGTGCAGCTTCGCCTCAAGGAGGCAGATGACGACGCGCTGCGCCGCGCCTGCGACGTGCTGCGCCCCGTGGCGCAGCGGCGCGGCGTCGCCTTCCTCTTGAACGACCGCCCCGACCTCGCCGCCGAGACGGGCTGCGACGGCGTCCATGTGGGGCAGGAGGACGCGCCCTATGAAGAGGCGCGGCGGATCATGGGAAGCGACCGCATCGTCGGCGTCACCGCCCATGACAGCCGCCACCTCGCCATGGAGGCGGCGGAGGCGGGGGCGGATTACGTCGCCTTCGGCGCCTTCTTCCCGACCACGACCAAGCCGTCGCGCTATCGCCCGTCGCCCGACCTCCTCGCCTGGTGGAGCGAGATGATGACCGTGCCCTGCGTGGCGATCGGCGGCATCACGCCCGAGAATTGTTCGCAGCTCGTCCGCGCCGGCGCCGATTTCCTCGCCGTCGTCAGCGCCGTCTGGAACCATCCCGCAGGGCCAGCCGCGGCGGTGCGCGCCTTCAACAGCGCCATAGCGGCGGCTCTGGAGAGCACCGCGTGACCGGGATCTCGCTGCGGTTCGATGAGCGAGGCGTCGCCGAGGTCACCATCGACCATGCGGGCAAGCTCAACATCCTCGACCGCGCACTCATGGCCGAGCTCGTCGCCGCGACGGAGCGCCTGGCCGCGGCGGAAGGACTGCGTGCGATTGTGCTGCGCGGGGCCGGCGACAAGGCTTTCATCGGCGGCGCCGATCTGCGCGAGATGGCGGCGCTCGATGCGGCGAGCGCCGCGCCCTTCATCACGGCGCTGCACCAGGTCTGCGACGGGCTGCGCCGCCTGCCCGTACCGGTCGTGGCGCGGATCGACGGCTACGCGCTCGGCGCCGGTCTCGAAATCGCCGCCTCCTGCGATCTGCGCATCGCCAGCGACCGCACGGTCTTCGGCATGCCGGAAGTCAGGGTCGGCATTCCCTCGGTCATCGAGGCGGCGCTGCTGCCGCGGCTCATCGGCTGGGGCCGGGCGCGGCGGCTCCTCCTCACCGGCGAGACGATCGGCGCCGCCGAGGCCGAGCGCTGGGGCCTCGTCGAGCGCGTCGTGCCGGCGGCGGCGCTCGACGACGCCGTCGCCGAGACGCTGGCGCAGCTCCTCGCCGCCGGGCCGCGGGCCCTCGCCCTCCAGAAGGCGCTCATGCGCGATTGGGAGGAGGGTGGCGTCATCGGCGCCATCGAGCGCGGCATCTCCTCCTTCGCCGAAGCCTTCACGACCGACGAGCCGCGGCGCATGATGCGCGCCTTCCTCGATGCGAGGGAGCGGCGCAAGTAGGGCCCTCTCACTGCTGCGACGACTTTGGATGCCCTCTCCCGCGCGCGGGAGAGGGTTAGCGTGAGGGCTGCCGCCGGCGCCTTTATCGCGCCAATCGTGCTCCCATCCCCTCACCCCGACCCTCTCCCGTGAACGGGAGAGGGAGACCTCAATACCAGCCGCGCTTTGCCTCCGCGCCCAGCATCTCGTCGTAAAGGTCGGTGCGGCGGTCGCGCAGGACCTGGTTGAACTCGCTCCAGTTCCTCTTGCGCCGCGCATCGGACAGGTTGAGGTCGGCGAGGATCATCTCCTCGCTCTCGGCGCTGGCCGGGCCCGCCAGCGGCCAGCCCGTATGCGCAACGATGAGGCTGCGCCCGAGGAAGAGCTGGCCGCGCTCGCTGCCGACGCGGTCGGCCGCGGCGACGAAGAGCGCATTGCTGTGCGCGCCGCCCATGGCGATGATGTTGGCCATGACCGGCAGCGATGCGGGCTGCTCCGGCATTGGGACCCAGTTCGTCGGCACGCACAGAATGTCGGCGCCCTGGAGCGCCGCCAGGCGGAAGATCTCCGGGAACCAGATGTCGTAGCAGATGGCGGCGGCGATGCGGCCGAGCGCCGTGCGAAAGACCGGCACGCCAAGATTGCCCGGTTCGAAGAAGAGGTTCTCGGCCGCCCAGAGATGGTTCTTGCGGTACTTGCCGATATAGCCCTCCGGGCCGAGCAGCACGGCGGCGTTGTAGAGCGCGCCGCCCTCGCGCTCGGCGATGCCGGCGACGATGTGCATCCGGTGCCGCGCCGCCGCTTCGATCCAGGCCGCGACGGAGGCGCCGCCCGGCACCTCCTCGGCAAGGGCGAAGGCTTCCTCGCGCGTCGCGAAGACATAGCCCGAATTGCAGAGCTCCGGCAGCACGGCGAGCCGCGCACCGGCCGAGGCCGCCTCCTCGATCATGGTGAGCGAGCGCGCGACGTTGCGCTCTTTCCGGCCGATCTGCGGCTCCATCTGGAGGCAGGCGACGCGCACCGGGCTTTCGGGCGGGGCGGCGGCGGTCATGGCGACGTCTCCTTCATGGATCGAGCGGCGGGCGGCGCTCTCGCCAGTCATGGGCGCGCTCATAGGCGTCGGCGATGCGGAGCACCATCGCCTCGTCGAAAGGCTTGCCGGTGATCTGCAAACCGATCGGCAAGCCGGCGCTGTCGAAGCCGCAGGGCAGCGAGATCGCGGGAAGGCCGGTCAGATTGTAGGGATAGGTGAGTCGCCAGGAGGCGGCGAGGACGCTTTCCGAGGCGCCGGCGATCTCGACTTCCCAGCTCCCGACCGGCCAGGCGGTGAGCGGCGTCGTCGGTCCGACGATGGCGTCGAGCTCGGCGAAGTGGCGGCGGAAATCCGCCATGAGGAGGCGGCGGAACTGCTCCGCCTTGAGGTAGTCGGCGCCGGTGACGAATCGCCCGATCTCGACGAGGCCGCGCACATCGGGCTGAAACTGCGCGGTGCGGCCCGCGCGGAGCGAAGCGTCATGATAAGCGGTCGACGAGGCGAGCTCGATCGCGAAGATGGCGCCAAGGCTGTAATCGAGATTGGGAATGCGGATGTCGCGGATGGTGGCGCCGGCCGCGGCGAGATCGCCGATCGCTTGCTCGACCGCCGCCTCGACCTCCGCCTGGTTGCGGCCGAAGAAATGGTTGCGGCAGACGCCGAGGCGCAAGCCATCGACCCCGGCGCCGAGCGCTGCCCCGTAATCCGGCACCGGGCGCGTGCTGCAAGCCGGGTCCGCGGGATCCGGCCCGGCGAGCACACTCAGCATGAGCGCGGCGTCGGCGACGCTGCGCGTCAGCGGCCCCGCATGGTCGAGCGACCAGCTATGCGGCACGATGCCGGCGCGGCTCACGCGGCCGAAGGTCGGCTTCAGCCCGACCGTGCCGCAGAGGCTCGCCGGAATGCGGATCGAGCCGCCGGTATCGGAGCCGAGCGCGGCGGCGCAGAGTCCGGCGGCGAGCGCCGCCGCCGAGCCGCCGCTCGATCCGCCGGGGACGCGCGACACGTCCCAGGGATTGCGCGTCGGCGGCGTCACCGTGCCCCAGGCGAATTCATGCGTCCGCGTCTTGCCGATGAGGATGGCCCCGGCCGCGCGCAGCCGCGCCGTTGCGGCGGAATCGCGCAATGGGAATTCGATGCCGGGCGCCGTTGTCCCGGCCGTCGTCGGCATGTCGCGCGTCAGGTAGTTGTCCTTGACCGCGATCGGGATGCCGTGCAGCGGCCCGCGCCAATCGCCGGCGCGGATCTCGCTCTCGGCCGCGCGCGCCGCCTCCAACGCGCCTTCGCTGAGATGAACGAAGCTCGCGAGCGCGCCGTCATGCCGCCCGATGCGGTCGAGAAAGGTCTCGGCGAGGGCGACGGGCGAGAGGCTGCCCGCGCGTATCGCGGGCGCGAGCGCCGCGATCGGAAGCGCCCAAGACGCGGCGCTCACGGCGGCGTCTCCCTCTCGTAGCCGGCGGCGGGATCGAAGATGACCGCCGGATGCAGCTCGCCGAGATCGAGCGTCCGCAGCTTCTGGATCTCGCCGAGAATCGCCGCGTAAAGGCGCAACACCTCGGCAAGGCGTTCGGGCGGCAGGTCGAGGCCGATGATGTCGCGGAAAACATCCGGCGCGGCGGCGTTCCTCGGCTGGGCCATGGCATCACCTCAGACGCTGAGCTCGCGGACGATGCGGGATTCGGCGCCGGCGTCGTCCAGGCGCCCGCTATCGACGATCTCGCCGCGCTTCAGCACGGCATAGCGGTCGGCGACGGCGCGGGCGAAGTGGACATTCTGCTCGACGAGAAGGATCGCCGCCTGCGAAGCCGCGCGCTCGGCGCGCAGCACCTCCGCGAGCTTCTGGACGATGGAGGGCTGCAAACCCTCGCTGATCTCGTCGATGAGGAGGAGCCGCGGCCGCGCCATCAGCGCGCGGGCGACGAGCAGCATCTTCTGCTCGCCGCCGCTGAGCGTGCCGGCCCGCTGCCGCAGCCGCTCCGGCAGGAAGGGGAAGAAGGCCCCGACCCGTTCGAGCCCGGCAGCGAAGAGCGCGGAATCGGCGAGGCCGAGGCGCAGATTGTCGCCGACCGAGAGATCCTGGAAGAGCGCCTGCTCTTGCGGGCTGTAGGCGACGCCGCGGCGCGCCAGGCGATAAGGCGGCAGGCCGGCGACCGCCTCGCCGAACAGCCGGACGGCGCCGGCGGCGAGCGGGAGATAGCCCATGACGGTCTTCAAGAGCGTGCTCTTGCCCATGCCGTTCTTGCCGAGCAGCGCGAAGATTTCGCCGGGCGCGAGCGAGAGGGCGACCTCGCGGATGACGAGCGCCTCGCCATAGCCGCTGCTGACGCGGTCGAGTTCGAGGGCGGCCGCCGTCATCCGGCCGCCCCCGCGATCGCATGCTCCTCGCCGGCATAGATCGTGCGCACCAGCGCGCTGCCGATGACCTCGGCGACCGTGCCGTCGAGCACGATGCGCCCCTGATGCAGCACGACGATGCGCGAGCTGATCTCGCGCACGAAGTCGAGGTCGTGCTCGACGAGGAGAATGCAGAGCCCGTGATCGCGGGCGAGGCCCGAGAGAATTCCGCCGATGAGGGAGCGCTCGGCCTTGGTGAGGCCGGCGGTCGGCTCATCGAGGAGGAGGACGCTCGGCTCCAGCGCCAGCACCATGGCGAGTTCGAGCGCCTGCTTCATGCCGTGCGAGAGATGCTTCACCGCCGTGCCGAGCTGGCGGTCGAGGCCGGTCGCCGCCATCACCTGGAGCGCGGCCTGCGGCAGGGCGAGGCTGGCCTCGCGGCGCCAGGGCGACGGCCGCTCGCGGCGGGCGCGGGCGAGGCGCAGGCACTCGGCGACGGTCAGCGTCTCGAAGACATTGGCGGTCTGAAACTTGCGGCCGATACCGAAGCCGACGCAGCGCTGCGGCGCGCGCCGGCCGATATCCGTGCCCTGCACGAGGACGCGCCCGCCGCTCCGCTCATGGCCATCGGCGATGCAGCGGATGAGCGTCGTCTTGCCGGCGCCGTTGGGGCCGACGAGGCTGACGAGCTCGCCCGCGCCAGCGGCGAGATCGATGCCTTCGAGCACGCGCAGGCTGCCGTAGCGGCGCGAGAGGCCGTGCAGCGCCACGGCCGGGCCGCCATCGGCGCCCACCAGCCGCGGGCGTGGCGGCGCCGCCTGAAGGATCGGCAGCCCGTCGCCGTTCGCGCTCGCCGGTCGCCGGCGCAGCCGCCGCCAGGCGCCGCCGACCACGGGCACCAAGCCTTGCGGCAGCGCCACGATGACGACGACGAAGGCGAGGCCGATGACGAGCTTCCAGACGAAGGGCAGGCTGCCGCTCAAATAGGCGCTGACGAGGTCGATGACGATCGTGCCGGCGACCGGGCCGATGAGGGTGCCGCGGCCGCCGAGCGCCACCCAGATGACGAGCTCGGTGCCGAAGACGAAGCCCGCCAGCTCCGGCGCGATGACGTCGGTGAAGCCGGCATAGGCATAGCCCGCGGCCGCCGTGATGATGGCGGCGGCGACGAGGAGCAGCGTCTTCAGCAGCGCCGTGTCGATGCCGAGATATTCGCAGCGCTGCTCGTTCTCGCGGATGGCGACGAGAAGACGGCCGGCGTCGCTGTGGACGAAGATCCAGGCGGCGGCGGTGAGGATGACGAGGGCGGAGCCGGCGATCCAGAACCAGGCTTCGATCGAGAGGTCGAAGGTGTCGAAGCCGGAGAGGCCGCTGCTCGAGCCGGTGAAGGTGCCGCCCGAGAACAGGATTTGCGTGACGACGATCGGCAGCACCAGCGTCACGACCGAGACATAGATGGGCGAGACGCCATAGCCGAAGGCGAGCCAGCCGACGAGCGCCGCCACCGCCGCGGCGACGGCGAGGCCGCCGAGAAAGGCGAGAATGGCGACGGTCGGCGTCAGGTCGAGATGCGAGAAGGCGAGGCCGCAAGCATAGGCGCCGATGCCGAAGAAGGCCGACTGGCCGAAGGTGAGGATGCCCGTATAGCCCCAGAGGATGTCGACGGTGAGGGCGACGCAGGCGTAAAGGAGAGAGCGGATGAGGATGTTGACGGTGTAGGTGTCGAGGAGGTAGGGCGCCGCCGCGACGGCGGCGAGGCCCACAAGCGCGAGGCGCAGCACGCGCTTGATCTCGCGGGTCGAGCCGCTCCGCGCGGCGACCGCGGCGCCTCCTGCCGCCGCCTCACTCACGGGCGAAACCCTGCGGCCGGATGCGGAGGATGACGGCGGCGAGGACCACGATCGTCAGGCTGCCGAGGATGGGGCTGCCATAGGCGCTGATCAGCACCTGCGCGCCGCCCAGCACCAGCGTCGCGACGCCGAGGCTGACGAGCGACGCTCCGGAGACCAGCACCAGCATGAAGGCATTGACCAGCCAGGGCACGCCCATATTGGGATCGACGCTGGAAAGCGGCGTGATGAGCGCGCCGGCGAGGCTTGCCAGGGCCGAGCCGAGGCTGAAGGTGGCGAAGCGCACGAGGCCGCTGTTGATGCCGAGCCCGCGCGCCAGGCTCTCGTTCATGATGACGGCGCGCGTCATGAGGCCGAGCCGCGTTCCGTGCAGCACGGCGGCGAGGAGGGCCGCCAGCAGCAGCGCCCCCAAGACCAGGAGGAGGCGGTACTGCGAATAGCTCTCGCCGAGCACCAGGGCCGCGCCCTGGACCGGGCTCTGCACGAACTGCACCTCGCGGCCGAAGCCGATGGTGATGAGCTGGCCGATGATGATGCCGAGCCCCCAGGTGGCGAGGATGGCATCGAGCGGCCGGGCATAGAGCGGGCGCACGACGAAGCGCTCGACGAGGGCGCCGATGACGAGGCCGACGAGGGCCGCGAAGGGCAGCGCCAGCCACGGATCGAGGCCGAGCTGCGTCACGATGAGCGCCGCATAGCCGCCGATCGTCAGGAACCCGCCATGGGCGAAGTTGATGATCTTCATGACGCCGAAGATGATCAACAGCCCGGCGGCGACGACGTAGAAGATGGCGGCCGTCGTCACGATGTCGAGGAATTGCGCCGACATGGTGCAATCGGCGGGGCGGCGCCGAGACAAGGCGCCGCCCCGGCCGAGCCTTTCCCTATTTCAGCTTCGGGCACTGATTGCCGGGATCGACATCCTTGAAGCTCTCGAGCACCTTGACGCTGCCATCCGCCTGCACCTGGCCCAAATACATAGTGAGCGGCGCATGGCGCTCCTTCGACATCTTGATGAGGCCGCGCGGCCCCTCGAACGAGACTTCGGAGAGCGCCTTGATGACGGCGTCGGCCTTCGTCGTCTTCGCCTTCTCGACCGCCGCCTTGTAGAGATAGACGCCCTCGTATTCCGGCACCGAGAGGTCGTTCGGCGTCTTGAGGTCCGCGCCGAACTTTTTCTGCATCGCCGCCAGGAACTCCTTGTTCTTGGGGCTGTCGATGCTGGTGAGGTAGGAGGCCGAGATATAGATGCCGGCGGCATCGGCGCCCATGCTCTTCGCCGTCCCCTCATCGACGGCGAGGTTGCCGTAGAGCGACTTGATCCCCGCGGCGCGGAGCTGCTTCGTCAAGGTGACGTTGGGCGCGCCGCCCGCCGTCGAGGTGACGAGCGCGTCGGGGTTGCTGGCCCGGATCTTGCTGATGATCGCCGTCCAATCGGTCGCATCCATGGGCTCGTATTCCTCGCCCAGCACCTTACCGCCCTTTTTCTGGATGTATTGCCGCGTGAATTGCAGCATGCCGCGGCCGAAAGCGTAGTCGCTGCCGACGAGATAGAAGGTCTTGGCGCCCTTCTTCTGCATGAAATAGTCGACGATCGGCGCCACCTGCTGGTCGGGAACCCAGGCATTGACAAAGAGGTAGGGGTTGCAGGAGTGGCCTTCGTAGAAGGACGTGTAGATGAAGGGCACCTTGCCCCGCGAGACGATCGGCAGCCCGGCATTGCGCGCCGCGCTCGTCTCCATGGTGATGAGCGCGTCGTCCTTCTTCTGGAAGATGAGGGAGTCGAAGGCCTTCTGCGCGCCGGCGGCGCCGCTGCCGTCATCGGCGACGTCGAGCTGCACCTGGCGGCCGAGAATGCCGCCCTTGGCGTTGATCTCTTCGACGGCGAGCTCGGCCGATTGCACGACCGAGGGCGCGACGACGCTGTTGGCGCCGCTGAGGCCGACGGGAATGCCGATCTTGATCGGATCGGCGGCTAAGGCGCCGCCGGCAAGGGCGAGCCCCGCGCCGAGCGCGGCGGCCGCGGCGAAAGCGGACAGTCTGTGCTTCATGGCCAATTCCCCTCCGGTATTTGATTTTTTCGAGAGGCGCGGGCTGATCCTGCAGGGCGCCGAGGGCTAGTTTATTGCTCGCCCGGAG
>JAJPHB010000127.1 GCA_021325525.1 Alphaproteobacteria bacterium
CCCAAGCCGGCGAAGGCGGCGACCAGCATGAAGAGCGTCGAGCGCGGCAGATGGAAATTGGTCAGCAGCAGGTCGACGGCCTTGAAGCGGTAGCCGGGCGTGATGAAGAGATCGGTCTCGCCGGCGAAGGGGTGCACCCGCCCTTCCGCATCGGCCGCCGTCTCAAGGAGGCGGAGGCTGGTCGTGCCGACGGCGAGAACGCGGCCGCCGCGGCGGCGCGCGGCGTTGATGCGCTCGGCCGTGGCGGCGTCGAGAAAGGCGGTCTCGCTATGCATGCGGTGCTTCTCGGTGTCCTCGACCTTGACCGGCAGAAAGGTGCCGGCGCCGACATGAAGCGTCACCATGACGCGCTCGATGCCCGCCTCGTCGAGGCGGTTGAATAGGCGCTCGGTGAAATGCAGTCCAGCGGTGGGCGCGGCGACTGCCCCCTCCTTCTCGGCATAGATCGTCTGGTAGCTCTTGCGGTCGCCCGCTTCGGCGCCGTCCGGGCGCTTGATATAGGGCGGCAGCGGCACCGTGCCGTAGCGCTCGAAGGCGGCGCGGAGCGCGGCGCCGTGCCGGTCGAAGCGGAGCGTCACCTCGCCCGTCGCCGATTTCTCGAGGATCTCGGCGGCGAAGTCCGGATGGGCGGGCGGCGCGAACGCGATCCGGTCGCCGGGCCGCAGGCGCCGCGCACCTTTGGCGAAGACGCGCCAGACGCCCTCCCCCAAGTCGCGATGGAGCGTCAGCTCGACCCGCGCCTGGCCGCGCCGGCCGGCAAGGCGCGCCGGGATGACACGGGTGTCGTTGAGGACCATGATGTCGCCCCGGCGCAAGAGGCGCGGCAGGTCGGAGACGCCGTGATCGGCGAAGCCCTCCCGGCCGACGACCAAGAGCCGGGCGGCGTCGCGCGGCGTCGCGGGGCGCTCGGCGATCAGCGAGCGAGGCAGGTCGAAATCGAAATCGGCAACGCGCATGCGGGAGGGAGGGGCGAGCTTTTTGCGAGGACAAACTCCGGATGTTAAGTCGTCCTAAACCATTCCGCGCTGGCATACACGGCAAAAATTCGCTTATAAGACACCACGGGGTCTGACGCTATTTTCAGCTTCCCGAGGAGTGCTGGCCACAACCACAGCGCAAAATGGCGAAGCGTGGCAGGTCGGCAGAGACCCGCATCGACAAAACGCGTAACAGATAGAAGGCACCTCTCGTAAAAATATATTTGGGCAAGAACATCAGAAATTTGGAAGTATGTTAAGAATATTTCGACATTACATTCCATTGCCGACGATCGTTCTCAGCGCGGTCGAGGTGGCGTTCGTATTCTTCACCTTTTACGTTTTCCACCTGCGCAGTGCCCGTCACGCGGCGTCCCAGCATCAAAACCTCTACTATTCGCTGGGCTTCGCCTTTTCGATCTTCATGATGATGGTGGCGCTCGGCCTCTATAACCGGGCGATCTTCGGAAAGCATCGCGAGATGCTCATCCGCATCGTTCTCAGCTTCTGCTTCGTGCTGCCGATCTTCATCGTCGCGATGGGGGTCATCGGTCATTACATTCCCTGGGCCCTGCCGCCCTCGCCCGAGACCTACTTGCCGGGCATGCTGCTCGGCCTCATCTCGGTCACCGGCACGCGCTTCCTCATTCTGCCGATGATCGACGTCGGCGCGCTCAAGAAGCGCGTCCTCGTCATCGGCGTCGGCGAGCTTGCGCGCCGGATCGAGCGGCTCGTCGCCGACAACGCCAATCGCGGCTTCCTCGTCGTCGATTACATCCGCTTCGGCAGCGAGGCGCCGTGCATCGCCCCGCGCTTCTTCGACGAGGGGCGCCTGCCCGAGGGCTATCCGCTCGCCCAGTTCGCCGACGAGAAGCTGGTCGACGAGATCGTGATCGCGACGCGCGACCGCCGTGGGTTGCCGATCGACGATCTTCTCGACTGCAAGTTGAAGGGCATCACCATAACGGAATACCTCACCTTCTGGGAACGCGAGACCGGCCAGATCGATCTCGAAGCTTTGCAGCCGAGCTGGCTCTTCTTCTCGGATGGCTTCCGGATGAACTGGTTTCCCAATCTCATCAAGCGGCTGTTCGACATCGTCGTCAGCCTCGTCTTCCTCAGCCTGACGATGCCGGTGATGGCGATGACCGCCCTCGCCATCCGGCTCGAAGGCCCGGGGCCCATCTTCTACGTGCAGGAGCGCGTAGGGCTCAACGGCCGGCGCTTCCCGCTGATGAAGTTTCGCAGCATGTCGGTCAACGCTGAGACCGACGGCGTGCCGCGCTGGGCGGCGGCCAACGACCAGCGCATCACCCGGATCGGCGCCCTGATCCGCAAGACCCGGATCGACGAGATCCCGCAGGTCATCAATGTCCTCCGCGGGCATATGAGCTTCATCGGCCCGCGGCCGGAACGGCCGTTCTTCGTCGAGACCCTGGCGAAGGAAATCCCCTATTACAACGAGCGCCACCGGGTGAAGCCCGGAATCAGCGGCTGGGCGCAGATCAACTACCCGTACGGCGCCTCGGTAGAAGACGCGCGGCAGAAACTGACTTACGACTTGTATTATGTTAAGAACAGAAGCTTGTTTCTGGATTTCGTCATCCTCTTGCAGACCGCTCGCGTAATCCTCTGGCCGGAGGGAGTGCGCTGACCGTGGCTTCCATCAGGGCGTCCCGCGTCGCCGCGCCGGCGAGGATGGGGCTGGAGCAGTTGCCATCGTGAGCCCGACTCCGGCGGATATGCTGGTTACGATCGCCAGCCACGGGGCGGCGCTGCTGTTTTTCGCCGCGTTCATCGCGGTCCTCGTCTTCGGCGGCAATCGTCAGGGCGCTGCGCTCTATCTCATCGTTGCCTGCGTTGCGACGGCTGCCTGGAGCGGATCCCTCGTGGTTTCCGCCAGCCTCGGGCAGCTGCGCAGCCTATCCGACCTCATCCTCGAAACGCTGCGTAACGCGGCGTGGATCGCCTTTCTCTATCGTCTCCTCGATGAAAGCGCCAAGGCGCATGGTACGGGGATCCCGCGCTGGCTGCGCCTCATCGTCGGCGCCTTCCTGGCTTCGATCATCGCCGCAGACGCGCTGCATAGCGCGCTCCCGAGGCTGCCGACCGCGGACTACACGATGATCGGCCGGTTGGTCACGCCCATCATCGCACTGACGCTCATCGAGAATCTGGCACGCAACGACTGGCAGAGCACGCGGTGGTGGGGTCGGTTCCTCTTCGTGGGCCTCGGCGGGATATTTGCCTACGACCTCTTCCTCTATTCCGAAGCTCTACTCTTCCGCCGCGTCAATTTCGAGCTCTACGCGGTCAGAGGCGCCGTCGATCTGATCGCCGTGCCCTTGATGGCGATCTCGTTTGCCCGCAACCCCACCCTGGCCATCGCGGTCCACGTCTCCCGCCAGTTCGTCTTCCACACGATGACCTTCGCGGGCGCCGGCGTCTATCTGCTGATGATGGCGGTCGCCGGTTACTATCTCCGCGATTTCGGCGGCACCTGGGGAACGTTCCTGCAAGTGACGTTCCTGTCGGCGGCGCTCGCCCTCGTCTTCCTGACGCTGTCCTCGGGACGGTTCCGCTCGGCCGTCCGCAATTTCGTCAGCACCCATTTCTTCAGCTACAAATACGATTATCGCCACGAGTGGCTGCAATTCATCCGCTTGATTTCGGCGCAAGAATCGCTATTGCCGTTGCATGATCGCGTGATCCAGGCGCTGGCCAACATCGTGGACAGCCCAGCCGGCGCCATGTGGGTCGAACGCGGCGATGTCTTCGTCAATACGGCGTCGTGGAATGCGCCGTTGAGCCGCGAGGCCCATGCTCGCGACAACCGCCTCGCCGAGTGGTTCGAGACGACGCGGCGCATCATCGACCTCTCCGCGCAGGGGTCCGCCGATGCAGCGGCGGCCGATCGCCCGCCGCTGCCGGAATGGCTCCTCTCGCTGCCTCGCGCCTGGGTCATCGTCCCTCTCATTCATCGCCATCGCGCGCTGGGCTTCCTCGCGCTCGCCGCGCCGCGGGCGTCGCGGCGGCTCGATCCCGAAGACCACGATCTCCTAACGACGGCCGGCCGCCAGGCGGCCAGCTACATTGCCGAGGAAGAAGCGGCGCGCGCATTGCTGGATGCTCGCCAGCTCGAGCTCTTCAACCAGCGTTTCGCCTTCGTCGTCCACGACATCAAGAACTTGGTAAGCCAACTCTCGCTCATTCTCGCCAATGTCGAGCGGCACGGGGAAAATCCTGAGTTTCAGCGGGATGTGATCGCCACCGTCGGCCATTCCGTCGCGCGCATGAAGAGCATGCTCGAGCAGCTCGGCGCGGCGCGGCGGAAGCACCCTCAATCGGCGGTTTTCGATCTTGCAGAGCTCATACGCCGAGACTGGACCGCTGGCCCCGCCACGGACGGCCGCCTCCATATCGCGGTTCCGCATGCCGCTTGCCTTGTCCGCGGCGAGCCGGACGCGGTCTCGCAGGTGCTGCGCCACCTCGTCCAGAACGGGCTCGAAGCGGTGGGCAATGACGGGCGGGTGGAGATCCGCCTCACCTGCAGCGGCGCGTTCGCGACGATCATAGTCGCCGATAACGGGCCCGGAATGACGGCGGAGTTCGTGCGCGACAAGCTGTTTCGACCGTTCAGTACGACCAAGGCATCGGGCTACGGCATCGGCGCCTATCAGGCGCGCGAACTCATTCGGCGCATGGGTGGGAAGCTCGAAGTCACCAGCGCTCCCGGCGAAGGCACCCAGATCAGCGTTCAACTTCCGCTCGCCGAAAGCCGGACCGCATCCGCTCTCCAGGTTCAAGAAGCATGACCCAGAAGGCAATTCAGCTCCTCATCGTCGAAGACGATTCCGGCCTGCAGAATCAGCTGAAATGGGCATTCTCGCAGTATGCTCCGCACATCGTCGGCACGCGCGAGGCGGCTCTTGCGGCAGTCAATCGCTACGAGCCACCCGTTGTCGTGTTGGATCTCGGCCTGCCACCCGACCCCGACGGCGCGAGCGAGGGTCTGGCAACGCTCGAAGCCATTCTCGAAGCCGCGCCGGATACCAAAGTGATCATCGCCAGCGGCAACGAGCAGCGGGAGAATGCGGTCCGAGCCGTGGCGCTCGGCGCTTACGATTTCTACCAGAAGCCGATCGACGTCGAGATCCTCGGCCTGATCATCAGCCGAGCCCTCCGGCTGTCGCAGCTCGAAGCGGAGAATCGCCGCCTGCAATCAGCCAATAGCACGGCCCCGTTCCATGGGATCGTGACCGGCGATCCGGAGATGTACAAGATCTGCCGCAGCATCGAGAAGGTCGCCGGCACGGACGTCACCGTGCTCATTCTCGGCGAGAGCGGCACCGGCAAGGAGTTGCTGGCGCGAGCGGTGCACAACCAGAGCACGCGCGCCGGGCGTCCATTCGTGGCGATCAACTGCGCCGCCATTCCCGAGACGCTTCTCGAAAGCGAGCTCTTCGGCCATGAGCGCGGGGCGTTCACCGGCGCGGTCAAGCAGACTCTGGGCAAAATCGAGATCGCCAATAAAGGCAGTCTCTTCCTCGACGAAATCGGTGACTTGCCGCTTCCCTTGCAAGTCAAGCTGCTTCGGTTCCTGCAAGATCGTGTCATCGAGAGAATTGGTGGGCGGCAAGCAATTCCCGTCGACGTCCGCATTATTTGCGCGACCAATCAAGATCTCGCCAAGCTCATGGTTGCCGGACGCTTTCGGGAAGACCTCTTTTACCGTCTCAACGAATTCATGATAACCGTTCCGCCTTTGCGCGACCGTCCCAACGACGCGCTGCTGCTCGCGCACTACTTCCTTAACAAATTCGGCGTATCGTTGGGCCGCTCGGTGCGCGGCTTCACCAAGGAGGCGGCCGCCGCGATCGCCGGCCACAATTGGCCCGGCAATGTGAGGGAGCTCGAGAACTGCATCAAGCGGTCCGTCATCATGAGCGAGGGCAAGTTGATCGATCTCCGCGATCTCGACCTCAAGCCGGCGGAGGCCGATGAAGGCGGGCTCACGACGCTCAAGCAGGCGCGCGAGCGCGCCGAGCGCGCGATGATTCAGCGCGCCCTTGTCGAGACTCAGAGCAACATCTCGCTTGCCGCAAAGTTGCTCGGCGTCAGTCGACCGACTTTGTACGATCTGATGAAAGAATACGATCTGAAACAGTGAAGTCGAGGCCGCTCGCGATGCGACCTTTCGCCAGGAAAGTCGAGACCATGCGCAAGAGTACCGGATACATCGCCGCAATCGCCCTCGCGATGACGATTGCAACTGGGGTGAAAGCCGCGGATCCGAAAGTGGCGGAAGGGTATCTCAACGAGGCGAAGAAGGCGCTGGAAAAAGGCGACGCGCGCTCGGCGGTCATTCAGCTGAAGAATGCGGTGCAGGCCGATCCCGATAGCGGCGTTGCGCGTTTCGAGCTTGGCTCGGTGGAATTGCGCCTCGGCGATTATCTCTCGGCCGAGAAGGAGCTCCGCGCGGCGATCGAGCACCATTACGATCGCGACAAGGTCGCGCCGCAGCTTGCCGATGCCCTCCTCCATCTGCGCAAGAACCAGGAGCTGCTGGATCAGATCCCGGCCGGCGACCGGCCGGCCGAAATCGAGAGCCGCGTGCGCATCGCGCGCGGTTATGCGCTGCTCGAGCTGCATCGGCTCGACGACGCCAAAAAATCATTCGAGGATGCGCTGGCCCGGGCCGCGAAGCCGGCGGCAGCGGAGCTCGGACTGGCGCGGGCGCTTGCCGCAGCAGGAAAACTCCCCGAGGCCGTCGCGGCGACGCAGAAAGCGATCGACAGCGATGCCAATCTTCCCGATGCCTGGGTGCTGATGAGCCGGCTCAAGCGGACAGAGGGTGATCTTGCAGCGGCCCGCAGCGACATAGACAAGGCCCTGGCGCTCAATCCGAATTATCTGCCCGGCCGCCTCGAGCGCGCATCGCTGCTCATTGCGACCAATGACCTGCAATTGGCATCGGCTGACCTCGACGCGGTCTTCAAGGCCAATCCGAACCATCCCCTGGCGGTCTACTACCGCGCTCTGATCGAAGCTAGGGAGAAGAATTTCCGCGCGGCGGAAACATCGCTTCAGAGCCTTAAAGGCTTCATCGACAGCTATCCTCCCGCGCTTTATCTCCTCGCGGCGGTCAATCTTTCGCAGAACGAGATGGCCCAGGCGGAGGACAACATTAACCGCTTCCTCTCGCACGTGCCCAACGACGAAGCCGGTACGGCACTCTTGGCAAATCTGCTCTTGCGGCGCGGCAATTTTCCGCGCGCGATCGAAGTCTTGAAGACCTCGCTCGACGCCCACCCGCAATCATTGCGGCTGATGGGCCTGCTGAGCGATGCCTATACGCGGAACAAGCAGCCCGCGGAAGCTGCTGCTGTCCTCGACCGCGCCACCGCGACACACCCGGAGGACGCCGATCTGCGGACGAGGATAGCAGCGCAGCGGCTGCGCATCGGACGGCCCGACGAAGCTCTCGCCGATCTCGAAACGGCGACCGAGCTGTCGCCGAAATCCGAGCAAGCCGGGATGTTGCTTGTCCTCACCTTGCTGCAGACCAACAAGATCGATGAAGCGCTGAAGGCGGCGGAGGAATTGCGCAATCGGCTTCCCGACGACCCGGTCGCGGAGAATTTGCTGGGCGCGATCACTCTGCGGAAGGGCGACATTGCAAACGCCAAGGTCCATTTCCAGAAGGCCCTACAGCTGAAGCCCGATTTCGATCCCGCCGCCATGAATCTCGCGCAGTTGGCGGTTGCCGAGCGCCATTTCGACGATGCCCGCGCGATCTACGAGGGCATCTTGAAGCGCAAGCCCGTCGATCTCGCCGCTTTGATCGGGCAGGCGGATCTCAGCCTTAGCGAAGGAAAAGGGGACGATGCCGTCCTTTGGCTCGAGAAGGCGCGCAACGGCAATCCGACGGCACTGCAACCTCGCCTGCGCTTGATCGATGCCTATATTCGGCTGAAGGACCCCGGGAAAGCTGCCAAGATTGCCGAAGAGGTCGAGAAGATCGCGCCCGACGATCCATCGGCGATCAACTCCGTCGGCGCCGCCCATCTGGCGAACAACGAGATCACGGCGGCGATCGCCACGTTCCAGCACCTTGCGGCGGTAGCGCCGAATTCCGGCCTGGCGCAGCTTCAACTTGCACGCGCGCACTATGCCGCAAAAGACAATGAGAGCGCGCGCGCCGATCTCGAGCGGGCGGTCGCGCTCAGCCCCAAGGAAGTAACGGTCCAGCAGCAATTCATTCGCTTCGCGATCGAGACGAATTCGGCGCCCAAAGAGCTCGAATATCTGAAGGGTCTCGCGGCCAAGCAACCCAGCGATCCCGCGATTGATCTGCTGGCCGGCGACTTGCTGATGGCGACCAACGATCCCACCGATGCCGCCGCCGCCTACGCGAAAGGGCTCGCCAAGAGCCAGAACAATGCGGCCGCCGTGGTCAAGCTGGCCGAAGCCACGGCGCGCTTCGATCAGGAGAAGGCCGTCCACACTCTTTCCGACTGGCTGGCGAAGTATCCGGATCAAGCCGCGGTGAGGTTCGTGCTCGGCGGCATGCTGATCGCGATGAAACGGTACGATGATGCCATCGCGGAGCATGAAATCATCGTCAAGGAGCAGCCGGACAACGCCGCGGCGGCGAATAATCTGGCTTGGCTCTATCAGCGAAAGCACGACAGCCGTGCGCTCCCCCTGGCCGAGCGGGCCTACAAGATGGCTCCGAACAGCGCGGATCTTGCGGATACGCTCGGCTGGATACTCGTGCAGCAGGGGCAAAACGACCGCGGGCTCGATTTGCTGAGCAAGGTCGCGAAGGTCAATGGCGTCCCGCCGGAGGTGAAGTATCACCTCGCCGTCGCGTTGAAGAATGCGGGGCGGGTCGATGATGCGCGGCAGAATCTCGAGCAGGCGCTCAAGGGCAACCCGTCCTTTGATGGGGTCGCCGAGGCGAAATCGCTTCTCAAGGAACTCTCGGGCGGCTGAGAGCGCGGCGCGACACCGGACTCGGCCGCTCACCGATGAAAAGTCATCTGCTCGCCCCGGAAGCGCCCGCGCCGCGTCCGCTCCATCTTCTCGCCCTCCTCTTGCTGGCGGGCGGAAGCGGTGTCCTCGTTGGAACCGAGAGCGGCGTGCTGCCGCCGAGCTTGCCCTCGGCAATCGGACGAGTGGCGTCGGCGATCGATTTCGACGCGGCGTCGCGAGCCCTCGGCGGCATCTCGGCGGCGCTCCTCGTCCTCGTGGTCGTCGGCTTCCTCATCCCTATGGCGGCCGATATCTGGGCGCTCGCGCGGCTCGTGCGCCGGCTCCGCCGGCTCGTCGCGGCAAGGCAAACCGGCGAGATCGTTACGCCCGACGCGCTACGAGGCGCCTTTTCCCGCACCCGGCTGGAGCATTACGGGACCGCCTATGCAGCAGGCTTGTGGCATCGGTCCGATGCCGTCGAAGCCGCCGCTTTCGGCCCGGTCTGGCGGTCGCCCGCCGATCCCGAGCAGCTCCTTCAGCCGGCCGGGCGGATCCGCGAAGCCGCCAGCGGGCTGGCGGGGCAGTTTTGCCTCGTGCTGCTTGCGCTCGGATTCCTCTCCCTGCTCTACCATGCCGCGATCTCGCACAGCCAGGCAGCCGCATCCGCACCGGCGAGTCCGGCGGCGCTCGATCTTGTCTCATCGGCGCTGGGTCTTGCTCTCTACGCCTCGGTCCGGCTGCTGCAATGGGTGCGCTCACAGCAACTCGCCGAGGTCGCAGGGTCGACCCGGCGGCTCTTTCCGACCGCCAGCACAGAGCTCCTCGTCGAGCGCTGGACTGAAGCCTTGGGCACCGCAAGCCGCCATCACGCGGCGGCCCTCGGAGACGCACGCGACGGCATCGTCGCCGGGCTCGCTGCGGCAACGGAAGAGCTGAAGACCATGCTCGCTGGCCATGACCGGCGGATCGCCGCGAGCGTCGCCTCGTCAGTGCAGCGCGCAATTCAGCCGATCGGCAAGAGCATCCAGGAGATGCTGGCGCGCCTCGAGGCGGAGGACGCTTCCGCAATGCAGCGCCTCCTCCAAGGCGTACTGACCGATTTTCTCGGCGAGTTCCAGCAGCGCTTCGGAGCGCATGCCGCGGCGCTCGGCGACATTCTCGTCACGACCCGCGCGCTCGCCGAAGAGTTGCAGACCGCCATTGGGCGCTCGGAGCAGCAGCTATCGGAACATGCTGTCCAGCTCACCGAGCGGGTGTTGAGCGCCCTCGCGGAGGCCATCGCGCAGGCAAGCGCGCAGCAGACGGCCGCGATGACCGTGGTTCTGCAGGAGGTGCAGAGTGGACTCGCCGCGACAACGGCGCGGATGGCGGCGCTCGGCGAACAAGCCGGTACGGCAGTCGAGCAGTGGACGGATCACGCCAGAGAGGCCGCCAGCGGGCTCATCGCCGACGGCGCCGTCGAGCTGAAGCGCATCGCGGCGGCGTTCAACCAGCTCCACGCCATCCTCGAGACCTTGTCGCTCTCGGTGCTTCCCGCCGTCAATCGGCTCGTCTCGACTCAAGAGCGCCTCCAAGTCGCGATCGAGGCGGATCGAGAGACGGCCGAGGCCATCGCGGCAGCGGCGAGCGACCTCGGCGAGGCGGTGCGGATTGCCCGCGACATGATCGAGCGGCAAGTCCGGCTCACCCGCGACTTGGCCCAGCTTGCTCACCAAGCGCGCCCGGAAAGCGTGATGGCGCCGGCCGAGCCCGCGGCCGCGCCGTCGAACCTCTCCGATAGGCTGGCCAGGGCCATCGACGATCTGCGTGCCGAAACCGAGGACGAGCGCAGATCTCTTCCGCAATTATAGGACCTACGCTCGCTCGGAACGGGAACTCCCTGGAGGTTCCGGGGTTTTCCGCTCGTTTGGGGTGCGGACCGGGCAATGCCGCACATTGCCCCGCGCGACACCCGAGGCGCGGATGGGGAGCACGGTGGTGAAGCGCATCGCTGCGCTGACCTTCGGCATCGGCATGCTGGCGATGCAATCTTGCCAAGATGCCGGATCGTGGAGCCGGTATCCAGCGATGGACGATATCGGCGCATCAGGCGATGGCACCTCGACCTCGGAAGCGGTGTCGACGCTGGCGCCCGAAGGCTGCGCGACCATTTTTCATCAGGATCGGCCTGGCGGCACGGATTATGAAGGTCCGCCCGTCCGGGGATGCTAAGCCGCTGAGTACGAAGGAGTTTTGCGCGTCGTGCCGGTGCCGGGCACGGCGCGGGTCACAGGGTTCCCTTCCTCGCCCTCGCGATCGCGCGCAATTCTTCTGGACTGACGGAATCCTGGCGCGAGCTGACACGCAGCACCTCGACCCCGCGCTCCAGCAGCCCGCAGGCAAAATCGATGGCTTCCTCCCGGCTCGGAAACGGCGTCACCGAATTGCCGGCTTGGGAGCGATAAACCACGTACCAGTCCATATACCTTCATAGCCCGGTCCTGCAGTCGATACAAACTGTTACAATCACCATTTGACATTTTTTTATCGGGAGACGAAACATCCCCCCCACCACCGCGCACACCCCGTCCCTGGGACGATCGCCAGGGGCGCGTGTGGAACGAGCCGAACGCCATAGGGTTGGCAAGGGATAGCCTGTTCCAGCAAGGAGGATTGAATGAGGCGGCTATTCATCACGACGGCCTCGGTGATCGCGCTGAGTGTGGGCGGCGCAGGGCTTGCCGCGGCTGCGGGTTCGAGCGCGAATTCCACGATGTCCGGTTCCGGCGCTTCGATGTCGGGCGCCAGCTCGTCGCACGGAATGCAGGCGAGCGTGTCCCGCAGCGAGGTCAAGCAAGCGCAGCAGCAGCTGAAGTCAGAAGGCCTCTACAACGGCCAGATCGATGGGATCGTGGGGCCGGAGACGAAGCAGGCGCTCTCGGAATACCAGAAGAAGGAAGGGCTGAAGCAGACGGCGACTCTCGACAAGCAGACGCTCGATCGGCTGATGGGCCACCAGGGCGCCGCTTCCGGGTCGAGCGCGTCGCCGGCATCGAGCAGCCAGGGCAACTCGTCGAATCCGCAGAACCAAGGCGGGACGAGCCAGCCCGCCGGGCAGAGCAAAGGATCATCCGGCACGCAGACGCAGTAGCCTTCGGCCTTGCGATCCGGACGGTTGCCCCGCCCCTTTGCGGCGGGGCATTTTTTCAAAGAGGAATGGTGGGCACGAGAGGGATTGAACCTCTGACCCCCGCCATGTCAAGGCGGTGCTCTCCCGCTGAGCTACGTGCCCTGCTGCCGGCCGCGCCGGCCCTAGGTCGAGGCCGGATTTAGCCGAATTCTCCCAGCCTTGCAAGCGAAGTCGGCGAGAAAAACAGCGGCACGGATCATGCCGCGCCAAGCACCTTGTCCACCTCGACGACAAGCTGCCTCAAATGGAACGGCTTGGCGAGGACACGGGGTTGCCGGTGGGCAAATCCCGGCTGGTTGAGCGCCACGGCGGCAAAGCCGGTGATAAACATGACACGCAATTCGGGAAGGAGCGCGCTCGCGCGGCGTGCGAGCTCGATCCCATCGATGCCCGGCATCACCACATCGGCGAGAAGGAGGTCGTATTGGCTGCCGCCGGCGAGGGTGAGCGCCGCCTCGCCGTTGCCCACCGCGCTCACCACATGCCCGGCGCGTTCGAGCGCCCGCGCCAGGAAAGCGCGCATGTTGTCGTCGTCTTCGGCAAGAAGGATGCGAGCCATTTCGCCTGGCGATGACGTCGGTCCGGCTCTAGCTCTAACACGGCTGGCGCAGCGTGGAAAGCCGCGGCTCCAGTTCCCATCCCGTTCCCTGGACGATGACTATTCCGCAACCGGCGTTTTGGCGCGAGGCCGCGCCGGGCGATCGGCGTCGTGACAGATGCGCTCGAATGCCCTTAATCTGCGCGGGATGGATGGTCACCTGGATCCCGACACGGCACTCGTCCGGCCGGTCGACATCGTCGCTTCCACAGAACAGCGGCTTCCCATCGTCCTGTCTTCGCCCCATAGCGGCTCGATCTACCCGCGAGACCTCCTCGCCGCCTCGCGCCTCGACGCGCATGCGCTGCGCCGGTCGGAAGACAGTTTCGTCGACGAGATTTTCGCCGGCGGTCCAGAGATCGGCGCGCCGTTGCTGCGCGCCCGTTTCGCCCGCGCCTATATCGACCTCAACCGTGAGCCCTTCGAGCTCGATCCGGCGATGTTCGAGGACCCGCTTCCGAGCTTCGTCAATACCCGCTCGCCGCGCGTGCAGGTCGGGCTCGGCACGATCGCGCGCATCGTCGCGTCGGGCGAAGACATCTACGCGCGGAAGCTGCGGTTTTCCGAAGCCTTATGGCGCGTCCAGCGGCTTTATCAGCCCTATCATCGCAGCTTGCGGCAGCTGCTCGACGGCACTCGTCGCCGTTTCGGATGCTATCTCCTCATCGATTGCCATTCGATGCCGTCGAGCGGCGGTGTCCAAGACAGGGGCGGGCGCGGGCGCGTCGATTTCGTGCTCGGCGATTGCCATGGAACGGCCTGCCACCCGGCGATCATCGACACGGCGCAGCGCATCATCGCCGGCAAGGGCTACAGCGTCGCGCGCAATACCCCCTATGCCGGCGGTTTCACCACTTGCCATTACGGCCGCCCGCGCGATCACGGGCACGGCTTGCAGATCGAGATCAATCGCGCCCTCTATATGGACGAGCGGACGATCCGCCGGAAACCGTTCTTGAAGCAGATCGCCGCCGATATGCAGGAGCTGGTGGCGGCTCTCGGCGCCATCGGCCTGGAGACGCTGACGCCTTCGGCGCCGAGTCGGCGGGCGGCGATGGGAGGCGGATAAGGACGGGCGAGCCTCGCTCCGCCTCGCCGCCTCCGCCCTCGGCGGGAACACCGGCGAGTCGTTGCCGTTCTTCGGAAAGGAGGTAACCGATGCAGGCCGGGCGCAGCGAGTTTGGCACGACGCGTTCGGAAAGCGCGACAGCGACACGCGCCGATTTCACCATCGAGCAGAACTGGGACTCCTATAGCGAGAGCGACCACGCCATCTGGCGGACGCTGTTCCACCGCCAGGAAAGCGCCCTGCGCGGCCGGGCCTGCCGGGAATTCCTCGACGGGCTTGTCGGGCTCGGCGTCGCCGCCGACGGCATACCGGATTTCGACCGCCTCAACCGCATTCTCGGCGCCGCGACCGGCTGGCGGATCGTCGCGGTACCGGGCTTGGTTCCGGACGACATCTTCTTCGAGCATCTCGCCAATCGCCGCTTCCCCTCGACATGCTTCATTCGCCGCCCGGAGCAGCTCGACTATCTTCAGGAACCGGACATATTTCACGACGTCTTCGGCCACGTGCCGATGCTGATGAACCCGGTCTTCGCCGATTACATGGAGGCGTACGGCAAGGGAGGGTTGAAGGCGCTCCGCCTCGGCAGCCTCCACCACCTCGCCCGGCTCTACTGGTACACGGTCGAGTTCGGCCTCATCCGGACGCCGCAAGGGCTGCGCATCTACGGTTCCGGCATCGTCTCGTCGAAAGGCGAATCGATCTACGCGCTCGATTCGCCTCGCCCCAATCGCATCGCCTTCGATCTCCTGAGGATCATGCGCACGCGCTACCGCATCGACGATTTCCAGGAAACCTATTTCGTCATCGACAGCTTCGACCAGCTCTTCGAGGCGACAAGGCCGGATTTCACCCCCTATTACGCCCGCATGAAGGACATGCAAGACATCGGTCCGGGTGAGGTTTTGCCCGAGGACATCGTTTTGCATCGCGGCAGGTGACCCCCGCCCCACCGCCGGCGGAAGGGTGTCGAAGAAAAAGGGCCGTGCTCGCGCACGGCCCAAGTTTAGGGAGGAAACGCCTAGAAGACGTACGGCAAGATCATCGGAGGACGATCCATACCGCACTGCACAATCTGCATGTTGCGGAGCAAAAAATCAAGGTCGCCTTGGTGACTCCGCCTGCTTCGCCCGACAGTGTTGCATTCCAGCAACAGGCCTTCCATGCATAGGCTGCCCCGGGGCCTCGAGCGGGATCGGCAACGGGCTTCCGGTGCGCCGATGCCGGCGAGCGTGGAATGGTTGCCATGCGTCGGTGGTTTGTCACGCGATGGACGCATACCAGTCGCCAACCCCGCGCCAGGGCTGGGCGTATTTCCTCGATGTCGATGGGACGCTGCTGGAGATTGCCGAGAGGCCGGACGACGTTCGGGTGGATCCCCCGCTCATAGCGACCCTCGATGCGCTCCGCGGCGGATGCGAAGGCGCGCTTGCCCTCATTAGCGGACGACGCATCCATGACCTCGACAGGCTCTTCTGGCCGCTGCGATTGCCGGCTGCCGGGGTCCACGGTCTTGAAAGGCGGCGCGCCGATGGCAGCATCGAGCGCGCGCCCGCGACGGGCCTGTCCGCGATCCGTCGACGATTTGCGGCCTTTGCCGCCCAGGACCCGCGCCTCCACCTCGAGGACAAAGGCTTGTCGATCGCCTTGCACTATCGCCTTGCGCCGCATCTAGAAGATGCGGTCAGCGCGCTATCGGCGTCGATCCTGGCGGAGGCCGACCGTTCGGTGCGGCTGCTCCGGGGCAAGATGGTGGTCGAATTCTGCCTCTCCGCCTCGGACAAAGGCCAAGCGATCGCGGCCTTCATGGCCGAGGCGCCCTTCATCGGCCGACGCCCGGTTTTCGCCGGCGACGACCTCACCGACGAGGACGGGTTTCGTGCCGTTCTGGCCATGCGAGGCATGGCGCTTCGAGTGGGTGCCGATGCCCCGACCGTCGCGCCCTGGCGCCTGCCGAGCGTCGCCGCTTTGCGCGCTTGGCTGCAGGCGGTCGCGGCAGCCGCCTCGCCTGAAGCTGCCGCGCGCGCGTTTTTCCCGCCGGGCACGAATTCACCGGCTTCGCCCATGCCATGTCTCGCGCCGCCATGAGCCGAATCCACGGACAGGGTGGCCAGCTCGAGGTGGGTGTCCGATCCGTGCCCGAGCTCTTCATCCGCGCGCAGGACGGCTCGCCCCGGCGGTCCTCCGGGCCGCGGCGGCGGCTCGTCGTGGTGTCGAACCGATTGGCCCCGGTCGAACGCGGCAAGTCCAGCACCGGCGGTCTTGCCGTCGCCGTTCAGACGGCGCTGCAGAAAAGCGGCGGCATCTGGTTCGGTTGGAGCGGCCAGGTCGTCAGCCACGCCGTCGAGGCCCCCCATATCGCCCCGTCCGGGGCGCTGACCTACGTCACCTTGGATTTGAGCCGCCAGGATTACGAAGAATACTACAACGGCTTTGCCAACCGGGTTCTATGGCCGCTCTTTCATTTCCGTGCGGGCCTCGTCGAATTCCGGCGGCAGGATCTGGCGGGCTATCTGCGGGTCAATCGCGCCTTCGCGACGCATCTTGCGCCCCTGCTGCGGCAGGGCGACCTCGTCTGGGCGCACGACTATCATCTCATCCCGCTCGGCTGCGAGCTGCGTCGGCTCGGAATGGAGCAGCCGATCGGCTTCTTTCTTCACACTCCCTTCCCGCCGACTGAGCTGCTGCGGATCCTGCCGAACCATCGCGACATGATCCGCGCCTTGTGCGATTACGACGTCATCGGCTTTCAGACGGTCCACGACCTGAAGAGCTTCCGCGACTACCTTATGCGCGAGCTCGGAGCGCAGGATCTCGGCGGGCGGAGGCTTCGCGTCTTCGACCGCACCATCCGCGCCGAAGCCTTTCCGATCGGCATCGACGTCGACATCGTCAGCAATCTGGCGATTGCGGCGGCAGAGTCGCGGCAGACGCGGCGGCTGCGCGAAAGCCTGCGCGCGCGCGCCCTCATGATCGGCGTCGATAGGCTCGACTACTCCAAGGGCCTTCTTGCCCGCTTCGAAGCCTTCGAGCAGCTCATCGAGCATTTTCCCGAGCGACGCGGGCAGGTGACCTTCATGCAGATCGCGCCGCCGTCGCGCAGCGAGGTGCCGGAATATCTGGAGATCCGGCGCAGCCTCGAAGCGGCGGCCGGACACATCAACGGGCGCTTTGCGGAATTCGACTGGACACCCATCCGCTACCTCAACAAGAGCTTCAATCACCGGACGCTGGCCGGATTCTTCCGCGAAAGCCGGATCGGCGTCGTCACGCCGCTCCGCGACGGGATGAACCTCGTCGCCAAGGAGTTCGTGGCGAGCCAGAACCCGGCCGATCCCGGCGTGCTCGTGCTGTCGTGCTTCGCCGGCGCGGCGAGCGAGCTGGGCGAGGCGCTCATCGTCAATCCGTTCGATCGCATGGAGATCACCGAGGCCATGGAGCGCGGCCTCTCGATGTCGCTGGAGGAGCGCCGGGAACGCTGGCAGGCCATGATGGCAACATTGCGCCGCAACGACATCACCGCTTGGCGCGAGAACTTCGTCGGCGCGCTGAGCGCGGCCGTTCGATGACCGCCTCTCGGCTTCCGGCCCCCCTCCTCGTCGGCGATATCGGGGCGACGAATGCGCGCTTCGCGCTCGTCGATGCAGAGGGGAAGTTCGATCGGACGCGCGTGCTGGTTTGCGATGATCATCCGACGATCGAAGATGCGATCGCCGCCTATCTCGGCGCGGAGCCGCAGGATGCCGAGCATGGTTCCCGCCACCCGTTCTCGGCGGCGCTGGCCGTCGCCTCACCCATTATCGGCGATCAGGTGGCGCTGACCAATCATCCCTGGGCCTTCTCGATCACTGCGCTGCGCCAGCACTTCGGGTTCGAGCGGCTGCTGGTGGTCAACGACTTCATGGCGAACGCGCTCGCCGTGCCGCATCTTGCCGCGGCGGATCAGTCGCCGATCGGTGAGGGCAGCGCCATCGCAGGAGCGCCGATCGGCATCATCGGGCCGGGATCGGGGCTCGGCGTCGGCGCGCTCGTGCCGGACGGGCGCGCGGGCTGGCTCGCCATTCCCGGCGAAGGCGGTCATGTGACGATGGCTCCGGCGAGCCCGCGCGAGAGCCTGGTGCTCGACCGCATGCGCCGCCGCTTCGATCATGTCTCGGCCGAGCGCGTCGTCTCGGGTCCGGGCCTCGTCAACCTCTACAACACGCTTGCCGAGATCGACGGCGTCCCGGCAGCGCCTTATAGCCCGGCGCAGATCGCCGATCCCTCGACCTGCGCGTCCGATCCGCTTTGCCGCGAAGCGCGGGACATGTTCTGCGCCATGCTCGGCACGGTCGCAGGCAATCTCGCCCTCACGCTGGGCGCACGCGGCGGCATCTATATCGCCGGCGGCATCGTGCCGCGCCTCGGCCCGGCATTTGCGGCGAGCGGATTCCGCCGGCGCTTTGAAGAGAAGGGGCGATTTTCCGCCTATCTCGCGGCCATTCCGACCTTCGTCATCACCCACCCGCATCCGGCCTTTCTCGGCCTTGCCCATCTTCTGCGGGCGGAGGCCACTGGCTGAGCCGCCGGCGGCTCAGGGCGTCTGTCTCAGGCGGCGAACTCGCGGCGAAGCGCCGCCGTATGCTCGCCGAGTTCCGGGACGCGACCCGGGGACTGCGCGCCGCTCCAGGCGGGCGGGGGCGGCAGCGCCACGACGCCCTTTCCGGTCGGCACCTCGATGCGGCGGAGATGCGGATGCCGCGAGAAGTCGCCGACCGTGTTGAGATTGCCGAAGGCGATCGCCGCCGCTTTGAGGCGCCGGCCAAGCGTCGCCCGGTCGAAGCGGCCGAATTCCGCCTGGATCAGATCATCGAGCGGCGCGCGGTTCGCCAGGCGGCGGGCATTGTCGGCAAAGCGCGGATCCGCGGCAAGCTCGGGTCGGCCGAGGAAATCGCCGCAGAAGCGCACCCATTCCCGCTCGTTCTGAATAGAGATGACGAGCGCTTTCCCGTCGGCGGCCGTGAAGACGCCGTAGGGCGCGATCGAGGGATGGTTGATGCCGACGCGGACCGGCGCCCGTCCCATATAGTCGTGATAGACCAGCGGCACGGCCATCCATTCGGCGGTCGCATCGAACAGCGACAGGGCGATCGCCGCCCCCTCTCCCGTGCGTCCGCGCCGCAGCAGCGCCTCGAGGATGGCGGCATAGGCGTTGAGCCCGGCCGCGATATCGGAGACAGACACGCCGACGCGCCCCGGGGCCTCCGGCGGCCCGGTAATGTCGGCAAGGCCCGTCTCGGCCTGAATGAGAAGGTCGTAGGCCTTCATGTCGCGATAGGGCCCGCTCTCGCCATAGCCCGAGATGGAGCAGGTGACGAGGCGCGGATAGCGGCGGCGCAGCGCTTCCGGATCGAAGCCCGCGCGCGCCGCGGCGCCGGGCGCAAGGTTCTGCACGAAGACATCGGCGCGGGCGAGGATCCGATCGAGAAGCGCTTTGTCCTCCGGCTGCTTGATGTCGAGCGTCAGGGACTCCTTGCCCCGGTTGAGCCACACGAAATAGCTGCTGAGGCCACGCGCCGCCGCGTCGTAGCCGCGGGCGAAATCCCCTTCCGGACGCTCGATCTTGATGACGCGCGCGCCGGCATCGGCGAGTCGGCAGGTGCAGAGCGGCGCCGCCACCGCCTGTTCGAGGGCGACGACGAGAATGCCTTCCAACGGAGCGCTCATGCCGCCCCTATCCCCAGAGATTGGGCTTCGGGGGATAGACGAGGCTCCCTTCGTAGCGCAATCCCGGCTGGCGATCGCGCGCCAGGAGCAGCGGGGCGTCGAGATCGACGAAATCGGCGTCCTGAGCCACAAGATGCGCCGGCGCCATCGACAGCGAGCTGCCCACCATGCAGCCGACCATCACCGTGAAGCCGCGGGCGCGTGCCGCTTCCTTGAGGCGCAGCGCCTCGGTCAGCCCGCCCGCCTTGTCGAGCTTGATGTTGACGCAATCGTACAGCCCGACCAGCCGATCGAGGTCGGCGCTCGTATGGCAGGCCTCGTCGGCGCAGATCGGCACGGGATGCGGCAGCTCGGCGAGAGCCGCATCCTGGCCCGCCGGAAGCGGCTGCTCGATGAGCGCGACGCCGAGCTCGGCGAGCGCCGCGCCATAGCGCCGCAGATGCTCGACCGTCCACCCTTCATTGGCATCGACGATGAGCTTCGCTGACGGCGCTGCCGCCCGAACCGCCCGCACGCGATCGAGGTCGCCCTCGCCCGTCAGCTTGATTTTGAGGAGCGGCCGCGCTGCGTTCTCGCCGGCCTCCGCAGCCATGCGCTCGGCCGTGTCGAGGCTGATCGTGTAGGCGGTGACAACGGGGCGGGGAGCGGCAATTCCGGCAAGACCCCAGATGCTGCTTCCGCTCTCCTTCGCCTCCAAATCCCAGAGCGCGCAATCGAGGGCGTTGCGCGCGGCGCCGGGCGGCATCCTGTCGCGCAGAGCTTCGCGGTCGATGCCCTCGCCGACCGCCTCCGCCATCGCCCCGATCGCGGCGAGGACGCTCTCGACCGATTCGCCGTAGCGCGCATAGGGCACGCACTCGCCGCGGCCGCGCAACGCCCCGGAATGAATCTCCACGAGCACGGTCTCGGCCACCGTCCGGCTGCCGCGCGAAATTGTGAAGGGCTTGGCAAGCGGCCAATCCTCGCGGCGAAGATCGAGGCGGCGCATCGGCGATGGCGCCTATAACCGGTCGACGATCGCCGCGACGCCGCCGCGCACCGGATCGACGCAGGGCAGGCCGAAAGCATCCGCCGTCTGCTTCAGGAGGCTGTCGGCGGTCGAATCGTCGAGAGCCGCGGTGTTGATGCTGATGCCGACGCAGCGAATGGCGGGGTTGGTCAGCCGGCCGGCCGCGATGTTGGCGTCGATGCATTCGCGCAGGCTCGGCAGCGGGTAATGCGGCAGGCCGCGCATATGGGTCCGGGTCGGCTCATGGCACATGACGATGGCGTCCGGCTGCGCCCCGTGCAGCAGGCCGAGGCTGACGCCTGCAAAAGAGGGGTGAAAGAGCGACCCCTGGCCCTCGATGATGTCCCAGTGATCGGTCTCGTTGTCGGGCGACAGCCATTCCGTCGCGCCGGAAATGAAGTCGGAGATGACGGCATCGACGGAAACGCCCGACCCGGCGATCAGGATGCCAGTTTGTCCCGTGGCGCGGAAATCCGCCTTGAGACCGCGGCGGCGCATCTCTCGCTCGATGGCGAGCGAGGTGTACATCTTGCCGAGCGAGCAATCGGTCCCGACGGTGAGGAGGCGCTTGCCGCTGCGCTTCCTGCCGCTGCCGACCTCGAACTCGCGGGTCGGGTGGCGGACATCGCTCAGCCGACGGCCGAGACGCGCCGCCAGCTCCCGCAGCGGCGCGACATCGGTGAGCCGGCGATGGAGACCGCTCGCCAGGTCCATTCCGAGCTCCATCGCCCGCAGCAGCGTCGGCAGCCAGGATTCGGCAATGACGCCGCCGCGATTGGCGATGCCGATGATGACCGTCTTGGCCCCGCGCTCGGCCGCCTCTTCGAGGGTGAGGTCGGGAAGACCCAGATCCGCCTTGCAGCCGGGAAGGCGGAGCTGCCCCAGCGACCATTCCGGGCGCCAATAGGCGACGCCCGCCGCGGTCTTCGCCGCGAGCTGGTCATGCGCATCGCCGAGGAACAGAAGGTATGGCGTCCGCAGCTTCACCGGCGCATCCTTTCGACGCCTCTGGGTTGGTGTGATACTAGCGAAATCGGCGCGGCAGGAAAGCCGGGAGTGCATCCAGCCCAAGCCGAGGGCAAGATGCGGAGCTGCTGCCAGTGTTTGCCGAGAAAGGATTGACGCGATGACGCAAACCGCAGCATCGGCCGGAAGCATAACGATCGGCGGCGATCTCACCGTCAACCGCCTCGGCTTCGGCGCGATGCGCGTCACCGGACCCGGCATCTGGGGCTACCCGGCGGACCGCCGCGCCGCCGTCGCCCTGCTGCGGCGCGTCGTCGAGCGCGGCGTCGACTTCATCGACACGGCCGATTCCTACGGCCCGCATGTGAGCGAGGAGCTCATCGCCGAGGCGCTGCATCCCTATCCGCGCGGTCTCGTCATCGCCACGAAGGGCGGGCTGCTGCGCCCGGCGGCCCCGCGCTGGGATGCCGATTGCCGACCCGCCCATTTGCGCGCGGCCTGCGAGGGCAGCCTGAGGCGCCTCAAGCTGGAGCGCATCGATCTCTACCAGCTCCATACCGTCGATCCGCGCGTGCCGCTCGCCGAATCCCTCGGCGCCCTCCTCGATTTGCAGAGGGAAGGCAAGATCCGCCATATCGGCTTGTCGAACGTCACCGTCGAGCAGCTTCGAGAGGCGCGCAAGCTGGCTCCGATTGTCTCGGTTCAGAACCGCTACAATCTCGAGGATCGCGCTCACGAGGCCGTGCTCGATGCCTGCACGGGCGAGAAGCTCGCCTTCCTGCCCTGGTACCCGCTGGCGGCCGGCTCGCTCCCGCGCGCATCCGGCCGACTTGGCGAGATCGCGCGGAAGCACGGCGCCAGCACCGCGCAGATTGCCCTCGCCTGGCTGCTGCAGCGCTCGCCCATGATGCTGCCGATCCCCGGGACCTCGTCGATCGCGCATTTCGAGGAGAACCTCGCCGCCGCGGCGATTCGTCTCTCGGAGGCGGAGCGCGCGGAAATCGGCCGCTGACCGCCGCGCCGGGGGGCGCTCAGCGCCGCCAGTTCTGGGTCAAAGGATAATTCTGCGCGGCGAAGCGGTAGGTCTCCTTGATGAGACCTTCGATTTCCATCGAGCGCTCGATCTTGCGCGCACCCCATTTCTCGAGCAGCGCATCCCACTCGCTCAGCCGGTAGTGGAGATCGTCGCGCATCTCGCGCACGAACCCCACCTGCGCGTTGTATTTCGTCAGGATGTTGAGAATCTCGCTCGTCTGGGCGTCGATGAGCCCGAAATTCGCGTCGAATTCGGCGAGCGGCGCGCGCAGCAATTGCAGGATGCGGACGATGTCCTCGGTGACGGATTTGTCCTGCTTGTAGACTTTCGACAGGCGCGCGAGCTGGCTCGCCACGTTCTTGACCTTGCCGTAATACTCGCGCAGCGCCTCGATATAGGCGAGCTCGCGCGCGAAGTCGTCGATCTTGTCGATGACCTCCTGCTGGCGGGCGCGGCCGATGCCGATGCGCTCGGCAATCTCGCCGAACGCGCCCTGCACCCGTTGCTTCGTCAGCGGATCGTCGGCGAGCTGCTCCAGCTTGTCGATGTCGCTGATCACCGTCTCCTCGCCGCTGAGCCAGGAGCTGAGCTGCACGGCGAGGCGCTTCTGCGCGATCATCCGGTGCCGCTCCTCCACCGTCCAGGAAGCGCTGCCGTCGAGGAGCTCGCGGGGAATCGAATCATTGGGCCGGATCTCGCGCACGTAGCGGAGGCTCTTCTCGATGATGTCGAGCAGCTTGCCGTCGGGCGAGTCGGGATCGATGTTGAACTCGGCGCGCACCGTCGGCAAGGGGAGCGCCGCCGTCAGCGTGCCGAGCATGACGTGATAGACCGGCTCCTTGGTATCGCGCGCCAGGGAGAAATACGCGCGCTCGAGGCTGAAGACCTTGTTCTCGAAGACGAAATGGGTGCTGCGGTCGGAAGCGCCCCCCGGCGCGGGCGCACTGCCCGCATCGGGTCGCGTCGTCAGTGCGGTCATCTCGGCTCCGGAGGGCATGACGGCAGTGGCGAGGTGCTGCGCATTGCAAAGCGCAGAAGCTAGCCGGGAAATGGTAAAGGATTTGCTCCACCACCTGCTTCCGCCGGGCCGCCGGCTTTTGCCGATGGCGCGGTGATCGGCTAAATTGCCAGGCAATGCCGCTCAGGATCGGGGAAGCAAGATGAGTTCCGCCGAAATGAAATTCTCCGCCTCGCATCTGAAGGATGCGCGTTTCGAGGACGGGGGGCTCCGCTCCTTCTTCCTCTACCGCGATCTCGGCATCAGGGAGGCGACCCGGGGGCGGGTCATGGCCCATGTCATCCGCGCGAAGAGCGGGCATGGCGGACAGGCGCGATGGCATCGCCATCATCTCGATTTCCAGATGTATTACGTCATCAAGGGATGGATCAAATTCGCCTATGAGGGAGTGGGAGAGGTGCTCGCCGAGGCCGGCAGCTGCGTGCATCAGCCGCCCGGCATCCGCCATTTGGAAATCGCGCATTCCGACGATCTCGAGCTCCTCGAGATCACGCTTCCGGCGGAGTTCGCGACGAGCGACGTCGCCGCACCCGGGCCCGAGGATGGGGCGGGAAGTCTGGGCGCGGCCTGATCGTCCCGCCGCGTCGAAGGGTCACGACAAACCCGTCGCCTCGGAAGGGGCTTGCCGCTAGGATAGCGGGCCGTCCAGTCTCGGTTGGGCCGATGCCGATGATCGCAAACCGCCTCCCCCGCCGCGTCGCGATCGCCGTCGCGGTCGGGCTCGGAATTGTCCTCGCGGCCGGCGGGTGGCTGATGGAGAGGCCCGGCGGGTTCCTGCGGCAGGCGCCGCCGGAATTGATCATCGTCGCGCCCACCGCGTCCGAGATCGTTTGAGCGCTCCCCGATCGGCCCTCGCGCGGAGACAGTCCTGAAGATTGCCAATTTCCCCTTCACGGTCACGGACTGGAGCGCCCTGCCCGCGACCCTGCACCCCGGGGCGAGCGGGACGGCATCATGGCGGACGCTCGAGATCGGCGATCTGCGGGTGCGGATGGTCGAATATTCACCGGGCTACGTCGCCGACCATTGGTGCGAGCGCGGTCACATTTTGTTGATCCTCGAGGGCGAACTCGACACGGAGTTAAGAGACGGACGGCGCTTCACGCTGCGCGCGGGCCAGAGCTACGAGGTTTCCGACGGGCCCAACGCGCACCGCTCCGCGACGAAGACCGGCGCGCGGCTCTTCATCGTCGATTGATTCACCCGCTTGGGTTCCACGCGGCAGCGTCTCTTCTTCCCGCAGCTCGGCCGAAATGCGTATACTACTCCTGATTTCGTCAAAATGACCCGAACATGACATTTCAGGAAGTTTTTCCGCCTTCTGATTGATAAAAGCAGAGAGTAAGAAATTCAGGGTTTACGTTCCTGTCGTTTGTTAAGACAGATCGCACAACCACCTAGGATGTTTCTTCTCCTCAGCTTCGCGTTTACCGCTCATTAAGCAACTTCACCGGAAATGGCCTTGCCGACGCGGCACTCTTGGCGCGAGCGGCTTTGGATCATTGCGCAACTTCATTGAGGTTTGATCATGGCTGGTACATTGAATTTGTCAGGTTACAAGCTGACCTACGACGACGAATTCAACACCTTCAGCTCCTCGCCGGACGGCAGCAGCGGCGATTTCAAGACGACCTTCTATTTCGGTGGACGCTCGCTGCCTTCGAATGGCGAGCATGAATTTTATTCCGACAGCTCGGTCGGCGTGAATCCGTTCAGCCTGCAGAACGGCGCGCTCGACATCACGGCGACGCCGGGCGGCCCCGCTGCCGACACCTCGGGCCTCATCACCACGGAAAAGAGCTTCTCGCAAACCTACGGCTATTTCGAGATGCGGGCGCAGCTCCCGCAGGGCCAGGGCATGTGGCCGGCCTTCTGGCTGCTGCCCTCCGACAAGTCCTGGCCGCCGGAGCTCGATCCTCTCGAGGCCTTCGGCCAGACCAACGCCAATGGCGAGGGCGGCTC
>JAJPHB010000088.1 GCA_021325525.1 Alphaproteobacteria bacterium
CCCGGTCCTGCAGAATTGGGGCAAAAGCGGCAAGACCGCGCCGCACCCATCGCGGGTCGGCGGCGGCTGCCCTAGCGCGCGTCGCGGCGCTTGACCACGTAGTCGCGCGCGATGACGAAGGCGGCCTCGGCGTCGAGAGCGGTCGTGTCGAGCACGAAGGCGTCGTCGGCCGGCCGCAACGGCGCGGTCCGGCGCTCGCTGTCGCGCCTGTCACGCTCTTGCATGTCCTGCAGGACGCGCTCGTATATAGCCTCGACCCCGCGATCCCGCAACTCCTTCGCGCGGCGGCGTGCGCGCTCCTCGAGGCTGGCCGTGATGTAGATCTTGGCCTCCGCCTCGGGACAGACGACCGTGCCGATGTCGCGGCCGTCGAGCACGGCGCCGGGCGGCGTCGCCGCGAAGCGCCGTTGGAACTCGAGGAGCGCCGTCCGCACCGCGGGAATGACGGCGACCGCCGAGGCGAGGCGGCCGATCTCTTCGCTGCGCAGCCGCGGGTCGAGGAGCTCGGCGCCGCCGACGCGCTGGGCGGCGCGCTCGGCCGCCGCCGCATCCGCCGGCGTGCCCCCCGCTTCGAGGAGATGCAGCGCGGTCGCCCGGTAGAGGAGGCCTGTATCGAGGAAGGCGTAGCCGAAATGCGCCGCAAGGCGCCGCGCCAAGGTCCCCTTCCCCGACGCCGCTGGCCCGTCGATCGCGACGATCATGGCCGATTCCAACAAGTAACCCTCTCCCGCTTGCGGGAGAGGGCAGGGTGAGGGCCATGCCGGCCGCCTGAAGTATCTGGCGCTCCGAAGGGCGGTATTTTGCCCTCACCCCGACCCTCTCCCGCACGCGGGAGAGGGAGATCGATGATGCCGCTCATCGTCCCGCTTCTTCGATCTTGGCGCCGAGGCCGTTCATCAGCGCGGCGAAGGCGGGGAAGCTCGTATCGATCGGCGCGCCGTCGTCGATCGCGACCGCTTCCTGCGCCGCCATGCCGAAGACGAGGAAAGACATCGCCGGGCGGTGGTCGAGCTTGGTGGCGATCGCGGCGCCGCCGCGCGGCCGCCCGCCCGCGCCCTCGACGATGAGGTCGTCGCCGGCGATCCGCGCCGTGACGCCGCAGGCGGCGAGACCCGTCGCGATGGCGGCGAGGCGGTCGCTCTCCTTGACGCGGAGCTCGCCGAGCCCACGCATCACTGTACGGCCCTTGGCGAAGGCGGCGGCGACGGCGAGGATCGGGTACTCATCGATCATGCGCGGCGCGCGCTCGGCCGGCACTTCGACTCCTTCGAGCCGGCTCGCCTTGACGACGAGATCGGCGACGGGCTCGCCGCCCGCCTCGCGCTCCTCGGTGAAGGCGAGATCGGCGCCCATCTCGCGCAAGGTGTCATAGAGCCCGGTGCGGAGCGGGTTGATGCCGACGCCCGTGATGGTGATCTCGGAGCCGGGCAGCAGCAGCGCCGCCACCGCCGGGAACGCCGCCGAGGAGGGATCGCCCGGAACGCGGAGATCGGCGGCGGCGAGCTCCGGCTGCCCCAGAAGGCTGATGCGCCGCCCGCCTTCCGCCGTCTCGGCGGTTTCGACCGTGGCACCGAAATGGCGCAGCATGCGCTCGCTGTGGTCGCGCGTCGGCTGCGGCTCGATGATGGTGGTGACGCCGGGCGCGCTGAGCCCGGCGAGGAGCACCGCCGATTTCACCTGCGCCGAGGCAACGGGGAGCGTGTAGGCGATCGGCAGCGGCTCGGCGGCGCCGGTGACGGCGAGCGGCATCCGGCCGCCGCTCCGCGCGAGGATGCGCGCCCCCATCCGCTCCAGCGGCGCGACGACGCGCGCCATCGGCCGCCGCCGCAGCGAAGGATCGCCGGTAAGGAAGGCGGTGAAGGGGTGGCCGGCGATGACGCCCATGAGCAGCCGCGCGCCGGTCCCCGAATTGCCGAGATCGATGACGTCGGCGGGCTCGGCGAGGCCGCCGATGCCGACGCCGTCGATACGCCAGACGCTCGCCGCCTCGCGCTCGACCGCGGCGCCGAGCGCGCGCATCGCCGCTGCCGTGCGCAGCACATCCTCGCCTTCGAGGAGCCCCTCGACGCGGGTCCGCCCGACCGCGAGCCCGCCGAGCATGAGGGCGCGATGCGAGATCGACTTGTCGCCGGGCACGGCGATGCGGCCGACGAGCGGCCCCGTCGGCCTCGATCTGAGTGGCCTCACCTCCGTCTCCCTCGCGCCCGTCCCCGTTCCATTGGCGGCCCGTGTCTACCACATCGCCGCCCGCCGGCAACAGCGCGGCCCCTTGCCTTTGCCGCGGCGGCTCCCACATTAAGCCGCCGCCGGCAACGCCGCCCGGGCCGGCACCCACGCGAGCGCGGATTGCGCGGCCGCGGATTTTGCTTTGACAGCGCCGGGCGATCATGGCAGATGCCGCGCGCAGATCGGGGGCGTCTGCGAGGACAGACTACAGGAGCACCGCGTGGCAAAGCCGGAATGGGGATCGAAGCGCATCTGCCCGAGTTGCGGGACGCGCTATTATGATTTGATGAAGCCGCTGGGCGAGATCGTCTGCCCGAAATGCGGGACCCAATTCGACCCCGAGGCCTTCCTGAAGACGCGCCGCGCGCGCACCGCGGCCACCACCGAGAAGGAGATCGAGCCGGCCGTTGCCGACGAGATCGCCGTCGAGACGGAGGGCGAGGAGGCCGAGGCGCTCGAAGAGGACGAGGCCGCCGTCAAGGCCGAGGGCGAGGAAGAGGACGAGGAGCTGATCGAGGACGCCTCCGAGCTCGGCGAGGACGAGGACGACATGGCCGAGGTGATCGAGAACGTCGAGGACGAGGAGGAGCGCTGAGCGCGCCGCGTTCAACCGCGCATCCTCTTGCCGGGCGCCCTCCCGCTTCTTATTTTCGGGGCAGCCGAAACCGGATATAATCGCGCATAGTCGCCGGGGCCCAAGCCGGCGACGTCTTCGGGGTCATAGCTCAGTTGGGAGAGCGCTACAATGGCATTGTAGAGGTCGTCGGTTCGATTCCGACTGGCTCCACCAATGACAGAAGGGCCCGGCCGGAGACGGCCGGGCCCTTCGCTTTTGCGACCCGCCTCTCTTCGATGAATTCTCGTTCCAGCGCCTGGCCGTCGGATCGGTGATTGCCAGGGCACGGACGACCAGCGACCGGACACAAAGCTTCGCCTGGTCGCCCGTCCGCGCGCTCGGCGGCCACAAGGCCGCGCGGTTATGCTACAAAGGAGCCGTCCAGGCAGCGGCGGCGCGCGTCATGTCGAGTCCCGAGACCGCCTCGACGGAGCGGAAGCCCGAGCGCCGCCTCGCGGCGGTGCTCGCGAGCGACGTTGTCGGCTACAGCCGGCTCATGGAGGCGGACGAGGAGGGCACGCTCGCCCGCCTGCGCCGCCTGCGCGAAGACATCATCGATCCCGCCGTCGCCCGGCATCGCGGGCGCGTCTTCAAGGCGATGGGCGACGGCCTGCTGATCGAGTTCCCGAGCATCGTCGAGGCGATCGCCTGCGCCGTCGCCATTCAGCAGGAGCTCGCCGAAAGCGAAGCGAATGCGCCGCCCGAGCGGCGGCTGCGGCTGCGCATCGGCGTCAATATCGGCGACATGATCGGCGAGGGCGAGGATGTGTTCGGCGACGCCGTCAATGTCGCGGCGCGCCTCGAAGGGATCGCCGAACCGGGCGGCATTCTCGCTTCCGCCGCCGCCTTCGAGCAGGTGCGCGACCGGCGCTTCGCCTTCGAGGATCTCGGCGAGAAGAAGGTCAAGAATTTGACGCGGCCGATCCGCGTCTATCGCGTCCGCGCGGCAGGGATGGAGGCGGAGGCGGGCCCGCCCATCGCGGCGTCAGCGCGCAGGCGGCGCGTTGCGGCAATTGCCGCCGCCTCTGCGGCCCTCGCTCTCGCATTGGCGGCCGGCGCGTGGTGGCGGTGGCCGACGCCGGTGCCGCCGACCGCCCCATCGCGCCCGCCGGCCGCGGCGGCCGCAACGCCGCCGGCGGCGCCGGGTCCGCCGCTCTCGCCGGAAACCGCCGAGGATTTGCGGCGCGGCGAGGCGGCGCTGGCGCGTCGCGAGCTCGTTGCGGCGCGGGCCTTCTTCGAGCAGGTCCTCGCCCGCGATCCGCAGGCGCTCGATGCCCAGCTCGGCCTCGCTCAGGTCGCGATCGAGCGCGTCATCGAAGGCGAGAGCGAGGACCGTGCGGCGGATCTCGAGCAAGCCGACCGCCTCGTCGGGGAGGTGCTGGCGGCGCGGCCGAACAATGCCGTGGCGCATCTCGTCAAAGGCCATGTCCTGCGCGCCCGCCGGCGGCTCGACGCGGCGCGGCAGGAATACGAGGCCGCCATCGCCCTCAACGGCCATTACGCCGTCGCCTATGCCAATCTGGCGCGGACGAAGCTCCTGCTGGGCCAGCCGGCCGAGGCCGTTCCCCTCCTCGATCGGGCGATGCAGCTCAATCCGCGCGACGCGCTGATGGGTCTCGCCTACAACCTCCGCGGCGCCGCCGAGCTCTTCCAGGGTCATGGCGAAGAGGCCGTCGCCTGGCTCGAAAAGGCGCGGGCGACGAACGCCAAAGGCGTCAACTACCTCGACCTCGCCGCCGCCTATGGACTCGCAGGCCAGGCGGGAGCGGCGCAGGACGCGCTCGCCATGGCGCAGCAGCGCGATCCGAAGCTGCTCAGCATCCGCTATCTCCAGGGCCGGCGGCCTTCCGACGAACCCGCCTATCTGGATTTGCGCGAGAAATTCCTCTTCGAGGGGCTGCGCAAGGCGGGGCTGCCCGAGCGCTGAACCGCGCCCGCTGCGATGACACGAGGCGGCGCGCCGCTTATTCTCCGAGACATGCTCGGTGCCCGCGACGGAGGGATTTGAGAATGACGCTTTCGATCAGGCCCGCCGACCCGGCCCGCCCCGATTTCGTCGGCGTCGTCGCCGGGATCGACCTCCGCCACAGTGTCGCGCCGGAGTGGGTGGCGGCGATCGAAGCGGGGATGGACCGTTATGCCGTGCTCGTCTTCCGCGACCAGCCCATCGATGACGAGCAGCAGCTCGCCTTCAGCCGGCATTTCGGGCCGCTGGAGCAGGCGACGGGCGACATCGCGCAAGGAAGCGAGCGGCGCTTGCGGAGCGACATCAACGACATCTCGAATCTCGACCAGCGCGGCGCGGTGCTGGCGCGCGACGACCGCCGCCGCCTCTTCAGCCTCGGCAACATGCTGTGGCATTCCGACAGCTCCTTCAAGGCGACGCCGGCGAAGTATTCGCTGCTCTCGGCGCGCATCGTGCCGCGCTCGGGCGGCGACACGGAATTCGCCGATATGCGCGCCGCCTATGACGCGCTCGACGAGGAGATGCGGAGCCTCGTCGCCGGCCTCGTCTGCGAGCACAGCCAGATCTATTCGCGCGGCATCCTCGGCTTCACCGACTTCACCGAGGAGGAGCGGCAGAAATGGGCGCCGGTGCCGCAGCGCCTCGTCCGCCGCCATCCGGTGACGGGCCGCCGCTCGCTCTTCCTCTCGGCCCATGCCGGCGCCATCCGCGGCTGGCCGGTGCCGGAGGCGCGGGCGCTGCTGCGCGATCTCACCGAGCACGCGACGCAGCGCGTCTTCGTCCATGCCCATTCCTGGCGGCAGTTCGACCTCGTCATGTGGGACAATCGCGTCGTCATGCATCGCGGCCGGCGCTACGACGCGAAGGAGGTGCGCGACATGCACCGGACGACGATCGCTGATGTCGCGCCGACGCTGGAGCAGGCCGCCTGAGGCCGGCGCCGGGGAGGAGGCCGCGCGTGCTTCGGCTTCACTGAATTGGCGAAATCGACTTTACAAAAAGTCACAATTTCTTACGCGACCATTCGGGCACAGGCGGAGTTCCTGTAGGCGAAGCCTTGTCTCGGCTGTGGATGGGTTGCGATCTCTACTGTTGTGACGGCATAGATTATTTCGAGACTCCGAAGGCTTCGGCGGGCCAGAACCTTTGCTGGACCGGAACAGAAGCGAAGGAGGGGGCATGACCCTTCCGACGGAGGACCATCGCTTGGTATCGCTCGACATGAAACGGAGCCCGGTGCGGGCGCGGGTTGCGGCGCCCGAACTCCCGGTCATGGAGCCGCCGCGCATGATGGAGCGGCTGGCTCGGCATTGCGCGGCCGAGCAAGCCTTCCTCGCGCGCTTTGCCGTCATCAACCTCACCGGCGTCGCGCTGCTGGCGGCGGCCTGGGCCGACGGGCTCCTCATGAAGCCCTTCGAGGCCGACCGCTCGGGCATGTGCTATCTCATCACGGCGCTCTTCCTCGTGGGGCTCGGCGCTGTTCTGCGCAAGGACTGGCAGACCGTACGCTGGTCGGGCAACGCCCTCGTCTATCTCGGGATGGTGGGGACCGTCCTCGGCCTCATCATCACGGTCTCCAGCCTCAGCGCCGCCGACGCGCAGAGCTTCGAGAGCTTCAAGCGCATCGTCAGCGCCATCTATATCGGCTCGGGCACGGCGCTCTACACGAACCTCATCGCCTGCATCGGCTATCTCTGGCTCGGGACCAACGCCCATCTGCTGGCGCGACAGGAGGTGTGATCCATGTGGCGGGGGATGAATGTCTCCTTCCGCGACATGCTCTTCCTCCTGGTCTTCGCCTATCTCGTCATCAGCGCGGTGGCGCTGGCGCATGTGGCAAAGCAGGACGAGACGAGCAAGGGCGCGCCGCCGCCCGGCAACGTCATCGTCGAGATGAGATGGGCGAAGGAGATCGACGCCGATGTCGATCTCTGGGTCGAGGCGCCGGGCGACGTGCCGGTCGGCTATTCCAACAAATCGGGGAAGATCTTCAACCTGGTGCGCGACGATCTCGGACGCGGCAGCGACCCCAATTCGATGAATTACGAGGTCGCCTATGGCCGCGGCCATTGGCCGGGCGAATATGTCGTCAACACCATGCTCTACCGCAGCCGCGACGGCAAAATGCCGGTCCCGGTCGATATCAGCGTCTCGCTGCGCGACGAGCATGGCAGCGTTCAGCAGGTGCTGAGATCCGATATTTCCCTCGACTTCGAGGGTCAGGAGACCACCGTCTTCCGCTTCCGCCTCGATGACAAGGGGGCCCTCGTCCCCGGCAGCGTCAACCGCATCCACAAGAATTTGCGGAGCTCCAAGGTGGCGCAGCAATGACCGGCTTTCTCCTCGCCTTCCTCGTCCTCGTCTTTCTCCTCGGCGCCTTCGCCTATTTGGCGATGCCGGCGGGCAGCCGGCTGCGGCGGGGCCTTGTCAGCGGCGCCTTCGCGGTGCTTCTCGCCATTCTCTTCTTCGGCTATTCGGACATGCTCGGGCGGCCGAAGGCGATGCGGCTCGAAGTGCTGCGCGGCAGCGTCACGGATGCGCGCGTCATCGGCTCCTACCTCAAGGAAGGCGAGGGCATCTATCTCTGGCTCGAACTGCCGGGCACGGCGGAGCCGCGCTACTACAGGCTGCCCTGGGACGAGAAAACCGCCGGCGCTCTGCAAGAAGCGGTCGAGCGCAATCAGAGCCGGCATGGCGGCGGCGTCATGATGGGCCACCCCTTCGCCCGCGGATGGGACGAGGAGGCGCCGAAATTCTACGCTCTGCCGCAGCCGAAGCTGCCGGACAAGGCCGGCGAGCGGCCGCCGGCCCTCACTCTCTATCAGGCTCCCGAGCAGCGCTCATAATCGAAGCCGCCGCCTTGCCGGCATCCGTGATCGTCACGATGACGGCGGGGCCGTTCGCATCACCGAGAGGCTCGGTGCTGACGAGGCCGTTCCGGGCGAGCGGTGCCCAGGCCGCCCAATCGAGCGACACCTGCTCGAGATTGCGGACCGATGCGAGCATGAGCTGCTTGGGAACGAGCGCGATCATGGCCTCTTATCCGGAGCATTCCTCCTAACCCCGCGCCGCCCGCGAAGGCAACGAGGATCGCCTTTGATTTGCCGAAGACTTAAGGCGAATCCGCGCGTTCCTCGCCCTGGCCGGCGGCCGCCTCGGCGGCGAAATCGCCGCCGGCGCCCGCCGCGAACAGCCGCGGATAGGCGCTCCGCATCGCCGGCAGGATGAGCTCGACCGGAACATCCGCATAGGCGCCGCGCTCGCGCACATATTCCATATGCCGGCGGCCGGCGCGGTCGAAGGGATGGAAGACGGCGTCGCTCCGGCCGTCGAAATCGAGAGCGCGAATGCCGAATTTCTCGCAGAGCGTCAGGTTGAAGGTGGGCGTCGCCTTCACCCAGCGCCCGTCGAGGGAGAGCTCGGCGATGCCGTGATAAATGAAGAGGTCGCTGCCGGTCAGCTCCAGAAGCCGCGGCGTCGCCAGGTGGTTGCGCACATCGGCGAAGGCGAGGCGCGCCGGGATGCCGCGCGTCCGCGCCGCGGCCGCAAGCAGCGCCGCCTTGCCGACGCAATAGCCGCGACCGCAGGCCAGGACGGCGCTGGCGCGGTAGGTCTCCGCCGCGGCGAGCGGAACATAGGGGTCGTAAAGAATCTCGTCGCGGACCGCGTAGTAGAGCCGCCGCGCCACCTCGCACGGATCGCCGGCGCCGCCCGCCCGCGCGGCAAAGCGCGCCACGGCCGGGTGGTCGCTGTCGACGAAGCGGCCGGGCCGCAGATAGCCCGCATCGCTTGCCGTTTCGCCGGGTTCATCAGAGATCGTCACGCTCGCCTTCGCTTTCGACAACGGGGCATCGAGGCGCGGCGATCCTCAGGGCGCAGCCTGCTCTTGTAAAGCGCATTTCCATTTTGCCGATCCGAGGTTGCAGGCAATATGCTGCGGCATCCTCGTCGTGGCGCTCCGGCCATTCGCATGCGCATCGGGCTTCTTCTATCGTGTGCGGCTTGCCTTGGGGCCGGCGCCTATGTCTACGTCCACGGTCTGCCGCCGGCCGCCTCGGACCTGCTCGCGCATATCGTTCCGGCGGCTGCTCTGCCGGCCACCCCGGCAGCGACGGCGCCGATCCCGATCGTCGCGGCGGCGGCGCGGGCCGAGGAGGTGCCGATCTATTTGTCGGGCATCGGCACGGTCCAGGCCTACAACACGGTCAGCGTCAAGTCGCGTGTCGACGGCGCCATCACGCAGATCCTTTTCAGGGAAGGCCAGGACGTGAAAGCCGGCGACCCGCTGGCGGTCATCGACCCGCGGCCATTCGAGGCTCAGCTTCAGCAGCAGGAAGCGATGCTGCGCAAGGACCAGGCGCTGCTGGCGGGCGCGCAGCTCGACCTGCGGCGCTTCGAGGCGCTCGTCCAGAAGAACTTCGCGAGCCAGCAACAGGTCGACCAGCAGCGCGCGCTCGTCGAGCAGGACCGCGCGCAAATCCTCAGCGACGAGGCGCAGATCCGCTACGCCAAGACGCAGCTCGACTATACGAGGATCGTGGCGCCGATCGACGGCCGCACCGGCATCCGGCAGATCGATGTCGGCAATATCGTGCATGCGAGCGACAATGCGACGATCGTCGTCATTACCCAGCTTCGGCCTATCTCCGTCGTCTTCACGCTCTCGGCCGCCGCGGTCGGACAGACGCGCCTCACGCTCGGCTCGGCGCATGTCCCGGTGATCGCGCTCGCGCCCGACGATACGACGCGGCTCGATGAGGGAACGGTCGACATCATCGATAACCAGGTCGACCAGGCGACGGGGACGATCAAGCTCAAGGCGAGCTTCCCCAACGCGGCGCTCCGCCTCTGGCCCGGCAATTTCGTCAACGGCCGCCTCGTCGTCGACCGCCGCCCTGACGGCCTCACCGTACCGGCGAACGCCGTCCGCCATGGACCGCGCGGCGATTTCGTGTGGCTGATCCGCGCCGACAATACGGTCGAGGCAAAGCCGGTCACCGTCGCCCAGACCTTCGATGGCCGCAGCTATGTCGAACGCGGCCTCGCCAAGGGCGATCGCGTCGTCATCGACGGCTATTTCCGCCTCGAGAATGGCAGCCGAGTGGAGGTCGTCCGCAGCGAACCGGAGCGGCGGCCGGTGGCGCAAACGCAAGAACCCGAGCCGCCGGCGGACTGACCGGTCGGGCGCGGCGCATGTCCACCCCCTTCATTCTCCGACCCATCGCGACGACGCTGCTCGTCATCGCGATCGTGCTCCTGGGCGTGCTGGGATATCGGGCCTTGCCCGTCGCGGCCTTGCCCAGCGTCGATTTCCCGACCATCCAGGTCACGACCTCCTATCCGGGCGCCGCGCCCGACATCGTCGAAACCGCGATCACCGCGCCGCTCGAACACTATTTCGGAGAGATCACCGGCCTCGCCTCGATGAATTCGACGAGCTCCTACGGGACGAGCCAGATAACCCTGCAATTCGAGCTGTCGCGCAAGATCGATTCGGCGGCGCAGGACGTGCAGGCGGCGATCAACAGCGCCGCCGGCTGGCTTCCCGTGAATCAGCTTCCGAACCCCCCCCTCTACCATGAGGTCAATCCCGCCGATACGCCGGTCCTCATTCTCGCCCTTACCTCGGACACGCTGCCGCTGCATGTCGTCAACGACTACGCGGCGACGATCATCGTGCAGAAGCTCTCGCAGATCGCCGGGGTCGGCGCCGTCACCGTCGAGGGCGGCCAGACCCGCGCCGTCCGCATCGATGCCAACCCCGCCCAGCTCGCCGGGCTCGGCCTCTCGCTCGAGGACATGCGCCGCGCCGTCGCCGCCAGCACGATCGACAATCCCAAGGGCGCCCTGGACGGCGCCCGGCAAGCCTTCCAGATCGGCACGAACGACCAGCTCCTCAGCGCCGACAGCTACGGCAGCGCCGTCATCGCCTACCGCAATGGCGCCCCCGTCCTCTTGCGCGACGTCGGCCGTGCGACCGACGGGGTCGAGAATGCCGAACTCGCCGGCTGGTTCAACGGCGAGCGCGCGGTCATCCTCGACATCCAGCGTCAGCCCGGGGCCAATACGATCGAGGTGGTCGACGCAGTCAAGGCGCTGCTGCCGAAGCTGAGGGCTCTGCTGCCGCCTTCCTTGAAGATCACCGTCGTCAGCGACCGTACCGTCACCATCCGCGCCTCGATCGCCGATGTGCAGTTCACGCTGCTCCTCACGGTCGCGCTCGTCGTCCTCGTCATCTTTCTCTTCCTGCGCAAGCTGTGGGCAACGGTGATTCCGAGCGTCACTCTGCCGGTCTCGCTCGTCACCACCTTCGGCGGCATGGCGGTCGCCGGCTTCAGCCTCGACAATCTGTCGCTGATGGCGCTCACCATCGCCTCTGGCTTCGTCGTCGACGATGCGATCGTCATGATCGAGAACATCGTCCGCCATCTCGAGGCGGGCGAGACGCCGGTCGCCGCCGCCATCAAGGGGGCGCGCCAGATCGGCTTCACCGTCGTCTCGCTCACCCTGTCGCTGATCGCGGTCTTCATACCGCTGCTCCTCATGGGCGGGGTGGTCGGCCGGCTCTTTCGCGAATTCGCCATCACCCTCTCCTTCGCCGTCCTCGTCTCGGGGATCGTCTCGCTGACGCTGACCCCGATGATGTGCGCCCGGCTTCTGAAAGCGGAGGGCGAGGAGCGCGCTCCCGGCCGGCTCTTCGTCTGGAGCGAGCGCGCCTTCGTGGTGCTGGCGCGCGCCCATGCGGCGGCGCTCGGCTGGGTGCTGCGGCACCAGAGGGGAACGCTCGTCACGACCCTCCTCACCATCATCGCGACGGGCTGGCTTTACCTTTTCGTGCCGAAAGGGTTCCTGCCGCAGCAGGATCCCGGGCTCCTCGTCGGCACCACCGACGCGGCGCAGGACATCTCCTTTCCGGCGATGGCGGAACGGCAGCGCGCCGTCGCCGCGATCATCGCCGAGGATCCGGATGTCATCGGCATTGACAGCTTCGTCGGCGCCGGAACCGTCAATCCGACGCTGAACACCGGGCGGGTCTACGTCAATATCGGCACGCGAGATCAGCGCCCGGACGCTGCCGGAGCCGCGGCGGTCATCGAGCGTCTGCATCGCGCCGTCGCCGGGGTCGAAGGAATGACGCTGCACCTGCAATCGGTGCAGGACATCCAGATCGAGACGCGCGCCGCGCGGACGCAATACCAGTACGTCCTCCAGGACCTCGACGAGAGCGAGCTGCGCGATTGGACCGACCGCCTCGTCGCCGCGCTGGCGAGGCAGCCCGAGCTCGCCGATGTCGCCTCCGACCAGCAGGTCGCCGGGCTGCAAATGATGGTGACGATCGACCGCAAGGCGGCGGCCCGCTACGGCGTCACCTTGGGCGCCATCGACCAGACGCTCTACGACGCCTTCGGGCAGCGCCAGATCGCCACCGTCTTCTCGCCGGTGACGCAGTACCACGTCATCCTCGAAGTCGATCCCGCCTTCCGCGACGATCCGCGGATTCTCGACAAGATCTATGTCACCGCCGCGAGCGCCGAGGCAGCGAGCACGGATGATGCCGCGGCGGGCATCGGCAGCGCCTTTCGCCAGGCTTCGGGCGCCGTCCCCCTCTCCGCATTCGCCCGCATCGAGCGGCGCATGGCACCGCTCGCCATCACGCATCAGGGCCTGTTCCCCGCCGCCACCATCTCCTTCAACATCGCCAAGGGCGCGGCGCTCGGGCAGGCGCTCGAGGCAGTGCGGCGCAGCGAGCGCGCCATCGGCCTTCCCGACACGATCACCACCAGCCTTGCCGGTGCTGCCGCCGAATTCGCGAACTCGCTGCAAAGCGAGCCGCTGCTCATCCTCGCCGCCATCATTACCGTCTATATCGTCCTCGGCGTGCTCTACGAGAGCTACATCCACCCCATCACCATCCTCTCGACGCTGCCCGCGGCGGGGGTCGGTGCGCTCCTCGCGCTTATCGCCTGCGACGCCGAGCTCGACCTCATCTCGCTGATCGGCGTCATCCTCCTCATCGGCATCGTCAAGAAGAACGGGATCATGATGGTCGATTTCGCGCTCGATGCCGAGCGTCGGCAGGGGTTGACGCCGGAGCAGTCGATCCGCCAAGCCTGCATCCTGCGCTTCCGCCCGATCATGATGACGACGATGGCGGCTCTGCTCGGCGCGCTGCCGCTCGCTCTCGGCAGCGGCACCGGCTCCGAGCTGCGGCGGCCGATGGGGATCGCCATCGTCGGAGGCCTCCTCGTCTCGCAGTTCCTGACGCTCTACACGACGCCCGTCATCTATCTGCTCTTCGCGCGTCTCCAGAGTGGCTTTCGCGCTTCGGCCGAGGGCGCCGGCGCGGAGTTCGAGCGGCCATGAGCCTCTCCGCGATCTTCATCCGACGACCGGTGGCGACCTCGTTGCTCGCGCTCGGTATCCTGCTGCTCGGCATCCTTTCCTACGCGCGCCTGCCGATCGCCGCGCTGCCTTCGGTCGATCGCCCGACGATCGGTGTTTGGGCTTATCTACCGGGGGCGAGCCCGGACACGATCGCCACCTCTCTGGCGCAGCCGCTGGAACGGCAGCTCGGGACGATTCCCGGCATCGTCGAGATGGGCTCGTTCAGCGACACGGGCTATTGCGAGATCACGCTGCAATTCGACCTCAGCACCGATATCGACGCCGCGGCCGGGGCGGTGCAGGCCGCGATCAACACCGCCGGCCCCAACCTGCCGCAGGATTTGCCGCAGCCGCCGCAATACTACAAATCCAATCCGGCAGGCTTTCCGGTGATCGCCATCGCGCTCACTTCCGAGGTCGTCGCGCCGGGCGACATCTACAACTACGCCGACAGCGTCGTCGCCCAGAAGCTGTCGCAGATCGACGGCGTCGCCAAGGTCTTCATCAGCGGCGCCGAGCGCAACGCCGTGCGCGTCCAAGTGGATCCCGGCCGCATCGCCGCGATGCGCCTTTCCTTCGAGCAGATTCGGGCAGCCATCCGCGCGGCGACACAGAACATGCCCAAAGGCGCGATCACGGCGGGCGGCCAGTCCTTCACGGTCGCCACCAACGATCAGCTCTTCAAGGCGGCCGAGTATCGGGACATCGTCATCGCCTATCGCGACGGCGCCCCGATACGCCTCGGCGATATCGCCGCCGTCACGGACAGCGTCATCAACGACAAGGTCGCGGGCTGGTTCGACAAGGAACCCGCCGTCCTCCTCTACGTCGTAAAGCAGCCCGACGCCAATGTCGTCGCGACTGTGGACCAAGTGAAGGCGCTCTTGCCCGAGCTGCAGCGCTGGATCCCGCCGGCGGTGAAAGTGCATGTCGTCTATGACCGCAGCCGCCTCATCCGCGCCGCCGTCGACGAGGTGCAATTCACGGTCCTCCTCGCCATCTTCCTCGTCACCGCCGCCGTCGCGCTCTTCCTGAAGCGGCTCTGGGCGACCGTCATTCCGGCTCTCGCCATCCCTCTCGCCCTCGCTGCGACTTTGGCGGCCATGGCGCTCTTCGGCTACAGCCTCGACAATCTGTCGCTGATGGCGCTCACCATCGCCGTCGGCTTCGTCGTCGACGACGCCATCGTCATCATCGAGAATGTCATCCGCCGCATCGAGCGCGGCGAGGCCGCGATCGAAGCCGCCCGCGAAGGCTCGCGCCAGATGGGCTTCACCATCGTCTCGATCACGGTGGCGCTCATCGCGGCACTGATCCCGGTGCTGTTCATGCCGGACGTCGTCGGCCGCTATTTCCGCGAGTTCGGCGTGACCCTGGTCGCGGCCATCGCGGCCTCCGCCATCGTCTCGCTGAGCTTCACGCCGATGCTCTGCGGGAACCTGCTCGGACGGGTGCCCCACGCTCCCATGCAGCACGCCGCGTCGCCCCGCATGCGCCGCGGCATCGCCGCCCTCTATGCCGCCAGCCTCGACTGGACGCTGCGCCACCGCTGGATCGCGCTCGCCGCGACGGCGGCGCTTGTCGGCGGAACCGGCTCTCTCTATGTCGCCCTGCCCAAGGGCTTCATGCCGACGCAGGACACCGGCGTTCTGCGCGTCCGCACCATCACCATCTCGAACATCTCCTTTGCCGCGATGGAGGAGCTGCAGCGCGAAGCGGCGACGGTGATCCTCGCCGATCCGGCGGTCGACGGGCTTGCGTCCTACATCGGCATGGGCAACGGCGATGTGCTGAGCAGCGGCTTCATGTGGGTCAATCTGAAGCCGCCGGAGCAAAGGCGCGCCACCATACAGCAAGTCATCGCGCGCCTGCGCCCGGCTCTCAGCCGCATCAACAATCTGCGCACCGTCTTGACGCCCGCCCAAGACCTCAATCTCGGCATCGACAATTCGGGATCGCGCTACCAGTACAGCCTTGCCGCCGACAGCGTCGAGACGCTCGCCCGCTGGGCCGAAATCATGCGGCGGCGCCTGGCGGCGATGCCGGAACTCGCCGATGTCGTCCCGGATTGGGAGACGCAGGGGCTGCAGGCCGGCTTGCGCTTCGATCGCGTCCATGCGGCGGCCATGGGCGTGACGCCGATGGCCATCGACAACGCGCTCTACGACGCCTTCGGCCAGCGGCAGATCCGCACGATCTATCTTCCCTTCAACTACGCGCGCGTCATCCTCGAAGCCGATCCGCGGCACCGAGGCGACCCCTCGGCTTTCGGGCGGATCTTCGTTCCCGGCGGCAACGGCGCCGCGGTGCCGCTATCGAGCCTCACGCAGACGTGGCGCGCGCATGCGCCGATGTGGGTGAGGCACCGCGACCAATTCCCGGCGATGACGATCAGCTTCGACACGCGGCCCGGCGTCTCGATCGGACAGGCGATCGATGCCATCCGCGCCGCCCAGCGCGCCGTGCGGCTTCCCGACGAGATCAAGACGAGCTTCCGGGGCGAAGCCGGTGAGGCGAGCCGGTCGGCTGGACGGCAAGGGCTGCTTTTTCTCGGCGCGCTCTTCGCCATCTATGTCGCGCTCGGCGTCCTTTACGAGAGCTGCGCGCACCCTTTCACGATTCTCTCGACCTTGCCCGCGGCGGCGTTCGGGGCGCTCCTCGCGCTCCGGCTGACGGGCAGCGAATTCACGCTCGTCACCTCGATCGCCTGCATCCTCCTCGTCGGCATGGTGATGAAGAACGCGATCATCATGGTCGACTTCGCCCTCGACCTCGAACGCTCCGGCGGCATGCCGGCGCAACAGGCGATCCGCGAGGCGGCGCGGCGCCGCGTCCGCCCCATCCTCATGACGACGATGGCCGCCGCCATGACGGCGATGCCGCTGGCGATCGGCACGGGCCCTGGCTTCGAGCTGCGCCAGCCGCTCGGCATCGCGATCGTCGGCGGCCTTCTCGTCTCGCAGCTCCTGACGCTCTACACGGTTCCGGCGATCTATCTGACCGTGGATCGCCTGAGGCGCCGGCGGCCGGAACGTCTTGACGCGGATCCGGATCGGACGATGCTTCCCGTGCCCGAGCTTGCCCGCGAGTCATGATTATTTCTATTGGCAGGGTGAAATATATCGATTAGCGAATCCGCGCCGTCAAACACATCTTTTCAACACAAGACTTCCCGACCCGCCACCTGCGAGGCCGCCATGCGTCCAGCCCGAGCCCTTAGCCGCCCCGCCTTCGAGGATCTGCCCTTCGTCGAGGCCGAGCTGCTCTACCTCGTGCCGATGGCGGAGAAGCCGTGGCAATACACCTACGAGCCGCCGGCGGGCGTACCGCGGATGAATTCCCGCCATGCCCCGCAGAGACTGCCGATCCGCGACGCGCGGCCGATCGCGAGCGACCTCTCGCTCGATCGCGATGGCTTCGCCCTCCTCCGGCACCGCACTGATCTCGGCGATTTCGACGATGCCGATGAAAGGCGGCGCGTCTACGACCCCGAGATCGAGCGCCTCGTCGCCGAGGCGACCGGCGCCGAGCGAGTCGTCGTCTTCGACCACACGATCCGCCGCCGTATCTGGAGCGCGGCCGACCGCATGCCGGCGACGCCGCGCCAGCCGGTGCCGCGCGTCCACAACGACTATACGCTGCGCTCGGGCCCGCAGCGCGTGCGCGACCTCATGGGCGAGGAAGCCGAGGCGCTGCTGCAGCGGCGCTTCGCCATCATCAATGTCTGGCGGCCGATCCGCGGCCCGCTGCGCGACGCGCCGCTCGCGGTCTGCGATGCGCAGAGCACCGAACTCGCCGATTTCGTCGCCGCCGACCTCATCTACCCCGACCGGCGCGGCGAGACCTATTCCGTCACCTATAATCCGCGCCATCGCTGGTTCTATGCGCCGGCAATGGGCGAGGACGAAGTCATGCTGCTCAAAGTCTTCGATTCGGCGGCGGACGGGCGGGCGCGTTTTGCCCCGCATTCAGCCTTCGAGGACCCGACGGCCCCCGCCGACGTACTGCCGCGCGAGAGCATCGAGAGCCGGACGCTCGCTTTCTTTTCGGCCTGACTGCGGCCGCCTCGTGTTCGCGCTGCAACCCTCTTCGGCAACGGACAAGCCGTCGCTCTATGGCGAGCTGGCGCAGCAGCTCGCCGCCCTCATCGCGGGCGAGGCGGACGCGATCGCCAACGCCGCCAATATGGCAGCGCTCCTCTATCACGGCCTCCCCGACGTCAACTGGGCCGGCTTCTACCTCGCCAAGGCAGGCGAGCTCGTGCTCGGCCCCTTCCAGGGCAAGCCCGCCTGCATCCGGATCGCGCTCGGCAAGGGCGTCTGCGGCACCGCGGCGGCACGGCAGCAATCGCTCGTCGTCCCCGATGTCGCGGCCTTTCCCGGCCATATCGCCTGCGATCCCGATTCGCGCTCGGAGCTGGTGGTGCCGCTCCTTGCCGAGAGGCGCCTTCTCGGCGTCCTCGACCTCGACAGCCCGCATCGCAACCGCTTCGACGAGGCGGACCGCGCGGGCTGCGAGCGGCTGGCGGCGATCTTCCTCGCCGAGCTCGCCCGCCATCCGGGCGCCCTCGCCGCGCTCTCTTCGCACTGACCGCCGAAGTGGCTGGACCGCCGGCCGGGAATTGCGCTAGGCACCGTACCGTTGCAGCCATCGCGCAAGGGACGGGCAGCCATGATCTACGAGCTTCGGATCTACCATTGCGTTCCCGGCCGCCTGCCGGCGCTCTTGAAGCGCTTCGAGACGATCACCCTTGATCTCTGGGCCCGGCACGGCATCCGCCAAGCCGGCTTCTGGACCGTCCTCGTCGGCGAGTCGAACCAAGCTCTCTACTACCTCCTGCAATGGGAGGGGCTCGCCGAGCGCGAGCGCAAATGGACGGCCTTCATGAGCGATCCCGAATGGATCGCCAAGCGCAGCGAGACGGAGCGCGAGGGGCCCATCGTCGCCAAGGTCAGCAACTCCTTCCTTCAGCCGACCGCCTTCTCCTCGGTGAAATAGGTGGCGGCGATGTGACGAGGGCGCCAGCGCCGATGAGCCGGGGCGGGCATCGGTGAACTACGTCTTCCAATTCGGCGACGTCTTCAACGCCTGGGACGAGCTTCTCACCGGCACCTGGCTGACGATCCGCCTCTCGATCCTCGCCATGGTGCTGGGACTTATCCTCGCCATTCTCTGCGCGCTCGCCAAGACTTCGGGACCGAAGCCGGCGCGCTGGCTCGTCGCGGCCTATGTCGAGGCGATCCGCAACACGCCCTTCCTCGTTCAGCTCTTCATGGTGTTCTTCGGGCTTCCCGCCTTCGGGCTGCGGCTCGATGCCGATACGGCGGCGCTCCTCGCCATGGTCATCAATGTCGGCGCCTATGCGACCGAGATCGTCCGCGCCGGCATCGAGAGCGTCAAGAAGGGCCAGATCGAGGCGGGGCGCGCCCTCGGCCTCAGGCCGCTGCAGATCTTCCGCCACATTATTCTGGTGCCGGCGCTTCAGACCGTTTATCCGGCGCTCACCAGCCAGTTCATCCTCCTCATGCTGAATTCGAGCGTCTGTTCGGCGATTGCCGCCAACGAGCTGACGGCCGCCGCCAACGACATCCAGTCGCGCACCTTCCGCAGCTTCGAGGTCTATTTCGTCGTGACCGGCATCTATCTTGCCCTCTCGATCGTCTTCTCCGGCGTCTTCGCAGCGATCGAGCGCGCCTTCCTGCGGCGCGGGCGGCCCTGAGCCCGGCGATGCGCAGCTTCGGCACCGGCGATCTTCTCTTCATCCTGGCGGCGACGCGCTGGACGATCGCGCTGTCGCTCGTCGCGTTTTTCGGCGGCGGCTGCGGCGGGCTCCTCGTCGCGCTCGCCCGTACCGGCACGATCGCACCCTTGCGCTATCTCTCGCTCCTCTATATCCGCCTCTTCCAGGGAACGCCGCTGCTGATGCAGCTCTTCCTCGCCTTCTTCGGCCCCAACATTCTGGGATTCAGCATCGATCCATGGGTCGCGGCGGCGCTCGGCCTCTCGCTCAACGCCAGCGCCTTTCTGGGCGAGATCTGGCGCGGCTGCATCGAATCCGTCCCGAAGGGCCAGTGGGAGGCGGCGGCGGCGCTCGGCCTGCGCTATGCCGCCATCATGCGCCTCATCGTCTTGCCGCAGGCGCTCCGCGTCGCCCTCCCGCCCACCGTCGGCTTCCTCGTGCAGCTCATCAAGGCGACCTCGCTCGCCTCGATCATCGGCTTCGTCGAGCTGACCCGCGCGGCGCAGGTCATCAACAATGCGACGTTCCGGCCGTTTCTCATTTTCGGCATCGTCGCCGTGGTCTATTTCCTCATGTGCTGGCCGCTGTCGCTCTACAGCCGACACATGGAGCGGAGGCTCGGCGCGGCGGCGCGGTGATCGCTCGAACTCGGGAGGATACGCATTCATGACACTCTTCGGGAAGATCGGCCGGCTCGTCCTCGGCCTCCTCGCATGCGCCGCCCTGGCGGGCGGCCTCGGCGCCGGCCCCGCCAAGGCGACGAGCGTCGACGACATCCTCGGCAAGAAGAAGCTCGTCGTCGGCGTCCTCACCGATTTCCCGCCCTTCGGCGGCACCGACGCCAATCAGAAGCCGGACGGCTACGACGCCGATGTGGCGAAGCTGATGGCGAAGGCGCTCGGCGTCGATCTCGAACTCGTGCCGGTGACGGGCCCCAACCGCATCCCCTACCTCCTCACCAACAAAGTCGACGTGCTGATCGCCACCTTCGGCATCACGCCCGAGCGCGCGAAGCAGGTGCAGTTCTCGATTCCCTACAGCAGCCTCGACATCTATCTCCTCGCGCCGAAGAAGCTCGCGATCAAGGGCCCGCAGGATCTGAAGGGCGTCAAGATCGCCGTGGCGCGCGCCAGCACCCAGGACGCGGCGATCACGGCGATCGCGCCGAAGGAGGCGCGGATCATGCGCTTCGATGACGACGCCAGCGCCTTGCAGGCGCTGATCTCGGGCCAGGCCGATGCGCTCGGCGCCGCCAACGTCGTGCTGGCGCAGCTCCAGAAGACGCATCCCGAGCTGCAGATCGAGCCGAAGATCACGCTGCGCCATCAGCCGAACGGCATCGCGCTCCGCCGCGGCGACACCGACCTGCGGCAATGGGTCGACACGTTCATCTTCTATATCAAGAACAATGGCGAGCTCGACGCCATCTGCCGCAAATGGCTGGGAACGCCGCTGCCCGAGCTGCCGACCTTCTGATGGCGGAGCGCGGCCTCTTCTCGATCGGCTACGAGAAGGCCGCTCTCGACGATGTGCTGGCGACGCTCGCCGCGGCGGGCGTCGCCACCCTCGCCGATCTGCGCGACCTGCCGCTCTCGCGCCGCGCTGGCTTCTCGAAGCGCCAGCTGCAGGCGGCAACCGAGGCGGCCGGGATGCGCTACGTGCATCTCAAGGCGCTGGGCACGCCGCCCGAAGGCCGCGAAGCCAACCGCCGCCGCGACTGGACGCGCTTCTGGCGCATCGTCGAGGCGAAGCTCATGAGCACGGAAGCCGAGCTCGCTCTCCAGCACCTTGCCGAGATCGCGGCGGCGGCGCCGACCTGCCTCCTCTGCTACGAGGCCGATTGGCGCATCTGCCATCGCCGCCGCGTCGCCGAGATGCTGACGGCGCGCTTCGGCTTCAGGGTGCGGCACCTCCATGTCGTCCCGGAGGCATCTCATCCCTGCCCGCTTGTCCGCTCATCGCCTCTCCCCTCTGAGAGAGATCGGGGTGAGGAGCAGCCGACATAAGCGCAGCGGGAGGTGGATAGGCGCTGCGGCGATGGCGCGTCCGCCTCGCCTTTGGCGCGCCACCTTCACGCCGCTTGCAGCAGCGGGTTCTTCTCGCGCTCCAGAATCTTGCGGACGGCCGGGCGCTTCAGCATGCGGTCTTTCCAGGCCGTATAGTTCTTCAGCTCCTTCATCGGCAGATCGATGCGGGTGCCCCAGCTATAGAAGACGAGCGCATAGGGATCGCAGGTCGTGAACTGCGCGCCTTGCAGCCACTCCTTGCCGGCGAGCAATCCGTCGATCTCCTGGAGGTTGGCGAAGAAGGAGCGCTTCCCCGTCTCCTTGATGCCGGCCTGCGCGCTCTCCTCGGAGGTGAAGCGCTCCGGGCGGAAGACATGCGTGAAGCAGGGATGGACGGTGTTCGACAGCCACGCCATGGTCGAGATGCAGCGCGCCTCGCCGAGCGCGTCCTTCGGCAGGAGATTGGCGGCGGGATAGCGCCTGGCGATGTAGGTGAGGATGGCGGTGTTCTCGGTGAGGACGCCGTCCTCGGTCTTCAGCGCCGGCACCTTGCCGCGCGGATTGATCTTCAGATAGGCCTCGGTCTTGTGCTCGCCCTTGGCGAGCAGGACCGGCTGCGACTCGTACTCCGCGCCCGCCTCTTCGAGGCCGATATGCGAGGCCATCGAGCAGGCGCCGGGGCTGTAATAGAGAGTCAGCATGGGCAATTCCTCTGCGAATTCTCGACTGCGCGGCCGATGATGCCGCCTCCCCGGCGGAATGTCCACGCGCCCTGCCCGGTCATCCCGATGATGTGATCCGGGCACGCTGCCTGCCTGCGCAAAAAAGATCACAGCGCCTCAGCGCAAAATTGCGGAACGCGCTCGCAAAGATCGTCGTTGGCCGTCGCCGTTGGACAAAATGGAGGAAGCTATGAAGACTGCTCTCATCGCTGCGATCAGCATCGTTTTCCTTGCGAGTCCTGCGATCTCCGGATCGAATTCCTCGACGACGTCGCGGCCGCACACGAATTTCGGTGCGACAACAGGGTCGCGTAATGCCGCGGCCGATTACCAGACCTGGCTGCATCGCCATGATGGGCTCCTGCAGTTCAACCATCCGGCTCCGACCCCCTCGCCCTCGCCCTCCGCGCAGCAGCGCGACTATCAGCTCTGGCTGCATCGCCACGACGGCCTCCTGCAGTTCAACAACCCGCCGGGCTGGCCGCACTGAGCGCCGGCGGCGGAACCGCTATTCGGTATCCGGCGCTGCGGCGGCGCGTTCCTCGAGGCGCCGCCGCAGCTCGGCATTCTCGGCAAGGGCGCGGTCGCGCTCGAGCTCGGCGCGGCGCAGCCGCGCCTGGGCACGGGTGAGCTCGCGGCGGAGATTGGCGACATAGGCCTCGCTATAGACCGGTTCCGTCATTCTCGGGCGCCATCGGCGTCAGGCGAAGCTGGGCGCGCGCTTGGCGAGGAAGGCCTCGACCGCCTCGCGATGATCGGGCGAGGCGGTGACGAGCGCGTAATGCGACGAGACGAGGTCGAGGTTGGTGCGGAGATCGCCGCGCAGGCCCTGCAGGACGGCACGCTTCATGAGGCGGATCGCGAGCGCGGGTCCCCGGGCGATGCGCTCGGCCACCCCTTGCACATGCGGCAGGAGCTCGGCGTCCGGCAGCACCTTGTTGACGAGGCCGATCCGCTCCGCCTCGGCGGCGTCGATGAAGACGCCCGTCCAGAAGAGTTCGAGCGCCTTCGCCGGGCCGACGAGGCGGGGAAGGAAATGCGCGCCGCCGGCGCCGGGCACGAGAGCGACACGGACATAGGTCTCGGCAAAGCGCGCGCTCGCCGCGGCGTAGCGGATATCGCCCATCAAGGCGAGGTCCATGCCGGCGCCGGTGGCAACGCCGTTGACGGCGACGAGGACCGGCTTGTCGAAATCCTCGAGCGCCAGCGGAATGCGCTGAATGCGCCCCCACAGCTCCTCCTTCCGCTGCGCCGGCGGATGGGCGAGGCGCTCCTTCATCTCGGCGATGTCGCCGCCGCTGCAGAAGGCCGCGCCGGCGCCGGTGACGATGACGACGCGAATCTCGTCGTTGCGGCGGCATTCGGCGATCGCCTCGACCCAGGCGTCGATCATGGCGAAGGTGAAGGCGTTCATGCGCTCGGGCCGATCGAGCGTGATCGTGGCGATGCGGCCTTCGACGGCAAAGCGCAGATTCTGGGTCATGGCTCCTCGCTCTCTGCGGGGCGGCGCTGCTCGATGAGCGCGTCGACGACGGCGAGCCCCTCGCCTTCGGCATAGAGCAGCACCGGATTGAGGTCGATCGCAAGGACGCGGTCGGCGAAATCCACGGCGAGCTGGGCAAGGCGGAGAAGGAGCGCCGCGAGCGCCGCCCGGTCGCGGGCCGTGGCGCCGCGCCAGGCTCCGAGCAGCGCCGCACCGCGCAGGCTCGCCAGGAGCCCAAGCGCCGCCGCCTCGTCGAGCGGCAGCGGGCTCGTCGCCGTATCGCGCAGCGCCTCGGCCGCGATGCCGCCCATCCCGACCGTCACGAGGGGGCCGAAATCCGGATCGGCGACCGTACCCGCGATCACTTCGAGCCCGGGAGGCGCCATCTTCTGGACAAGGACCCCGCGCAGCCGCGCTCGCGGCGCTGCGGACGCCAGGCGCGCCAGCAGCGCCCCGCAGGCGGCGGCAACCGCGGCCTCGTCGTGGAGGTTAAGAACGACGCCGCCGATCTCCGTCTTGTGCGGCAGGTCCGGCGACTGAAGCTTGAGCGCGACGGGAAAGCCGAGCCGCCGCGCGATCTCCCTTGCTTCGCAGGCATCCTGTGCCAGGCCCGACGGCAGCGCCGTGATGCCGTAAAGCGCGAGGACGGCCTCCGCCTCGAACTCGCAAAGCACCGGGCCGGCGGCGTCGAGCAGCCGCGCCGCCGCTGCACGCTGGGGCGACGACGCCGGCGCTGAGGGCCGGGGCATCCGCCGCGCCGCCGCCATTTGGGCGAGCGCCGCCACAGCGCGCGCCGCACCGGCAAGGCTCGTGTAGCAGGGGGCGCCGATCTCGGCGAGATGGGCGAGGTTCTGCTCCGAAGGCAGGGTATAGCTGTAGAAGAGGATGGGCTTCCGCCGCTGGCGGAGGATGTCGCCGAGCGCCGCCTTCTCCGCGGCAAGGCGCTGGTCGCCGATCAGCGAGGAGACGGCGATGACGGCATCGACCTCATCGCTCGCCGCCAGCGCCCCGACGGCGCGCAGGCGGTGGTCGTTGCCGATCGCCTGCGCCGTGATGTCGACCGGGTTGAAGGCGGCGCCGTAGCTCGGCAGGAAGTCGCGGAGGCGCGCCTGCAGCGTCGGGCTCAGCTCCGGCACATCGAGGCCGTGCGCAGCGGCCGTGTCGGCGAGCCAGCCGCCGACCCCGCCCGAGATGGTGACGATGCCGAGCCGGCGGCCGGCCGGCAGCGGCGCAAGCGCCGCGGCGGCGGCGATGTCCAGCATCTCGTCCTGATCCTCGGCGCGGATGACGCCGAAGCGGCGGAAGACGGCCGCATAGGCGTCATCCGAGCCCGTAAGGCTCGCGGTATGCGACGCGGCCGCGCGCCGCCCGGCGCCGGAGCGGCCGATCTTGGCGATGATGATGGGCTTGCCGAGGGCGAGCGCACGCTCGGCAAGCGCCATAAAGCGGCGACCGCGGCGGATCGCCTCGATGAACATCAGGACGACGCCGGTGCGCTCGTCCTCCAGCAGCCATTCGAGCACGTCGCAGGCGTCGAGCGCCGCCTCGTTGCCGGTATTGACGATGGTGCTGAAGGCGAGGCGGCGCCGGAGGCCGCGGTTGAAGAGAGCGAAGCCGAGCCCGCCGCTTTGCGAGACGATGCCGATGCGGCGCGCCGCCGGATCGGCACGGAGCGCCGGCAGCAGCGCCAGATCGACCGCCGGGCTGAAGCTGGCGACGAGCGGCCCCATGATGTCGACCATGCCGACCGAATTGGGCCCGGCGACGATCATGCCGCTCGCCTGCGCAATCGCCGCGATGCGCTCTTGCAGAGCACGGTGGGCATCGCCTCCTTCCTCGGCAAAGCCCGAGCTGAAGACGAGGGCGCTCTTGACGCCGGCGGCGGCGCATTCTTCGAGCGCCCCCGGCACTTTCTCCGCCGGAATGGCGATGAGAGCGAGGTCGACCGGCCGCGGCGCTGCGGCGATCGCGGGATAGGCCCGGCGGCCCTGAATCTCCCGATGCCGCGGATGGACGGGATAGACTTCGCCCGGAAAGCCGCAGCCGAGGAGCTGCGCGAGAATGCGGCCGCGGATCGTCGCCGCATCCTCGGCGGCGCCGATGACGGCGACGGCACGCGGCCGGAAGAACGGCCTCAGGTCGCGCGCGGGAATCATCGCCGCGTCGAGCGCTCGCACCGAGACGCGGCTCGGTTGGTTCGTGACGCTGCTCACGCCGTCATCGCCGGCCAGAAAGCTTCGGCGCCCTGCGCGGCCATCCGGCGGCCGAGCGCCAGCGCCCAGAAGCCCTCGTTGCCGAACTCGTCGCGCCAGGACCAGAGCCGGCGGGTCAAGCGATGGAGCGGGTGCTCATGCGTGAAGCCGATCGCGCCATGCACCTGATGGGCGATCTCGGCGGCCTTGCCGGCGGCTTCGCCGGCGCGGATCTTGGCGATCGCGGCGGCAAAAGCGGCATCGCCCCCCGCCGCGATGTGCGCCGCCGCCGCATCGACGGCGACGCCTGCCGCCGCCGCCGCTTCCGCCATTTGCGCCAGCTGCTGCTGAATGGCCTGAAGCTTGCCGATCGGGCGTCCGAACTGCACGCGGTCATTGGCATATTGCGTCGCCAGGGCAAGCGCGCCTTCGAGCGCGCCCGCCATCTGCGCCGCGCGGCAGAGAGCGCCGAGCGGGTAAAGGAGCGCGGGATCGCGGCCGGCCGCGAGGGATAGCCGCTCGGCCACCGCATCGAGCGCGAGGTGATCGCGCGGCTCGCCGGCAAGGTTCCGGTCATGGCGCGGCGCGAGGCCGGCGGCGGGCAGAAGGAAGAGGCCGCCGGCGGCGACGAGAACGAGATGCGTCGCAGCGCGCGCCCACGGCACGAAGGAGAGCGCCCCGCGCAGGCGCCAGCCATTTGCGAGACGCTCGGCCGCGACGCGCTCGTCGATTTCGACCGGGGCGAGCGTCAGCACGGCTTGGGGCGGCAAGTCCGTGCCGGCCGCGCCCAGAGACCAGCGCGCCAGCATCGCCTCCGCGAGCGGCAGCGGCGCGGCCCGGCGGCCGGCGGCGCGGAGAATGGCGACGGCCTCGGGAAGCCCCGCGAGCCCGGCGCCCGCCGCCAGGGCCTCGGCGAAGCCGGCTTCGGCGACGGCGCGCCAGAGCGCCTCGGGGAAGGTCCCGGCTTCGGCCGCGGCGTGGAGGGGCGGCGTCACTTGGCCCGCGAAGAGGCGGTCGGCGGCGGCGTCGACGAGGCGGTCGGTCATCGGAGGCCAAGACCGCGCGCGATGATGCCGCGCAGGATCTCGCGCGTCCCGCCGCGCAAGGTGAAGGAAGGCGCGTTGAGCACCGCCTCGGCGAGTAGCTCCTCGAGCGCGTCATTGGCGCCGGCGCGGCGCCGGCCGGGCGCGACGAGGCGTACGACCTCCGGAATCTCGCGCTCGAAGGCGTTGCCGAGATCCTTGACGAGCGCCGCTTCGAGATTGGGCGTCGCCCCGGCCTGCAGCATGCCGGCGACGGAGAGCGACATGCGGCGCAAGGTCCAGAGATGCGCCGCAAGGCGCCCGAGCGCGGCCGCGGCGCGCGGCTCCGGATCGGCGCCGAGCCGGCGGACGAGCTCGATGAGCAGGCGGATCGTGCTGAGGAAGCGCTCGGGGCCGCTCCGCTCGAAGGCGAGCTCGCTCGTCACCTGCCGCCAACCCTCGCCCGCCTCGCCGACCAGCATCGCCGACGGCACGAAGACCTTGTCGAAGACGACCTCGTTGAAATCCGTGTCGCCGGCGAGGTTGCGGATCGGTCGAATCGAGAGGCCGGGCGCGGAGAGGTCGATGACGAGCTGGCTCAGCCCCGCATGGCGGTCCTCGCCGGCGGGGGCGGTCCGCACCAGCGCGATCATGTAATGCGCGCGCTTCGCATGGCTCGTCCACAGCTTGGCGCCGGTCACCTCCCAGCCGCCCGCGACCGGCACGGCGCGCGTTCGGATCGAGGCGAGGTCCGAGCCGGAATCGGGCTCGCTCATGCCGATGCAGAAGAAGATCTCGCCGCGGCAGATTCCGGGGAGCAGGCGCTGGCGCTGCTCCTCGCTGCCGAAGCGGAGCAGCAGCGGCCCGCTCTGCCGGTCGGCGATCCAGTGCGCCGCGACGGGCGCGCCCGCGACCAGCAGCTCCTCGGTCACGACATAGCGTTCGAGAAAGCTGCGCTCGCCGCCGCCGTAGCGCCGCGGCCAGGTCATGCCGATCCAGCCGCGCGCGCCGAGACGGCGGCTGAATTCGGGCGAATGGCGCGAGCCGAAATCGCCGCCATGCGGCCGCCAGCCGCCTGCGCTGGCCTCCGCCTCGAGGAAGGCCCGGACTTCGCCGCGCAGCCGCTCGCAGTCCGGCGGCAAGGCGATCGGATCGAAGCGGAAGGAGGCGGTCACGGTGCGATGGTAGTGACGCGCCGAAAGCGCGTCAAACCGCCGGCCGGCGCCTCAGCGCGCAAGCGCCCCTCAGTTCTCCGCGCTCGCATGCATGATCGAGACGCCTTCGAGGAGGTCGACGGCACGGGCGAGCTGATAGTCGGCGGGCGTGCCAATGGTCGAGGCTTCGAGCTCGGGCTTCGGCGTCGCCGACGGCTTGGTCCCGGGCGGCACATTGGCCGGAGGCACCGGCTGAACGGGCGGGGCGGCGGCGCCGGGAGCGGCCCCGGCGGCAGCCGTCTGGTCGGGGTTCTTGAGCGCGTTGCGCAGATCGGCTTCGTGGACGGTGCCGGCCTCCGCCACCTTCTCGATGCGCGCCGGCTCCACCTCGATGTCGGGCACGATCCCTTCGGCCTGGATCGAGCGTCCCGACGGCGTGTAGTAGCGCGCCGTCGTCAGGCGCAGCGCGCCATGGCCTTGCAGCGGGATGATCGTCTGCACCGAGCCCTTGCCGAAGGATTTGGTGCCGAGGAGGATGGCGCGGTGGTCATCGCGCAGGGCCCCCGCCACGATTTCCGAAGCCGAGGCCGAGCCGCCATTGATGAGAACGACGATCGGGAGGCCCTTGGTGATGTCGCCGGGCTTGGCCGAATAGCGCTTCACCTCGTCGGGCTGGCGACCGCGAATCGAAACGATGTCGCCCTTGTCGAGGAGATCGTCGCAGACGGCGACCGCCTGGTCGACGAGCCCGCCCGGATCGTTGCGCAGATCGAGGACGTAGCCGATGAGCTTGTTGCCGGAGTCCTTCTGGAGCTGATCGACGGCGGCGCGCAGGTCGCGGTCGGTGTCCTCGACGAAGCTGCTGATGCGGATATAGCCGACATTGCCGCGCGCAAGCCTCGACTTCACCGATTTGATCTTGATGTCGGCGCGCTCCAGAGTGACGTCGAAAGGCTCGCGGCCCTGGCGCAGGATGGTGACGACGACGCTGGTGCCGACGGTGCCGCGCAGCTTCGCCACCGCATCGGACAAGGTGAAATCGGTCGTCGGCTCGCCGTCGATCTTGGTGATGACGTCGCCGGGCTTGATGCCGGCCTTGGCCGCCGGCGTATCGTCGATCGGCGAGATCACCTTCAGCATGTTGTTCTCTTCCGTCACCTCCATGCCGAGGCCGCCGTATTCGCCGCGGGTCTGCACCTTCATCTCGTCATACGCCGCCTTGTCGAGATAGCTCGAATGCGGGTCGAGGCCGTTCAGCATGCCGCTGAGCGCGCCTTCGATCAGCTTCTCGTCGGTGACGGGCTCGACGTAATCGGCCTTGACGATCGCCATCGCCTTGCCGAAGAGGTCGAGCGCCTGCTGCGAGACGTCGTGCGAGGACGGCGTGTCGGCGGCGCGCAAAAGCATCGGCGCGCCTGCCAGCGCGAGCGCCGCGGCGGCGATCAGGAGACGGCGCATCATCGGCCCATCCATTGTTGCAATCGCGAATTCCCGTCGGGAGGGATTATCGGCCGGGCGCCACGGGAATCAAGGCCGCCCTCGTCCCAGGCCAACCGCCGATCGGCGGCATTGCGCCGTTCCCCGCCGCAAGTCAGAGTGGTGCCCAAGAACAAGCGGAGGATGCGCTCATGAAGATTTGGCTCGCACCGGCGGCGCTGGCAGCCGCCCTCGCCCTCGCCGCGCCGCTCGCCGCGGCGAGCAATCTGCGGATCGCCCTCCAGGCCGATCCCGACGCCCTCGACCCGGCACAGGGCGTCAGCTATGTCGGCCGCGTCGTCTTCACCGGGCTCTGCGACAAGCTCGTCGACATCGACCGCAACCTCGCTTATGTGCCCCAGCTCGCGACGGAATGGTCGTGGTCGGCCGACAACCTCGCCCTCACCATGAAGCTCCGCAAGGGCGTCGTCTTCCACGACGGCACGCCCTTCGACGCCGCCGCCGTCAAGGCCAATATCGAGCGCTACAAGACGGCGCCCGAATCGAAGCGCAAGACCGAGCTGAAGGAGGTGCGCGCGGTCGAGGCGGTCGACCCCGAAACGGTCCGTTTCGTCCTCTCCGAACCTTACGCGCCGCTGCTCGGCATCCTCTCGGACCGCGCCGGAATGATGGTGTCGCCGAAGGCGATCGCCGGCGAGGGCAGCAAGCTCTCGGACAATCTCGTCTGCGCCGGCCCGTTCAAATTCGTCGAGCGCGTGCCGCAGGACCACATCACCCTGGAGAAATTCGACAAATACTGGAACGCGGCGGCGATCAAGATAGATCGCGTGAGCTACCTCGCCGTGCCGGATGACAGCGTGCGCCTCGCCAATCTGCGCTCCGGCGGCATCGACATCGCCGAGCGCATCGCGCCGACCGATCTCGACACGGTGCGCTCCGATCCCCGCCTCAAGCTGGTCGAAAGCCCCTCGCTCGCCTATTACACCCTCTTCATCAACACGAATGCGGGACCGGCATCGAAGAACCCGCTCGGCGAGAACGCGAAGGTGCGCGAGGCGCTCGAAGCCGCGATCGACCGCAAGGTGCTGAACCAGGTCGTCTTCAATGGCCAGTACATTCCGAGCAACCAGCCGATCGCGCCCGGCACCACCTATTACGACAAGGACTTCCCTGTGCCGCCGCGCGATCTCGCGAAGGCGAAGCGTCTTCTGGCCGAAGCGGGCACGCCGCACCCCGCCTTCACGCTCCTCACCGTCAACAACACCATCGACCAGCAGGTGGCACAAGTCATCCAGGGCATGGCGAACGAAGCCGGGTTCGACGTCAAGATCCAGGCGAACGAGGCCAACACTCTGGTGGCCGCCGGCCAGCGCGGCGATTTCCAGGCGACGATCGTGATCTGGAGCGGCCGCCCCGATCCCGACGGCAATATCAGCATCTGGCTCGCCTGCGACGGCTTCCTCAACTGGGGCAAGTACTGCGACCCGAAGCTCGATGCGCTGCTCGCCAAGGCGCGGCAGACGACGGCAACCGCGGAACGGCAGAAGCTCTACGACGCGGCGGCCGCCATATACCTCACCGCACGGCCGCACATTTTTCTCTACCACGTCAAGTGGCTATGGGGCGTGACGGCGAAGCTCGACGGCTTCACCCCCTATCCGGACGGCCTCATCCGCCTTCAAGGCATGTCGCTGAAGCCATGAGGCGCGTTGACGGGCAGCGGCGCGGCCCTTACACAGGCGATCTCGCAACAGGAGTTCGGGCCTGATGCCGGCCGCCGTCGCGCGCTTTTTCGATCTCGACGCCTTCGCGGCGACGCCGCTCGCGCGCGAGCCCTTCCCGCATCTCATCGTGCCGGGCTTCCTCCGCCGCGAGGCGCAGGCCGAGATCGCCGCTGATTTTCCGCGCATCACCATGCCGGGCAGCTTCCCGGTCAGCGAGCTCGCTTTCGGCGCCGCCTTCGGCGAATTTCTCGAGGCGCTCCAAGGCGCAGCGCTGCGCGACGCCTTCGCGGCGAAATTCGCCATCGACCTTACGGGCCGACCGACCATGGTGACTGTGCGCGGGCGGGCGCAGGCCAAGGACGGGCGCATCCATGCCGACAGCAAGAGCAAGCTCCTCACGGTGCTCCTCTATATGAATGCCGCGTGGGAGGCGCCGGGTGGCAGGCTGCGGCTCCTGCGTTCGCCCGACAGCCTTGCCGATTGCGTCGCCGAGGTGCCGCCGGTGCAAGGCACCCTCGTCGCCTTCGAGGTGACGCCGAATTCCTGGCATGGTCATGAGCCGGTCGAGGGCGAGCGGCGCGTCATCCAGCTCAACTGGGTGCGCGATGCCGGCGTCGTCCGCCACGAGCAGGCGCGCCACCGCTTCTCGGCGCGGCTGAAGCGGCTCTTCGCTCCGGCTCATTGAGGCGAGGCGACGGCCCGCGCCCGCCAGAGCCGCCACAGGCTGAGCGGCAGCGCCGCCGCCTCGCGCAGATAGAGCAGCCATTCGCGCTTCATCCCGCCGGACGGATGGATGCGGCCGGCGACATCGAGCCCTGCGGCGCGAAAGAGAAGGCCGGCGCGCGGCAGGTGATAGCGGTCGCTGACGAGGAGGATGCGGCGGAGACCGCGGCGGCGCAGCAGCAGCGCCGTCTCGCGCGCGTTCTCGAAGGTGTTCCGGGAGGCGCTTTCGAGAAGCAGCGCGGCCGCCGGGGCCCCCTCGGCAAGCGCGATGTCGCGCATCGCCTCGGCCTCGCTGCGGCCCGTGCCGCCGCCTGAGAGGACGAGAAGCGGGGCGAGGCCGCGGCGGAGGAGCGCCGCCCCGCACTGCACGCGGCGGATGAGGGCCGGACTCGCGGCGCCGTCGCGCAAGGCGCAGCCGAGGACGACGATGGCATCGACCTGCCCGAGCGCGCCCTCCTCCCGGTCCTGTCCCCTCGTCACCCTTGCCACCGTTGACCTTGCCCTCGTTAACCTTGATCCAGCGCCGCGGCGACCCCAAATGAGCATCGCGATGCTGTGAGGATCGCGCGTTTTCCGGGTGCCTTCGGGACCCAGATCAGTCTGCTCGCTCGCTTGGGAGGAGGAGGCGTCATATGTCGAGACTATCCTTGTTCAACTCGCCGCTGTTGCTCGGCTTCGACCATTTCGAGCGGGCGCTCGACCGCGTCAGCAAGGCGGCGAGCGATGGTTATCCGCCTTACAACGTCGAGCAGACCGGCGAGAATACGCTGCGCATCACCCTCGCCGTCGCCGGCTTCACCATGGACGACCTCAGCATTCGCATCGAGGACAACCAGCTTGTCGTGCGCGGCCGCCAGACCGACGACAAGGAGCGAATTTACCTTCATCGCGGCATCGCCGCGCGCCAGTTCCAGCGCTCCTTCGTACTCGCCGAGGGTATCGAAGTGTCGGGCGCCTGGCTCGACAACGGGCTGCTCAACATCGATTTGACGCGGCCTTTGCCCGAGAGCCGGGTCCGCACCATCGAGATCCGGCGCCCCGCTTCCGGCGGACAGCGCAAGCTCGATGTCGCCGCCGAAAAGGCCGAAAAGGCGAGCGGGTGAGGAACGTTCACCAATCAGAAGGCGTATGAATCAAGGCAGCGGCGACAGCCCCAAGAGGTGTCCGCGCGGCCGTTGTGGAAGGACCCGATCATGAACACGATGCAGGATCTTCGGCACATTTCTCCCCAGGAATTCGCGCTCCTCGGCGTTCAGGGCGTCGCTTATGTGAAGAGCGTGACCGTGAACGGCACCAAGGCCTACGCGATCCACGCCGCGGACGGCACCCAGCTCGCGCTGGCCCCGAGCCGCGAGCTCGCCCTCGCTACGGTCCGCCAGAACGAGCTCGAAGCGGCGAGCGTCCATTGAACCCGCCGGCGCGCTGCGCATTGGCCGATCCGGTCGCGGAGGCATCCGACCACCAGATATAGTCTGCGGCGGCCGGCTCGGCCGTGCGTGCTCGCACCCGCACGCAAAATGTGGTATTTGCGGCCCGGGCGACCGTGCCGGCCCGAACAAGAGGGCGCGCACCAAGGTCTGAGGCCGCCCCGAAATCTCGTCTCCAGAACTTTCGCGCCACACTGCAGGGCCATGCAGCTCGATATCGAAACCTTCAGCAATAGAAGCGGCGGAAACAGCTTCTATAAGGCGGTGAGCCACCCGGTGGCGGCGCGGCTGGCGGCGCAGCTCATCGATCGCCTTTCCGGCGTACGGCGCGTCGCAATCTATGATCCGCTCGGCTTTGCCGCGGGCTTCGATGCCCTCCATGATTTGCGCCGCCTGCCGCTCGCCGGCGTCTTTGTCCAAGATGTGACGGCGGTCGGCCGCCCAGTTCTCGGATACGCGGCGCAGCCGGTCACCGAGCTCGCGGCGGCCGAGGCGGATTGCGTCCTCGTCGCGGCCTTCGATGCGGACCGCCTTGCCGCGCAGATCCGGCATTTGATCCCCGCCCGAGCCGAGATCGCCAGCTTCGATTCGCTGCGCCTGCCGGACGAGCTGCTGACCAATCGACGTACCTATCTCGACCCGCTCAATTTCGCGACGAACTTCGCTTTCTTTCGCGATGCGGGTGGGCTGCATACCCGGCTCGTCACGGCGAATTACTGGAGCGGCTACGGCGCGCGCGAGGTCGCGCTCGCCCTCATCCTCTTCGATGCCGAGGGGCGGGTCCTCGCCGAATGGCGCGAGGCGGCGCCGCCCGGCCTCGGCGCCATCGTGCTCGACAGCCGCGCCATCCGCGCCCGCTTCGGCTTGCCCGCCTTCACGGGCCAGCTCTTTCTCCATGTCGTCGGCGCCGCCGGGCACGACATCGTCAAATACGCGCTCGACACCTTCGCGGATGACGATGCCGCCGGCGCGGCGACGCTCTCCTGCACCCATGACGCCAATTCCTGGCCGGCCGACTTCTACGCCGGCCTACCGGCGCCGGACGAGGGCGAGCGGGTGACGCTCTGGGTGCAGAACAGTCACCCTTGCGCCATTCCGGCAGGCGCCATCGGCCTCAACCTCATGGGCGACGGCACCCTCCTCCGCCTCGAGCGGCCGATCGCGCCTTTCGCCAGCTATCCGCTCGACATCGCCGAGCTCCTGCCGCGGGCGCGCTGGCCGCAGCAGATCGAGCTGCGCGCCGGCAAATACATGGTGCGGCCGCGTTACGAGGTGACGCGGGCGGCGAGACGCCGCATCGCCCATGTCAATGTCGAGCGCACCGACCTCGCTCCCGATCCGCGCATTGCCGAGCTCGGCAGCCTCATGGGGAAGGGCTTCCTCCTGCCGGCGCCGGTTCTGCCGCCGGAGGCGTGGCGCTCGATCCTGCTGCCGACGCCGATGGCGACGACGCAGCGCCGCTTGCCGATCGCCGCCCTTCTTTACGACGCCGCGGGCGACGAGGTGGCGCGGCATGACTTCGGCGCGCTGGAGCGCTTCCGCTCGCTCGCGCTTTCGGCCGACGAGATGCTGGGGTCGAAGGAGCTCGCCGGCGGCTGGGGCCATATCGAGCTCGTCTACGACTTCGCCGCGGGGAACGAGGCGGATGGCTGGCTCCATGCCCTCTTCCGCTACGAAGCGCGGCACGGCGGCCACGCCGCCGAGACGAGCTTCGGCGCCCATATTTTCAACACGGCGCTGACCTACAAGAGCGAGCCGCAATCCTATGCCGGGCGGCCGCCGGGCCTGTCGACGCGGCTCTTCCTCCGCCTCGGCGCCTCGCCCTTCGACACGTTCTGCCATCTCATCTACCCGGCTTCGACGCCCTGGCACGCCGCGAGCGCGACGGACCTCGTTCTGCACGACCGCGCCGGCCGCGAGGTCGCCCGCCGCCGCGTCGCCATCCCATGCTCGGGCTCGCTCTTTTGGCGCTACTCCGAGATGTTCGATGCCGCAGAGCGCGGCGATGCGGGGGCCGACGCCTATATCATCGTTCGCGACACCACCTGCCGGCTCTTCGGCTATCACGGACTGCTCGGCCCTTCGACCAGCTTCAGCCTCGATCACATGTTCGGTTTCTGACGCCAGCAAGAGGAGTGTTGCGCCGCAGCGCGCGCAACCACAATTTAATCGACGGGACATTCGGAACCGCAGATATGCCGCAGCGCCATCACAGCAAGGTCCTGATTATCGGCGCGGGTCCGGCCGGCTATACGGCCGCGATCTACGCCGCCCGGGCCAATTTGCAGCCGATCCTCGTACAGGGATTGCAGCCCGGGGGGCAGCTCACCATCACCACGGATGTCGAGAATTATCCGGGTTTCGCCGATGTCATCCAGGGGCCGTGGCTCATGGAGCAGATGGCGAAACAGGCCGAGCATGTGGGGACACGCCTCGTCTCCGACACCATCGTCGAGGTCGATCTGCGGCAGCGGCCCTTCACCTGCACCGGCGATTTGGGCGATATCTACGTCGCCGACAGCCTCATCATCTCGACCGGAGCGCAGGCGCGCTGGCTCGGCCTCCCGAGCGAGGAGGCGTTCCGCGGCTTCGGCGTCTCGGCTTGCGCGACCTGCGACGGGTTCTTCTTCCGCGGCAAGGAGGTCGTCGTCGTCGGCGGCGGCAATACCGCGGTCGAGGAGGCTCTTTACCTGACCAATCATGCCGCGCGCGTGACGCTCGTCCACCGCCGCAACGCGCTCCGCGCCGAGAAGATCCTGCAGGACAGGCTCTTCCGCAACCCGAAGATCCAGGTGGTGTGGGACAGCGTCGTCGAGGAGGTTCTGGGCGAGCCGGATCCGCCGCGCGTCACCGGGGTCGCCATTCTCGACCGGCGCACCGGCGAGCGACGGCGCATTGCCTGCGAGGGCGTCTTCATCGCGATCGGCCACGATCCGGTGACGCAGCTCTTCCAGGGGCAGCTCGCGCTCGACGCCGACGGCTACATCCTGACGCGGCCCGATTCGACGGCGACGGACATCGCCGGCGTCTTCGCCGCGGGCGACGTCAAGGACAAGATCTTCCGACAGGCCGTGACCGCCGCCGGCATGGGCTGCATGGCGGCGCTCGAAGCGGAAAAATTCCTGGCGGCGCAGGAGGCCGAAGGGGCGTTGAGAGCGGCCGAATAGCGACCGGCGACAGGGAGCGCGGGCGCAGGTCGCCCGCAACGCCCCGGCCGGCATGCCGAGCCGCAATTGGGGGATGGGGATGGACTGGGACAAGTTGCGGGTGTTTCACGCGGTCGCCGAGGCCGGGAGCTTCACCCATGCGGGCGAAGCGCTGAACCTCAGCCAATCGGCGGTGAGCCGCCAGATCAGCGCCCTCGAGGAAAGCCTCAGCGTGCCGCTCTTCCACCGCCATGCGCGGGGCCTCATCCTGACCGAGCAAGGGGAGCTGCTCTATTCGACGGCACGCGAGGTTTTCGCCAAGCTCGCCATGACCGAGGGCCTGCTCACCGAGTCGAAGGATCGCCCGAAAGGGCCGCTCAAAGTGACGACCAGCATCGGTTTCGGCTCGGTCTGGCTCACGCCGCGCATCCGCGAGTTCCTCGAACTCTACCCCGAGATCCAGCTCAGCATGGTCGTCGACGACAGCGAGCTCGATCTTTCGATGCGCGAAGCCGACGTCGCCATCCGCATGTCGCCGCCGCGCCAGCCCGACCTCGTGCAGCGCCATTTGATGACCGTGCGGGTCCATCTCTATGCCAGCCCCGAATATCTGAGGAAGCATGGCACGCCGCGCCGACCGGAGGATCTCGACCAGCACCGCCTCATCGTCTGGGGCAGCGAATCGCGGGCGCCGGTGACGCAGATCAATTGGCTGCTCGATGCCGGGGCGCGGCCGGGCCACGACCGCCGGCCGATCCTCGAAGTCAACAACACCTACGGCATCTTGCGCGCGGTCCAGAGCGGCCTCGGCGTCGCCTCGCTGCCCGATTACGTGACCGCCGACGCGCCCGAGCTCGTCCGCGTCTTGCCGGAGCTGACGGGTCCGCTCGTCGAAGCCTATTTCGTCTACCCCGAAGAGCTGCGCTCATCGAAGCGCATCAACGTCTTCCGCGACTTCCTCATCCGCAAGGTCAGCGAGGCACGGCTCAGCTGATCGCGCGCCTCGCTCGCGCGCCCTCAGCCATTGCCGTGCGAGAGCAGCGCCATGCCGAGGAGGACGATGGAGACGACGATGATCGCGAGCCCCATCCCGACCCAGCTCGTCGGTCGCGCCGCCGCCGCCTCGGAGGCGAGGATCGGCTCGGCCGTCGCGCCGACCTTGGGGATCGCCTCTTCCGTTGCCTTCGCACGCGCCGCTTCGACGACGCGCCAGGCGTCGTCACGGCTGGGCGCCCGCAGCCGCGGCGCCTCCGGCTTCGGCACTGCCTGAGGCTCCGCGGCAGCCGGCGCCGCAGCACTCGGCGCCAGGCGCTGAAAGAGCCAATCGGCCCAGGTGGGGTCGGCGATGCCGCCGGCGGGCGACGCAGCGAAGGCGCGCTCGATGACGGTGCGCAAATTCTCCTTGTCCTGCGGCCGCAAGGTGGTGGCAACGACCGCGAGGCGGCCGGGGAAGCGGCGGGAGAAGCCGAGATCGTCGAGCATCGTCCGCATGGCCGCCGCCGCGAGGCCGGCATCGGCCTCTTCATCCGGTTCGGCAATGCCGAGCAGCGCCACGCCGAAATCGCGATGAATGAGGAGGAATTCGACCGTCCCCACTTCGCCATGGGCGCGGATCTCGCAATCGTGGATGACCATCCAGGCGCCGTCGAGCTCGTGCGCCAGCCGCTCGAAGAGCCGGCGCTCCGCCGCAGCCACAGGCGCATCACCCTTCCGCGCCGGGCAGCTGCTGGGAAACATCCGCGCCATGGCCGCTCCCCCTCCTTCTAGGCCTCGCCCGCGGGTCGCCGCCGGTTCGGCTCCGACCCACGCTATAGTATTGCACTTTTTGCAGAGGAGACCCGTGAAATTAAGAATGGATAAATTTCCAATAAAACTCCATGTTTTCGGCCGGCGATATTGCATCGCAGCACGGATTTCGCCCGCGGGCCGTCGGCTCTCCTGCGGGCAGCGGGTTTCCGGGTGAATGCCCGGGAAGAGGGTCTTCGGACCCTTACGTCTCCCAGACGTGAAGCCTCCCTGTTCAGACTGGCCGGAACCCTCGGGTTCCGGCCTTTTTCTTTGCGCGCGGGCTTTATTGTGCCGCGCCCGTCGCGTCCCGCCGCAAGGTCAGGACGGTCGCCTCGCCGGGGCAGAAGAGGCGGATCGGGAGCGCCGAGGTGCCGAGACCGGGGCTGGTATGGCCGATCAGTCCGCCGACCCGCCAGAGGCCCCGGGCAAGGCTCTTCTCGCAGCGCAAATGCGTGACGACGGGCGCGCCCCAGGGAAAGCAGATCTGTCCGGCATGGGTATGTCCCGTAAGATAGAGATCGTATTTGGCCGCCGCCGCGGCAACGGCGAGGTCAGGCGAATGAACGAGGGCGATGCCGAAATCGCCCTCGCCCGCGGGAAAGGCGGCGAGCGCCGCCCGCGCCGCCTCGGTATAGAAGCGATAGACGTCGTCCGTGCCGGTGATCCACAGCCGGCCGCCGGCGCGCCGGAGCGCCATTCCCTCGTTCACCAGCACGCGGACGCCCAGCTCTTCGAGCGGCTCCAGGAGTTCGTGCGGATCATGGTTCCCGAGTGTCGCGACGACGCCGTCACGGGCCGAGATGGCGTCGCGCAACAACGCTACGTCCTCGAGGACGCCGCGCTCGGTGAAGGGGCCGCGATGGGCGAAGCGGAAATCGCCGGTGATGGCGCAGAGATCGACCGCAAGCCCGCGGACGAGCGCCGCAGCCGCCTCCCCCAGCCCGGCATTGCCGTCGAAATGCGGGTCGCTGAGATGCAGGATCCGGTAACCGTCGAAGGCAGGCGGCAGGCGTGCGAAGCTCAAGGTGATCTCGGCGAGGCGCAGCCGCCGCGCCGCGCGCGCGAAGGGCCGATGCAGCCCGACCCCTTTCATGGCGCGGCCTGTTCGCCGCAGGACACGCGAGAAAATGCGACGGCCGATGTCGCGGCGCGGGCCGTCGGGCGTGCTCGCCTGCGAGTGCCGTTCGAGCGCCATCCGCCGCGCGCGCCAGGCGCGCCGTGCGGCCAATTCGGGGGAGGCAGGCCGGGCGATGGACTCGCCCACCGCAAACTCGGTTTCGTTCTCGGTCATGATCCGGGGCGGCTCCTCGCGAGATAACGGCCGGCGATGATAGGGCGGGGCCGAAGGTCGCGGCGCATGGTTTGGCAGGAAGGCGGCCCCAACCGCCGCGCCAGACAAGCGGCGAAGCCTTGCGCTATCCTCGCGCGCGGCTGGACCGTCCGGCCATCGGTCGAGGAGGGGAAGTGATGCCGAAGCGTCTTGTCGGAGCCGCCTTTGCCTTTGGCTTTGCCGCCTCGCTGCTCGTGGCGCCAGGACCGGTCCTGGCCGGGAAGGCCGACGACACGCTGGTCTGGACGACCGGCAACGAAGTCGACACCGCCGACCTCTGGTATCAGAACCTGCGCGAGGTCGTCATCATGGCGCATCTCGCCTGCGACACCCTCATCCACCACGACCCGCTGAGCGGCGCCTACAAGCCGCTCCTCGCGTTGAGCTGGAGCTGGGCCGACGACCTCACTCTCGATGTGACCTTGCGCAAGGGGGTCACGTTCTGGAACGGCAAGCCCTTCGGCGCCGAGGACGTGGCCTATACGCTGAACCACGCGGCGGCGCCCGAGAACGCCGTCGTGACCCAGCTTCTCGCGAGCTGGATCAAGACCGTCGAGGTAGTGGCGCCCGACAAGGTGCGCATCCATGCCCGCCATCCGGCGCCGGCCGCGATCGAGTATTTCTCCGGCATCACCCCCATCTATCCCGCCGGCCATTATGACGGCGCCCCCGCCGTCCCCGGCAAGGACGGCAAGCCGCGGCGCGACTGGGGCGCCGTCGCGCCGGTCTGCACCGGCCCTTACAAGATCACCAAGGTCGTCCCCGGCCAGACCGTCGAAATGGTGAAGAACACGGCCTATTTTGCCGGCAGCCCCAAGGGACAGCCGCAGATCGGCAAGATCGTCTACCGCACCATCCCGGACAGCGCGACGCAGATCGCCGAATTGCTGACGGGCGGCGTCGACTGGCTGTGGGACGTCTCGCCCGACAACGCCAAGAAGCTGGGCGAGATGCCGAACATCACGGTGAAGGCGGCGCCGACGACGCGTATGTCCTTCCTGTCCCTGGATGCGGCCGGACGTTCCGGCAAGAACCCGATGCAGGATGTCCGCGTGCGCCGCGCCATCTATCACGCGATCGACCGGGCGGCGATCGCGCGCGACCTCGTCGGCGAAGGTTCGGCGGTGCTGAACTCGATCTGCGCGCCGACGCAGTTCGGCTGCACCACCGATGTCGCCACATATCCCTACGATCCCGCCAAGGCGAAGCAGCTCCTCGCCGAGGCGGGCTATCCCAATGGCTTCTCGGTCCCGCTCTACGCCTATCGCGACCGGCCCTATAGCGAGGCGGTCATCGGCTATCTGCGCAAGATCGGCATCACGGCCGAGCTGCGCTTCCTGCAATGGACGGCGCTGCGCCCCATCGTCCAGCAGCAGGGCAAGGCGGAGATGGCGCATCTCACCTGGGGCTCGCAGGGCATCCTCGACGCCTCGGCCTCGGTCGGCAATTATTTCGAAGGCTCGAATGACGATTATGCGCGTGACCCCGAGCTCGAGCAGTGGCTGAAGACGGCGGACGCCGCGACCGATCCGGCGGCGCGCAAGGCGCTCTACGCCAAGGCGCTGAAGAAGATCGCCGACGAGGCCTATTTTGTTCCGCTCTTCCTCTACGGCCGCACCTACGCCTTCAACAGCGCCCTCGACTATCCGGTGACGCCGGACGAGCTCGCCCATTTCTATCTGGCGAAATGGAAGTGAGGCGGCTCGCCTTCTAGCTCGCGCCAAGGCTCCGCCGCGCCGCGCCGGCGGCGGCTCCGTCCTCGGCCTCGGTACGAAGGGCCCCGAGCGGCACCGTCACATCGGCGTCCCAGCCGCGGATGCGCACCTCGTGCTGCGGGTAGGGGATTTCGACACGGTGGGCGCGGAAGGCCTTGTCGATGGCGAAATTGACGTCGCTGATGACATCGGCCCGCTCATCGACGTTTCGCACGGTGAAGCTCAGCTCGAAATCGAGCGAGCAGGCGCCGAAGCCGCGGAAGAGCACCTTGACGGGGTCGGTTTTTGTCTCCTGCACGATGCCGGCATGGCCGCGCGCGACTTCAAGCAGCAGCTCGCGGACGAGCTCGGTGTCGCTGCCATAGGCGACGCCGATCGGAATGACGGCGCGCCCCACCCGGTCGCGCAAGGTCCAGTTCTTCACATGGGCGGTGATGAGCTCCGAATTCGGCACCGCCACATCGGAGCGCTCGAAGGTGCGGATCTCGGTGGCGCGCACGCGGATGCGCTTGACGATCCCCTCGGTGCCGCCGACGACGACCCAGTCTCCGGTCTTGATCGGCCGCTCGAAGAGGAGAATGAGGCCGGCGACGAAGTTGCTGACGATGTTCTGCAGGCCGAAGCCGATGCCGACCGAGAGCGCGCTGGCGATGAGGGCGAGGTTCGAGAGCGCGACCCCCGCCGATGACAGGCCGAAGAGAACCGCGACGACGAAGCCGCAATAGCCGGTGATCGTCACCAGCGCGTCCTTGGCGCCGCGGTCCATGCGGCTGCGCTCGAGCCATTTCGTCTCGACCCAGTTACGCAGCCAGCGCGCGAGGGCGAGGAGGACGAAGAAGACGACGGCGCCGGTGAGGAGCTGCGTCGGCACGAATTTCACGTCGCCGATGGCGATGCCATCGACGAGGTAGCCGAGAACGAGCGCCGAGCCGGCATCGGAGAGCCCCCAGGCGCGCAGCATGAGGAGCGCCGCACCGATCCAGATCGAGACGGTGAGGAGGAGCCGCATCCAGACGAGGCCCGGGAAGCCCTCCTCGGGCGCGAGGCCCATGCGCCGGCGCAGCCGCGCCGACCACGCCGCATCGCCGCCGTCGAGCCCGGTGCAGACCTCGGCGACGAAGGCGCCGATCAGCCAGAAGGCGGCGCCGATCACCGAGGTCCCGGTGAGGCCTTCGAGCAGATAGGAGGAGAGATTCCGGTAGCCCGACAGCTCGGCGACGAGGATGACGGCGAGCGCCGCAAGGAGCGTGAAGCGCAGCGCCCGCCCCGTCTGGCGGAGCCGCGGCATGAGGCCAATCAGCGAGGTGAGCCAGGCGAGATCGAGGACAAGGATGGCGACGAAGACGGCGCGGGCGAAGAGGTGCGCTTCGAGCGGGAGATTCTCCTGGACCGGTGCGAAGAAGAGCGCGGTGCCGAGCGCGATGATGCCGGCGAGGACGCTGAGGCTGCGTCCAAGGCGGCCGGCCACGGCCTCGTTGACGCCGATCACCTCGCGCACCGGCGAATGAGGGTCGAGGAGGCCGCGAATGACAATGCGCGCTGTCAGGAACCCGAGCAGCGCGAGGCAGAAGATCGCCTTGAAGCTCGGCGCGCCGGCGACGGTCTCGGTGAGGAGGAGGGCGAGCGCGGCGCCGCCGGCGGCGGCCCAGAGGACGGCATCGCGCGCGATGGCGGCGAGGAGCCCGTGGACGAGCCGGGCCGAGAAGAGCGGCTCCGGCGCCCGCATGAAGCGCCGCAAGAGGCGGTGGCGGGCCCAGCGCCCGCCGGCGATGCCGGCGCCGGCGAGCAGGACGACGAGGATGATGGCGACGGGATCGGCGTGGCGGAAGCCGAAGCGGCTGGCGATGACGGCAAGCCCCGCATCGGCCCAGGCCTGCGGATTGCGCAGATTCCACAAGGCGAGTTCGAGGATGCCCTGGCCGCGCTCGGTCAGGCGCTGGGTCAGGAGCGTCTTCTGCGCCGCGTCGATGCGCGCGATCAGCGAATCGGCGAAGACGATATGGAGCCGGCACTGAGCGCGGCGGTCCTCGGCCTTGGCCTTGTAGGCCTCGATCTTCTTGCGCGTTTCGGTGAGATCGGCGGCTTCGCCGGTCTGCTTCTGTCCGACGGCCGCGAGAGCCTGCTGGACGCGCGCGAGCTGATCGTCACCGATCTGCTGGCACTGCATCGCCTGCTGGCGGAGCGCGGTCGCCTGACGCATCTCGGCGCTGAGCAGCGCCGGCGTCAGGTCGCCGGCATCGAGCCGCGCCTTGATCGCCGTCAGGCCGGCCTTGATGTCGTCCGGGACGGGGCCGTCTTCGGGCTTGGTCTCGGCCGCGGGATGCGGCGCGCTCGCGGCTTTCGCCGCGGCATTCGCCGGGCTCGCGAGGGCCAGGAGCGGCAGCAGCAAGGCGAGGAGAAGAGGCGCGAGGCGGCGCCGGCGAGCGAGAGGATTGGCCATCCCTGCTCCTTGAATGTTCGCGACCATGCCAGATGCCGGCGCGCGCTCTGCGTGCAGAGGCCGTCGCCGACAACGCGGCGGAGAGACCCGCCGAAAGCGATGTGGTAAACAGGACCCGGCGCAATGTAAAGCAGGACGTGCCGGCCGCGCCGGCGGCGGGCGGCTGGAGGATTGGATGAGCGACACGCAGGCGACATCGAAGGAAACGAAGCGTCACGTCATGACGTTTCTCGTCGCCTCCGAGCGCGCGCTCAACAACGCCCTCGACGAGCTCGGCTTCGCTGAGAACGACGATCGCGTCGTCGAGTATGAGGGGCGCCTCGCCTTCACCACCTGCAGCCACGAGCCCGATTGCGACGACCTCTTCGCCTTGATCGCCGAGCTCGCCTCGCGCGGCGAGAGCTGGGAGCTCGTCTCGCGCATCGATCTCGACGGCCGCGAGGTGACGTTTCATTCGCTCGCCCGCCACCGGCCGGTCGAGGCGGTAGAGACCGAGCTGCCCGATGACGCCGCGGCCGATGACGAGGAGGCGCCCGTTCACGACCTCGACACGGATAGCGGCGTGGCGCAGCTCCGCAAAGAGCTGCGGCGGCTCGATCCGGCGGCGCTTTACGTTTCGGTCGGCGCCGCCTCGGACGGGCGCGTCAGCGCCCGCATCGTGCAGCGCGCGCCGCGCCGCACGATCGCGATAGCGAGCGGCCGCGACGAGGCCAGCATCCGCAACGCCATCCGCGAGATGCTGCCGACCGTGATGTTCGACGTGACGCTGCGCCCGCCGCGGTAGCCGCGCCGCGGCCGCGGCCGCTCATCCCGGAAGCCCGGTCTCGCCCGGCGTGTAGGGTCGGATGTTGGTCGGGCAGATGACCATCTCGGGAATCGACGTGTTCTTCGGCATCAGCGCGACGAAGCGCATCGTCTCGGCCATGTCCTCGGGCTGGATGAACTGCGCCAGCACCTCGGGCGGATACTTCACCTTGCGCCGCGCCATGATCGGCGTGTTGACGTCGTCGGGGCAGAGGCAGCAGGCGCGGATGCCGAACTTCCACGCCTCCTGCGTCAACGAGAGGCTCATGCCGACCATGCCGAATTTCGATGCCGAATAGGCGATGCCGGCGACGCCGCTGACCCGGCGCCCCGCCGTCGAGGCGACATTGATGACGAGCCCGTCTCGCTGCTCGCGCATCTTGGGGAGCGCCGCCATCATCATGTTGAAGGCGCCGGTGAGGTTGACGGCGAGGACGTGGTCCCAATCGGCCGGCGTGACCTCATCGAGGCGGCGGTTGACGATGTTGAGCCCGGCATTGTTGACGAGGATATCGACGCGCCCGAAGCGGGCGAGGAGGCGCGCCGCGGCGTCGTTCACCTTGGTCCGATCGGCGACGTCGAGCGGCTCGACCGCGGCCGTCCCGCCGGCATCAGCGATCGCTGCCGCCACCTCGTCGAGCTTCTCGCGGCGCCGCCCGATGAGGGCGACGGCGGCGCCCTCGCGCGCGAACATGAGGGCGCCGGCCTTGCCGATCCCGGTTCCGGCCCCGGTCACCCAAACGACCTTGCCGGCGAGAGCGGCCATCCTCCTACTGCCCTTCGCTTTCGAGCGGCACGCCCCAGGATTTGTAGAGCGTCTCGACGCCCTTGTCGTTGAGGCCGACCGCATGCATGAGCTTCACGCCGTCATGCGATTCATGCGTGATCGTCACCTTGTCGGCGAGGACGCCGGTATCGAAATCCTTCAGCGTCTCCATGGCGGCGATCCATTTTTCGCGCGAGGGATGGGGGCCGGCGCGGCGGAAGGCCTCGACCGTGACGATCGCCGCCGGCACGCCGAAATAGTAGAAATTGGTCGGTTCGCCCACCTTCGGCAGCTCGTCCTTCTTCAGGTACTTGACGAAGATGTCGTGGAACTCCTTCAGCGGCCCCTCGCCGAGCTTCGCCTTGAACTGGTAGGGCTGGAAGAACTTGCCTTGGACGGCGCTCGGATCATGGACCTGCTCCACCGTCTGCTCGAAATCGGCGCCGAGCGCGCCGATGATGGGAATGTCGACGCCGTATTTCTTCAAGTCGCGGATGAGGACGACGAGTTCCGGCTGATAAAGGCAGCCGAGCACTGCCTGGGCGCCCGAGGCCTTGATCTGCAGCGCCTGCGCCGTGGCGTCGGTCGCGCCGCGTTCCAGCGCCGTGCTGGCGACGATCTCACCGCCATTCGCCTTGACGTAATCGGTCGCCGGGTCGCAATAGCCATGCGCCCAGTCATTGCTGTGGAGCGCCAGCGCGATCTTCTTGACGCCGGGCTTGCTGAGGGCGAAGCGCGCCATGTTGGAGCCCGATTCGACGCCGGTATAGGTCACATGGAACATCGAGGGCACGGTCGGGCGCGTCAGCTTCGGATTGGCGGCGATGCCGATCCAGGGCAGCCCCTCCTTGTCGATCATCGGCTTCACCGCCATGGCGACGCCGCTGCAGGGATTGCTCATGATCATGAAGACCTTGTCCTCGTAGATGAGCTTCTTCGCCGCGGCGATGCCCTTCGCCTCGTTGCAGGCGCTGTCCGCGAAGACGGTCTCGAATTTCCGCCCGTAGATGCCGCCCTGAGCGTTGATGTAGCGGAGATAGGCCTCGGGCCCGTAATTCAGCGGGTCGAAGACCGAGGCCTGGCCGGTGAAGGGCCCGAGATTGCCGATCTTGATCGTCGTGTCGGTGATGCCCTGCAGATTGTCGGCACGCGCGGGGGTTGCAATCATCGCGACGCCGGCGGCAAATGCTGCGGCGTGGAGAGCGAGGCTGAAACGCATGGCGTCACCCATCTTCTGCACGAGAAAGCCAAAGAAAGCGGCGACCGCGCTGCGGCGTTTTACATGCCGATTAACATGCGGGAGACACTTCGCCGTTGAATTCCGCAGCGCGCCGGGAGTAAAAGCGTAACGCTGTTCACCGCTCCATTCAACCGCATTCGGCCTGGACGCGAGTGGGGCGGCGGAGCCATCCGGCTTCGCCCTTGCCCAGGGGAGGCGCCGTCGTGCTGATCGTGCTGCCGCAGCTCATTGTCGGCGGCATCGCGACCGGCATGCTCTACGCCCTCATCGCCCTGTCGATGACGGTGGTCTACCGGGCGACCACCATCGTCAATTTCGGGCATGGCGACCTCGTCATGGCGGGCGCTTATGCGATCTTCGTCTTCACCGCCGGGCTCGCCCTGCCCTTCCTGCCGGCGCTGCTGCTCGCGGCGGGCCTTCTCTTCCTCCTCGGCTTCGGCCTCCATCGCCTGTTGATGCAGCCCATCATGTCGGGGCCGCATCTGTCGCTGGCGATGATGGCGCTCGCCGCCGGCAATGTGCTGCGCGGCGCGGCCCGGCTCGAATGGGGCAACGAGACGCTCGCCCTCGCGCGGCCCTATGCGCAGACGAGCTTTCTCCTCGGCCAGACCGTCTTCACCATGGACGACATCGTGACGACGGGCGCCGTGCTGCTGCTTCTCCTCGCGCTCTTCTGCGTGCTGCATCTGACGCCGGCCGGGAAGATCATCCAGGCCGTGTTCCAGAGCCAGCGCGGCGCCGCTCTCGTCGGCATCAATGTCAATGCTTTCCACGGCGTCATGTGGGGAACGGGGGCCGCTCTCGGCGCCATCGGCGGCGCCCTCCTCGCCCTCACCGTCACGCTGTCGCCGGATATCGGCGTCTGGACGCTGCTGCGCGCCTTCGCCGCCATGACCTTGGGCGGCTTCGGCTCGCTCGGCGGCGCCGTGATCGGCGGAATCCTTCTCGGCGTCATGGAGAAGCTGCTCGGATTCTACGTCTCGACGGCCTTCATCGACATCACCGCCTATGTCGTCACCATCCTCGTCCTTCTCGTCCGTCCGCAAGGCCTCTTCGGGCGGCCGGCGGCACGGCGGATCTGAGGCGACATGGCGAGCGAGGCCGCCCCGCGCCGCGCCCGCCGCCGCTTCCTGCTCCTTCCGGCGCTGCTCCTCGCCCTGCCGCCCTTCCTCGACCAGTACCAGCAATACGTCGTCAATCTGGTGCTGGTCTATATTCCGGTCGGCGTCGGCTTCAACCTCGTCGTCGGCAATCTCGGCCAGCTCGCCTTCTCGAACGTCGCCTTCTTCGGCATCGGCGCCTACACCTCGGGCATCCTCATGCTGAAGCTCGGGCTGCCCTGGTGGGCGACCTTGCCGCCCGCCGGCATCATGGGCGCCCTCGCCGGCGGCGCCGCCAGCGTGCCGGCGCTGCGCGGCGTCCGCTCCTTCTACCTCGCGGTCATGACCCTGGCCTTCGGCGAACTCATGCGCTGGAGCTATATCCGACTCGAGAGCCTGACCGGCGGCTCGATGGGCATGGCGGTGCCGAGCGCCGATGTCTTCGGCTGGGCGCTCGCGACCGAGTGGCGCAAATTCTATGTCTTCCTCGCCCTCGCCGCGGCGACGGTGATCGCGACCGACCGGCTCCTGCGCTCGCGCATCGGCCGCGCCTTCATGGCGATCAAGGACAACGAGACCGCGGCCGCGGCCATGGGCATCGCGACGAGCGGCTATTTCGTGCTCGGCTTCGCCTGGAGCGGCTTCGTCGTCGGCATCGGCGGCGCCATGTTCGCCGTGCTCGTCGGCCATCTCTCGCCTGATTCCTTCGACCTCATCGAGCTCATCCTGCAATTCGCGATCATCATGGTGGGTGGGCTCGCCAGCCTCACCGGCTCCGTGCTCGGCGCCGTCGTCATCACGGCGACGCCGCAGATCTTCGCCAATTTCCCGGGGTTCCAGGAGCTGATCTTCGGCCTCCTCATCGTCCTCGTCATCCTCTTCCTGCCGCGCGGGCTGGCGAGCCTGCTGGCGCGGCTCCACCCCGTCTTCCGCGACCAATATTATGACGGCTGAGGCGGCGCCCCTTCTCGACCTCGCCGAGGTGACGGTGCGCTTCGGCGGCCTCAAGGCGGTGGACGCCGTCTCCTTCGCCGTCGCCGCCGGCGAGGTCTGCGCTCTCATCGGCCCCAACGGCGCCGGCAAGACGACGCTCTTCAATGCCGTGACCGGCAATGCCGCGATCGCCGCGGGCCGCATCCGCTTCCGGGGCGAAGACATCCAGAACCTGGCGCCGCATGAGATCGCGGCCCGCGGCATCCGCCGCACCTTCCAGAATGGCGGCCTCTTCGGCGAGCTGACGGCGCTCGAGAACGTTCTCTGCGGCCTGCATGCGACGATCGCGAGCGGCGTTGCCGGCGTCGTCCTCGGCGCGAAGCGGGCGCGGGCGGTCGAGCGCGCGGCGACGGAGCGCGCCCGCCGCCTTCTCGACCTCATGGAGATCCGCCATCTCGAGGACCGACCCGCGCGCGAGCTTTCGGGCGGCCAGCAGCGCATGGTCGAGATCGTGCGCGCGCTCGCGACCGACCCGCCGCTGCTCCTCCTCGACGAGCCGGCGGTCGGCCTCGCGCCGCCGGTGCGGGCGCAGCTCGGCGCCCTCATTCGCCGCCTTGCCAAGGAGACCGGGCTCGGCATCCTCTTGATCGAGCATGCGATCGAGCTCGTGATGAACGTCTCCGACCGCGTCGTCGTCCTCAATTACGGCGCCAAGATCGCCGACGCGCCGCCGGCGGCGGTGCGCGCCGACCGCGCCGTGCTCGAAGCCTATCTCGGCCATGGCTGAGGCGCTGCTGACGCTCCGCGGCGTCGAGGCCGGCTACCCGCAGAAGCAGATCCTGTTCGGGGTCGATCTCGCGGTTCGGCCGCGCGAGGTGGTGGCCCTCCTCGGCGCCAATGGCAGCGGCAAATCGACGGTTCTCAACACGGTGAGCGGCTTCCTGCGGCCGTGGCGCGGCTCGATCCGCCTCGAAGGGGCGGAGATCGCCGGCGAGGCGCCGCACCGCACCTTCCGCCGCGGCATCGTCCAGGTCTCGCAGGCGCGAGACCTCTTTCCCGACATGTCGGTCGAGGACAATCTGCGCCTCGGCGCTGCCATCCGGCGCGGCGCGGTCTCGGCGCTGCTCGCAGAAATCTATGCGGGCTTCCCGCGCCTTGCCGAACGCCGCCGGCAGCACGTCCACCTGATGTCGGGCGGCGAGCAGCAGATGGTGGCGATCGCGCGGGCGCTGATGGGCGAACCGAAGCTCCTGCTCCTCGACGAGCCCTCCGGCGGGCTCGCCCCGAAATTGGTGGAGGAGATCGCATCGGCCATGCTGGTGCTGAAGGCACGCGGCGCCACCATGCTGATCGTCGAGCAGAACATCAAGCTCGCCCTCGCCGTCGCCGACCGCTTCCTCATCCTGCGCGACGGCCGCGTCTCCGAGCGCGGCGACCTCGCCGCCGGCACGGCGCGCGAAGAGGAGATCGTTCGCAGCATTTATTTGTGAGGTTGGGGCGCGCAGCCTACCCCTTCGCCCATTCCTCGCGAAGGATGGCGAAGAGGACGTGATCCTGCCATTTGCCGTCGATGCAAAGATATTTCTTGGCGTAGCCTTCCTCGCGAAAGCCGACCTTGGCCAGAAGACCGCGGCTCGGGATGTTGGTCGGCAGGCAGGCCGCCTCGACGCGGTGCAGGCGCAGCTTCTGGAAGGCGAAATCGAGAGTGAGGCGCAACGCCTCCGTCATGTGGCCCTGGCGAGCGTGGCGCTCGCCGATCCAATAGCCGAGGCTGGCGGTTTCGGCGACGCCGCGCCGCACATGGCTGAGGCCGATGCCGCCGAGGATCGTCTCGTCGGATTTCCGGAAGATGAAGAGGCTGTAACCCTGATCGGTCCGCCAATCCATGGCGTAGCGGGCGATGCGGCGACGGAAAGAGGCGCGGCCCAGCGCATCCGAAGGCCAGCTCGGCTCCCAGGGCGCGAGGAAGTCGCGCGAGGCGCTGCGGAGCTCGGCCCAGGCCTGCCAATCGCCGCGCTCGGGCGGTCGCAGCATCACCCGCTCGCCGATGACGCGAAGCGGCGGCGGCTGCAGGTTGAAAAGACGCGGCAGCTGCAGCAGCTCCGAGGCGGTCGCCCGCGGCGATGGCCGCTTGTCACGCAAAGCGCGCACTGATGCGATCGAAATGCTCGAGGCGGCCGATTTGGCCGAGCGCGGTGAAGGTTGGCCGACTCGCGGTGATGCGCCTGGCAACGCGCTTCACCGCCTCGTTGTCGACGGCTTCGATACGCGCCACGATATCGGCGACGTCGAGGAGCTCGTCATAGACGAGAAGGTGCTGCGCCAGCTGCTCGCAGCGCGCCGAGGTGCTCTCCAGCGACATGAGGATGCCGGCCTTGAGCTGCGCCCGCGCGCGCTTCAGCTCGGCGGCGCCGAGCCCGTCGCCGATGCGCCGGATCTCATCGCACATGGCCGGCATCAGCTCGGAGACCTCCTCGGGCCCGGTGCCGGCATAGACGCCGAAGAGGCCGGCGTCGCGATAGCCATGCGCGAAGGAATAGATGGAATAGACGAGGCCACGCTTCTCGCGGATCTCCTGAAAGAGCCGCGAGGACATGCCGCCGCCCAGCGCCGTCGACAGCACCGAGGCGGCGTAGTAGTCGGGATCCTTGTAGGAGAGGCCGGCAAAGCCCAGCACGACATGCACTTGCTCGAGGTCGCGCTGCTCGCGCCGGTCGCCGCCGATATAGATGGCGGGCTCGGTGCGCGCGGCGCTCTCATGCGGCAGGCCGGAGAAGGCGCGCGCCGCATGGTCGGCGAGCGCCTCGGGATCGACCTTGCCGGCGGCGGCGAGCACCATGCGCGGCGCCGCATAGTTCTGGCGGAGATATCCGGCGACGCTGTCGCGCGGCACGCTCTGGATGATCTCCGGCCGGCCGAGGACGGGCCGCCCCATCGCTTGATCGGGAAAGGCGCGCTCCTGGAAGAGATCGAAGATGATGTCGTCGGGCGTATCGTTGGCCTGTCCGATTTCCTGGAGGATGACGGCGCGCTCGCGGTCGAGCTCGGCAGGATCGAAGATCGAGTTCTGGAGAATGTCGGCGAGGATGTCGACCGCCAGCGGGACATCCTCTTTCAGCACCTTGGCGTAATAGGCGGTGTGCTCGCGCGACGTGTAGGCGTTGAGATGGCCGCCGACCGCCTCGATCTCCTCGGCGATGGCGAGGGCCGAGCGGCGCTCGGTGCCCTTGAACGCCATGTGCTCCAGGAGATGAGCAACGCCGTTGATGTCGGCCGGCTCGTGCCGCGTTCCGACATCGACCCAGACGCCGAGCGAAACCGTCTCGACCGCATCCATCCGGTCGGTCACGACGCGAAAGCCGCTCGGCAGGGTGGTGAGGTGAACGCTCATGCGGCGCCTCCCGCGCGCCGGCGACGGCCGTCCTCGACCGGCCGAGCATGGGCGCGCACGAATTCCTCGACGGCGTTGAGGTCGTTCGGCAACAGGGTCACCCGCTCTTGCCGCTCCATGAGGTCGGCGAGGATCGGCGGCAGCGACGGGCGAATGCCCGTCGCGGCTTCGACGGCATCGGGAAATTTCGCGGGATGGGCGCAAGCGAGGGCGACGATCGGGGCGCCGGACTGCCGCGCCGCCATGCGCGCCGCCGCCACCGCCACCGCGCTGTGCGGATCCAGAAGCTCGCCGCTGCGCCGCCAAGTCGCGGCGATCGTCGCCCGCGTCTCCTCGTCATCGACACGGCAGGAGGCGAAGAGCCGCGTCGCCTCGCGCCATTCCGCGGCGCTCGCCGGCAAGGTTCCGGTCGCACGAAACGCGCGCATCGCCGCGGCCACGGCGGCGCCGTCGCCGCCCTTCAGCTCGAAGAGGAAGCGCTCGAAATTGCTCGACACCTGGATGTCCATGCTCGGACTCAAGGAGGGCTCGACGGTGCCGATCGTCATGCGGCCCGTCGCGAAGAAGCGCGCCAGAATGTCGTTGCGGTTGGTGCCGATGACAAGCGCGGCGACCGGCAAGCCCATGCGGCGCGCGATATGCGCCGCGTAGACATTGCCGAAATTGCCGGTCGGCACCGCGAAGGCGATGTCGCGCCGCGGCGCTCCCAAAGCGACCGCGGCGGCAAAATAATAGACGGTCTGCGCCAGGATACGCGCCCAGTTGATCGAGTTGACGGCGGAGAGATTGTGCGCGTCGCGGAAGGCGGCATCGGCGAACATCGCCTTCACCAGATCCTGGCAATCATCGAAGGTGCCGTCGATGGCGATGGCATGGACATTGGCCGATGGCACCGTCGTCATTTGCCGGCGCTGCACCTCGGAGATGCGATCGCGGGGATAGAGGATGAAGATGTCGACGGCGTCGCGGTCGCGGCATGCCTCGATCGCTGCCGAGCCGGTATCGCCCGATGTCGCACCGATGATCGTCACGCGCTCGCCGCGCTCGCGCAGCACCGCGTCGAAGAGCCGGCCCACGACCTGCAGAGCGTAATCCTTGAAGGCAAGGGTGGGGCCGTGAAAGAGTTCGAGCAGCCACAGGCCGGCGTCGAGCTGCTTCAGCGGCGCCACCGCGGCATGCGAGAAGCCCCGATAGGACTCGGCAAGGAGCGGCGCCAGCGCTGCCGCGCCGAGCCTTTCGCCGATAAAGGCGCCGATGATCCGCGCCGCGACGGCGGCGTAGTCTTGTCCTGCGAGAGCCGCGATCTCGTCAGGCGTCAGGACCGGCACGCGGTCCGGCACGTATAGCCCGCCATCGGGGGCGAGCCCGGCGAGCAGCACCTCGGCAAAGTCGAGCGGCGCCGCGGCGGCGGCCTCACGGGTACTGCGGTAGCGCGGAAAGCTCATCACGATCGAACCATCAGAGGATGGAAGGTATCCCCGCAGCACCCATGGCCGCAACAGCCGAGCGGCGCTTTGCGCCATAGCTGTGAAGTGCTTCACACCGCTCGCCGCTCCGAGGCGCCTATGGTGCGGACGTCATCCTCCGCGAAGCGCAAAGGGGGCGCGCGATGGAATTTCGCGAGGACATTTCGCCGAGCATCTATCGGTTTCCCGAATTCCTGCGCTACCACGCCCTGCGCCTGCGGCGTGCCTGCCGCGCGGCGTTGAGAGCAAGCCTCGCCCAGGCGATCCCGCCGGGCGGGTCATCGACCGGCAATCCGGCGCAGCAAATCCTCGGCGCCTGGAGCCTCGCCGGGATCGTCGCGCTGCTTGCCCTCGGCATCGCGCTCATATCGTGAGCGGCGCGCTTACGCCGGCGGGTCGGCGATGGCGCGCAGCGCTGTCTCGTCGCGCAGGAGGATGCGGCCCTCCTCGACCGCGACCAGCCCCTCGATCTGCCATTGCCGCAACTGCTTGTTGATGCTCTCGCGCGACATGCCGACGCGGGTTCCGAGCTCGCGCTGCGAGAGCCGCGTTGCGATCCGCAATCCGCTCGCGCTGCGCTCGCCCCCCTCCTCCGCGAGCTCCAGAAGCTTCTTGGCAAGGCGCGAGGGCAGGTCGCGGAACAGCATGTCTTCGACTTGTTCCGTGGTCCGCCGCAGCCTCTCGCAAAGTACCGAAATGAGGCGGAGGGCGACCTCGGGATTGTTGCGCAGAAACGGCACGAAGCTGCGCCGTTCGATGACGAGGAGCTCGCACGCGCACTGGGCCACGGCGTCGGCCGACCGCTCCTTGCCATCGAGCAGCGCGATTTCGCCGAAGATTTCGCCCTCGCGCATCGTGTTGAGCACGATCTCGCGGCCGTCGGGCGCGGGCGCGCTGATGCGGACTTCGCCCTTGAGGACGGCCATCATGCCGGTTCCGGGCGAGGATTTGAGGAAGATCACCTCGCCGGCGCGATAGCGTGCGACGCGCGCCTGCGCGAGGAGCTGGTCGATTTCCGATTCGGTGAGCTGGCCGAAGAGCGCGTGGCTTTTGAGAATGGCACGCCGGTCGAGCGGCGTCGCCGCCATTCGAACCGTGTTCGGCATCAGAGCCTCCCGGTCAGAATTGCCCGCCCCCCGGCGCTCTTTTAGGTTGCCTCCGATCGCGGTGCAACAACAACGAGGATACGGCTCTGCCGATCGCAACCTATTGGAGCATTCCTTCGCGGCCTTGCTCGCATCGTCATGCGGCGAGGTAACGCCCCTCAAGGTGGCGGCGGTAGATGGCGGCGTCGAGCGGTCGTCCGGTCGCCGCCTCGATGAGCTCGGCCGCCGGCAACAGCGAGCCCTTGCCGTGAATATTGGTGCGCAGCCAGGAAAGGAGCGGCGCGAAATCGCCTCGCGCGATGCCGGGGAGGATCGCGGGATCGGCGCGCTTGGCGGCATCGAAGAGCTGCGCCGCGATCATCGCGCCCAAGGTGTAGGTCGGAAAATAGGCGAAGGCGCCATCATACCAGTGGATGTCCTGCAGGCAGCCTCGGCGGTCGTCGGGCGGGACGATGCCGACGAGATCGCGCATGCCCGCGTTCCAGGCGCCAGGGAGGTCGGCGACCGCGAGATCGCCGGCGAGCAGGGCCCGCTCGAGGCGGTAGCGCAGAATGACATGGGCGGGATAGGTCACCTCGTCGGCATCGACGCGAATGAAGCCGCGCGCGACGCGCGTGTTGAGGCGGTAGAGGTTGTCGGCATCCCAGTCCGGGCCGCTGCCGGCGAAGGCCTCGCGCAGCACCGGCGCCACGAACTCCGTGAATTCGCGGCTGCGGCAGGCCTGCATTTCGACGAGCAGGGATTGGCTCTCATGGACGGCCATGCCGCGCGCTTCGCCGACCGGCTGGCGCCGCCAGGCGGCAGGCAGGCCGCGCTCGTAGAGCGCATGGCCGGTCTCGTGCAGGACGCCCATCAGGGCCTGGCGGAAATCGGTTTCGTCGTAGCGGGTCGTGATGCGGACGTCGTCAGGCGTGCCGCCGCAGAAGGGATGGAGGCTGACATCGAGCCGGCCATGCGCGAAATCGAAGCCGAGGCGCTCCATGAGGCGGACCGCGAGGGCGCGCTGCCGCTCGACCGGGAAGGGGCCGGCCGGCTCGCGCGGCGGCGGCGCCGCGGCCTGGCGGTCGAGGACGCGGCCGATGAGATCCGGGAGGCTCTCGGCCAAGGACGCGAAGAGGCGGTCGATGGCTGCCGTCTCGGCGCCCGGCTCGTATTGGTCGAGCAAGGCCTCGTATGGGGACTTGCCGAGGCGGGCCGCTTTTGCCGCGGCGGCCTCGCGCGTCAGCTCGAGGACGCGCGACAGAGCCGGCATGACGGCGGCGAAGTCGTTGGCCGGCCGCGCCTTGCGCCAGATCTGCTCGCATTCCGAGGCGGCGCGCGACAAGGCATCGACGAGATCGGCCGGAACCGCGGTCGCGTGCAGCCATTGCCGCCGCATCTCGCGGAGATTGGCGCGCTGCCAGGCGTCGAGATCATTCTGCTGCTCGGCCGCATCGAGGAGGTCGCCGACGGCCGGATGGGTCAGCGCCTCATGCGCCAGCACCTTCAGCGTCGCGAGCTGCTCGGCGCGCGCCTCGGCCCCGCCGGGCGGCATCTGCGCCGCGCTGTCCCATTGCAGCATGCCGGCTGCCTCGCCGATCGCGCCGAGCCGGCGAAAACGCTTCTCCAGGTCGCGATAGGCCGTCATCGCCGAGATCCCGTCACTGCGGCGCCACGGCGCCTTTGCGATGATAGAGGAGATAGACCACGACGAGGCCGGCTGCGAGCGAGAACCAGGTGATGGCGTATTGCAGATGGTCGTTCGGCAGCTCGGTTCGCGTCACGCCGCCCTTGGGCCAGCCGCCGGGATTGGGCGCGGGGCCGGCATCGACATAGAAGGGCAGGACGCGGTCGAGGCCGCCGCAACGGGCCATGGCCGGAATGTCGATCCAGAACCAATAGTCGATGTCGCAGCGATTGTCCGGCACGAACCAGTTCGGCCGGCCGGCGGGCGGCAGGCGGAGAAGCCCTTCGACCGTGACCGGACCCGCGATCTCGCCGGCGGCACGCTTCGAGGGGTCCTTGAGACCAGCATCGATCCAACCGCGATTGACGAGGAGGACCGCGCCGTCGGCAAGGCGCAGCGGCGTCACGACCTGATATCCCGTGACCCCCGCATCGTTGCTGGCGCCGAGGAAGAACTCGTGCTGGTGCAGGAATTCGCCCGTCGCGCGGACATGGCGGAATTCCATGCCGCGCGCCGCGGCGAGGTCCGTCGGCAGGGCCGCCGTCGGTGCGGCAAGCGCGGCGGCACGCGCCTCGATCAAGCCCTCCTTCCAGTGCAAGCGCTCGATCTGCCAGACGCCAAGGCCGATCAGCAGGATGAAGATGGGGAGCGCGGTGACGGTGGGCCAGAAAGCGGGGCGAAAGCGGGACAAGGGAGACCCTGATGACGGTTCTATGACGCCGGGCGGCCGCCCTCGGGGCCGCCGCCCAGCGCCAAATGGCGGTATTGCATCGCGATCATCCCGGCCTTCAGCGGGCGCAACAGGGCGATGGCGCCGCCGAGCGTCGCCGGCAGCCACAGGACGATGTGCACCCAGATCGGCGGGGCAAAGACGAGTTCAAGGGTTGCGGCGAGGCCGACGACCACGGCGCCCAGCAGCAGGATGACGAAAACGGCGGGTCCGTCGCCCGCATCCTGAGCCGAGAGGTCGAGGCCGCAGACGGCGCAGCGCGGGGCGACGGCGAGAAGTCCGTCGAAGACCGGCCCCTCGCCGCAGCGCGGACAGCGGCACCGGAGCGCCGCTCTCAGCGGCGGGATCGGCGGGGTGCTCCCGAACTCGTGCAATGCCTCGCCCGCCTGGCCGCGCTCACTCGATGGCGGGCGCCGTGCCGCCGCCCCACCAGTAGATGCACACGAAGAGGAAGAGCCAGACGACGTCGACGAAATGCCAGTACCACGCCGCCGCCTCGAAGCCGAAATGGTGGTCGGGCTTGAAGTGGCCGGCATAGGCGCGGAACCAGCAGACGATGAGGAAGGTCGTGCCGATGATGACGTGGAAGCCGTGGAAACCCGTCGCCATGAAGAAGGTCGAGGGGAAGATGCCGTCCTTGAAGCCGAAAGCGGCATGGCTGTATTCCCAGGCCTGAACGCCGGTGAAGCTGAGGCCGAGGAGGATCGTGAGGCCGAGTGCGAGGAGCACCGTCCTGCGCTCGCCCTCGAGCAGCGCCGCATGCGCCCAGGTGACGGTAGTGCCCGAGAGCAGCAGGATCATGGTGTTGAGGAACGGCAGCTCGAATGCCTCGAAGGGATGAATTCCCTTCGGCGGCCACACTCCGCCTACCGGGAACAGGCTCGAGTTGAAGAACGCCCAGAAGAAGGCAGCGAAGAACATCACCTCGGAGGCGATGAAGAGCGCCATCCCATAACGCAGGCCGATCTGCACGACAGGCGTATGGAGATGCTGGAACGTTGCCTCCTTGATGACGTCGCGCCACCACGCGGCCATCATGGCGAGCACGGCGATGGCGCCGATGATGAGGAGCCAAGAGCCGTAATTGTGCATGTAGAGAACGCCGCCGACGGCGAGGGTCCCGGCACAGAAGGCTCCGATGAGCGGCCAGGGGCTCGGATCGACGAGATGGTACTGGTGCTTGGGGCCGTGCTGCACCACCGCATGCGTCTCGGTCATGATCTCAGCTCTGCTCTCTCATCCGGAGGAATATCGCCATAACAACCCGGCATCTCAGCCCCCCATCCGTACGATCGCGAGCGCGTAGAAGAGGGCGACGAGCGCCAGCAGGACGGCAAGGAGGGCGCGGTTGCGCGCCCGGACGCGCCGCGCGCGGTCGTCCATCGCGGTCACCATCGTCATTTCAGGCTCCTCCCGCCAGGCCCGGCAGCGTGCCGAGGATTCCGGGCGCCCGATCGAGGATCAGCGCGGCGAAGAGGAGGAACAGGTAAAGGATCGAGAAGCCGAACATCCGCTTGGCGGCGCCGTCGCCCTCGTCGTGCCAGACCCGGATCGCCGCCAGGGTGAAGGACAGGCTGAGCACCAAGGCCGCGGCTAGATAGACTGCCCCGGCGAGGCCGAGCCAAGCGGGCGCGACGGCGACAGGCCAGAGCAAGAAGGTGTAGAGCAGCATCTGCTTCTTGGTCTCGCGCGCCCCGGCGACCACCGGCATCATCGGCACGCCGGCTGCGGCGTAATCGCCGGCGCGGTAGAGCGAGAGCGCCCAGAAATGCGGCGGCGTCCAGAAGAAGATGAGGGCGAAGAGGACGAGCGCGCCGGTGCCGATGTCGCCCGTCACCGCCGCCCAGCCGACCATCGGCGGAAAGGCGCCGGCGGCGCCGCCGATGACGATGTTCTGCGGCGTCCGCCGCTTCAGCCAGACGGTATAGACGAAGACATAGAAGGCGATGGTGCCGGCGAGCAGCGCCGCCGCGACCCAGTTGAGGGCGAGCCCCATGATGATGACCGAGGCGGATGCCAAGACGCAGCCGAAGCCCAAGGCCTCGCCCGGCGCCATGCGCCCGGCCGGCAGCGGCCGGTTGCGCGTCCGCCGCATCACCGCGTCGATGTCGCGGTCGTACCACATGTTGATGGCGCCCGACGCCCCGGCGCCGACCGCGATGCACAGCACCGCGACGGCCGCCAGGAAGGGGTGAATATGACCGGGCGCGAGATAGAGGCCGGCAAAGCCGGTGAAGACGACGAGCGACATGACGCGCGGCTTCAGCAGCGCGACGAAGTCGCCGACGCTCGGCCCCAGCGCCGCGGTGCCGGAGTCGAGGGTTCGGCTGGCGCCGAGATCGGCCGATGAGACAATGGCCACGAAACGCGTCCTATCGCCGCCTAGCGGATGACCGGCAGCTCTTCATAGGTGTGGAAAGGCGGCGGCGAGGGCTGCCGCCACTCGAGGGTCGTCGCCCCCTCGCCCCAGGGATTCTCGGCGACGCGCTTGCCGGCGAGCAGGGTGTGGAGCACGACGAAGACGAACCACAGCGTCGAGGCGAAGCTGATGAAGGCGCCGATCGAAGCGATGTAGTTCCAGCCGGCGAAAGCGTCGGGATATTCGGCGATGCGCCGCGGCATGCCGGCAAGGCCGAGGAAGTGCATCGGGAAGAAGGTCAGGTTGACGCCGATGAAGGTCGTCCAGAAATGGATCTTCCCGAAAGTCTCGTTGTAGGTCCGCCCCGACATCTTGCC
>JAJPHB010000029.1 GCA_021325525.1 Alphaproteobacteria bacterium
CCGCCGCCGTTTGGATCGCCGCCGTCGCCATGATGCGGCCCGGCGACAAGCTCGCCTCGTACCGGCTCCTTGCGGCAGCGCTCGCTCGCCTTGCCTGCCTGCCCTGGCGCCTGCTGGTCATCGGCGACGGACCCGCGCGCCCCGAGGTCGAAGCCGCCTTCGCGCCCGGCGCCGAGCGCGTCGCCTGGCTGGGCGCGCTCGCGGCGGACGAGGTCGCCGCGTGCGTCGCCGCCTGCGATCTCTGCGCCTGGCCGGCGGTCAACGAGGCCTATGGCATAGCACTCCTCGAGGCGCAGGCCGCCGGCGTTCCGGTCGTCGCCGGTGCGAGCGGCGGCGTTCCCGACATCGTCGCCGACGGCATCACCGGGCGCCTCGTCCCCCCGGGCGATTGCGCGGCCTTCGCGCGAGCGCTGGGGCAACTCATTGCAGCGCCGCAGCAGGAGCGACGGCGCCTCGGCGAGCGCGCGGCTCTCGCGGCGGCCGACCACGATGTCGGCTGCGCCGCCACGCGCCTCGATGCCATCCTGCGCCGCGTGGTGAGCGAGCGGAGCCGCCGATGACGACGCCGCGCGTCCTCTTTCACGTGCAGCATCTCCTCGGCATTGGCCATTGGCGCCGCGCGCTGGCGATCGCCCGGGCAATGCGGCAGGAAGGGCTCGCCGTGACGATGCTGTCAGGCGGCCCTCCGGAAGAGGCGGGCGAGCTCGACGGGATCGCGGTCGAGCAGCTTGCGCCGGTGCGCGCCGCTGATGCCAGCTTCGCCACCCTCGTCGACGGCGAGGGCCGGCCGCTCGACGATGCCTTGCGCGCGCGCCGGCGGGCCCACCTCCTCGATGCCTTCGCGCGGCTGCGGCCCGCGATCGTGCTCATCGAAAGCTTCCCCTTCGGCCGGCGCGCTTTCGCCTTCGAGCTGGCGCCGCTGATCGCAGCGGCGCGGGCGGCATCGCCGCGGCCCGCAATCCTCGCCTCGATCCGGGACGTGCTCGTCGCCAAGGAGAATCCCGCGCGAGCCGCGGCGATCGTCGAAACCGTGCGGCGCGATTTCGATCGCGTTCTCGTCCATGGCGATCCCGATCTGGTCCAGCTGGAGGCAAGCTTTCCGCCTGCCGCCGAGATCGCCGACCGCCTCGTCTACACCGGCTATGTCGTGGCGGCCGCTGGCGGTCCCGACGACGGCCGCACCGGCGCCGGAGAAGTCGTCGTCTCGGCGGGCGGCGGCGCCGTCGGCGCTGCGCTGCTCCGCGCGGCCCTTGCCGCCCGAGCGCTCTCCTCGGTCGCCGCCGCGCCATGGCGGCTCCTCGCCGGCCCGCATCTGCCGGCGGCGGATTTCGCCGCGCTCGCGGCAAGGCTGCCGCCCGGTGTCGCGCTCGAACGCTTCCGCCCCGACTTCCCGGCCATGCTCTTCCGTTGCCGGCTTTCGATCAGCCAAGGCGGCTACAACACGGTGCTCGATCTTCTCGCAGCCGGCACCCGCGCCATCGTGGTGCCCTTCGCCGCCGCCGGCGAGACCGAGCAGGCGCAGCGCGCCGCGCTGCTCGCCGCGCGCGGCGCCTTTCGCCTGCTGCCTGACCCAGAGCTTGACGGCAGCACCCTGGCCGCCGCCATCGACCAAGTGCTTGCTGCTCCGCCGCCCCCGCGGCTCGCGATCCGCCGCGACGGCGCCGCCGAAACCGCCCGGACCGTCGCGGAACTCGCCCGAAATCGCGGTTGGTAACGAGGAGCCGAGAGTTTAAGGTTGGCGGCGCGAGGAGCGGGAAAGGGTGTGACCGGCGGCACTGCGGACAAGTCTGCGTCAGGGCATAAATTTCGGCATGATAGGCGAGGAAGCACCGGCGGCGGAGTGGAGCGATCTGGAGCGCGAGCTCGACGCCTGGGCGGCAACGGGGCGGACCGCCACTTTCTGGTGGCGCGACGACGACGCGATCGCGGCGACGCCGGCTCTCGACCGCCTCCTTGAACTGGGGCATGGCCTGCCTCTGGCGCTGGCGGTCATTCCGGGAAGCGCCGAGGATTCGATCGCGCGGCGGCTGATGGCAGCGCCGAATGTCGCCGTCCTCCAGCATGGCTGGATGCACCGCAATCACGCGCCGGCGGGGGAGCGCGCGGCCGAGCTCGGCGCCCATCGTCCGGTCGATGTCGTGCTAGAGGAGCTCGGCGCCGGCTGGCACCGGCTCGAGGCGCTGCTCGGGCGCCTCCTCCTTCCGATCCTGACGCCGCCCTGGAACCGCGCCGCCGATGCCCTCATCCCGCGCCTGCGGGCGGCAGGCTATTGCGGGCTCTCCGCCTCCGGTCCGCGCCGGCGGCGCGAGGCGAGTCCGGGCCTCGTGCAAGTCAATGCCCATGTCGATCTCGTCGATTGGCGGGCGCGGCGCTTCGTCGGCGCGGCGAAAGCGATACGGCGCGCGATCGAGCATCTTGCCGCACGGCGCGTCGGCAGCGCCGATCCGGCGGAGCCGACCGGCATCTTGACGCACCATCTCGTCATGGACGCGCCCTCAGAGGGCTTCCTCCTGCGCTTCCTCGCCCTCACCCGCACGCATCCGGCGGCGCGCTGGATCGGCGCCGCCGAGGCCTTCGCCGCGCCGTGAGCCGCCACGCCTATCCATTGAGCGCCCTGGCCGGCGACTATGCGCGCGCGGCGGCCGGGCTCGCCCTCGCCCTGCCGCCGCTCGTCCTCCTCCCGCTCAACCGCTATGTCTTCGCGGTCTTCGCGCTTCTCGCCGCGCTCTTCCTCCTTTTCGCCTGGCGCACCCTGCTGCGCCAGCTTGGCCCCATCGAGATGAGCGAGGAGGCGATCGCCAGCCTCGGTCCTTTCGCAACACGCCTCGAATGGGCCGGGCTCGACGAGATGAAGCTCGCCTACTACGCGACGCGACGCGACGGCCGCAGCGGCTGGATGCAGCTTGCGCTGCGCGCCGGCGGACGGCGCCTCAGGCTTGACAGCCGGATCGAGGGGTTCGCCGCCATCGTCGCGCGCGCCGTCGCGGCGGCGCGGCAGCGGCGACTGCCCCTCAGCGCGGCGACCGCCAGCAATGTGACGGCGCTCGGCATCGCGCTCGCCCCGGCAGAGGCATGATGGAGAAATCGACGAGCGATCTCCTCCGCGTCCGCGACCTGCGCATTCATTTCGCGACGCCCGCCGGCATCGTCGAGGCGGTGCGCGGCGCCAGTTTCCGCATCCGCGCGGGCTCGACGGTGGCGATTGTCGGCGAATCGGGCTCGGGGAAGTCGGTCGTCAGCCAGGCGATCATGGGCATCCTGCCGCGCGTCGGCCGCATCGCCGGCGGCGAGATCCTGTTCGCCGATCCGCGCCGCCCGGGCAGCGTCATCGACATCGCGGCGCTGCCGGCGGACGGTCCGGAGATGCGCGACATCCGCGGCGGCCGCATCTCGATCATCTTCCAGGAGCCGATGACGTCGTTGTCGCCGCTGCACACGGTCGGCGACCAGGTGAGCGAAGCGCTGCGCCTCCACCGGGCGGTGGGCGCCGCCGAGGCACGCGACCTCACGGCCGAGATGCTGCGCAAGGTCGGCTTCATCGATCCGATGAAGGCGCTCAAGACCTATCCCTTCGAGCTGTCGGGCGGGCTGCGCCAGCGCGCGATGATCGCGATGGCACTGGTCTGCAACCCGGCGCTCCTCATCGCCGACGAGCCGACGACGGCGCTCGACGTCACGATCCAGGCGCAGATCCTGAAGCTCATGCACGACCTCCAGCGCGAGTTCGGCATGGCCATCCTTCTCATCACCCACGATCTCGGCGTCGTCGCCAACGTCGCCGAAGAGATCGTCGTCATGTATCACGGCAGCGTCGTCGAGAGCGGCACGATCGAGGATTTGTTCCGCGCGCCGGAGCATCCCTATCTGCGCGCCCTCTTGCGCGCCGTGCCGCGTTTCGACATGCCGCCCGGCGAACGACTCGTCCCCATCCGCGAGATCCGCCCCGGTGAGGCGCGCCACCTCATGGCGGCCAAGGCCGAGTGGCCGGCGGATGCGAGCGCGCCGCTGCTTGCCTTCGAGGATGTGAGCAAGACCTACCGCATCCGCAAATCTGGCATGTTCGGCGGCGAAGCCGGCGCCTTCACCGCGGTCGACCATGTGAGCCTCGCTATCGAGCGCGGCGAGTGCCTCGGCCTCGTCGGCGAGAGCGGCTGCGGCAAGACGACACTGAGCAAGGTGCTGCTGCGCGCGGTCTCGGCGAGCTCGGGCCGCATCACCTTCAACGACCACGGGACCCCTGTCGACGTGTTGGCGCTCGAGGGCACGGCGCTGACGCGCTTCCGCCGCAAGGTGCAGTTCATCTTCCAGGACCCTTTCGGCTCCCTCAATCCGCGCATGACGGTCTTCGACATCATAAGCGAGCCGCTCGTCATCCACGGGATCGGCACGGCCGAGACGCGGCGCGAGATGGTGCGCGAGCTGATGAACCTGGTCGGCCTCGACATCCGCCATTTGAAGCGCTACCCGCACAGCTTCTCGGGCGGGCAGCGGCAGCGGATCGGCATCGCGCGCGCCCTGGCGCTCCGCCCCGACCTCATCATCTGCGACGAGCCGGTCTCGGCGCTCGACGTGTCGATCCAGGCGCAGATCCTGAACCTGCTCATGGATCTGAAGCGGCAGCTCGGCCTCACCTACCTCTTCATCTCGCACAACCTCGCCGTCGTCGACTACATCGCCGACCGCATCGCCGTCATGTGCGCCGGCCGCATCGTCGAGCTGGCGCCGCGGCGCCTCCTCCAGCGCAATCCGATCCATCCTTATACGCGCACGCTGTACGCCGCCGTCCCGGCGCCCGATCTCGAGCATCGCCTCGATTTCGCCCAGCTCGTCGAGGAGAAAGCCTCGCGGCCGGAGGCGTGGCCCCCGCCCTTCCGGCGCGACGCCCGCCACCGGCCGGAGCTCATTGCGGTGGGCGGCGGACATTTCGTGCAGGCGGAATTCCTGCCGGCAACAGTCGCGGCAGCGCAATGACCCGCGTCGCCGCGGCACTGCTGCTCTTCCTCGCCGGCGCCGCCGGCGCCTTCGGCGCGCCCGCCCTCATCGAGACGCCATCGCTGGCGAGCGCGGTCGCGAACGGGACCTTGCCGCCGATCGCAGCGCGCGTCCCGGCGGAGCCTCTTATCGTCGACAGCGCGCCCGGCACCCCCGGCGGCGATCTCCACATGCTGATGGCGGGATCGAAAGACACGCGCATGATGGTCGTCTACGGCTATGCGCGGCTCGTCGGCTACACGCCCGCCCTCACCCTCGCCCCCGACCTCGTCAAATCCTACGAGGACGAGGATGGCGACCGCGTCTTCACCTTCCACCTGCGCCCCGGGCACAAATGGTCCGACGGCGCGCCGTTCACCGCTGAGGATTTCCGCTTCTGGTTCGAGGATGTGGCGCAGAACAAGATGATCTCGCCCTCGGGGCTCCCACCCGAGCTCCTCGTCGAGGGCGAGAAGCCGCGCGTCGAATTTCCCGACCCGCTCACCGTGCGCTATTCCTGGTCGCGGCCCAACCCGATGTTCCTGCCAGCGCTCGCCGGGCCCGACCCGCTTTTCATCTATGTGCCCGCTCATTATTTGAAGCAGTTCCATGAGCGCTATGCCGAGAAGGACAAGCTGAAGGCGCTCGTCAAAGCGGCGAAGCAGCGCAATTGGGCGGCGCTCTTCAACAAGCTCAGCAATGGCTACCGCAACGACAATCCCGATCTGCCGACCCTCGAACCCTGGATGCTGAGGACGCGGCCGCCGGCCGACCGCTTCATCTTCGAGCGCAACCCCTATTTCCACCGCATCGACGCGGCCGGACGGCAGCTTCCCTATATCGACCGCGTCCTCATGGTGATCGCCGACAGCAAGATCATCCCGGCCAAGACCGGCGCCGGCGAAAGCGATCTGCAGGCGCGCTACCTGCGCTTCGACAACTACACTTTCCTCAAAGAGGCGGAGGAGCGGAACGATTTCACCGTGCGGCTGTGGCGGACGGCGCCGGGAAGCCAGCTCGCGCTCTACCCCAACCTCTGCTACAACGACCCCGTTTGGCGGAAGCTGCTGCGCGACGTGCGCTTCCGCCGCGCCCTGTCGCTGGCGATCGACCGCCATGAGATCAACCAGGCGATCTATTACGGCCTCGCCAAGGAGGGCCAGAACACGGTCCTGCCGCAATCGCCGCTCTACAAGCCGGAATTCCGCGAGGCCTGGGCCAAGTTCGACCTGCCCGAAGCCAATCGCCTGCTCGACGCGCTCGGCCTCGACAAGCGCGATTCCGAGGGCATCCGCCTCCTGCCCGACGGGCAACCCTTGCAGATCATCGTCGAGAGCGCCGGCCAGTCGACGGAGGAGGCCGACGTGCTGGAGCTCATCCGCGACACCTGGCGCGAAGCCGGGATCAAGCTCTTCTCCAAGCCCTCGCAGCTCACGGTGTTCCGCAACCGCGTCTTCTCGGGCGAGGCGATGATGGCGATCGCCAACGGCATCGACAACGGCCTCGTCACCGCCGACATGCCGCCCGTCGAATTCGCGCCGGTGAGCCAGCAGCAGCTGCAATGGCCGAAATGGGGCCAGTATTATGAGGACAAGGGCCATGCCGGCGAGCCGCCCGACACGCCGATGGGACGCGAGCTGATGCGCCTCTTCAATGCCTGGTTCGATGCCGGCACCAAGGATCAAAGGCGCGCGATCTGGGAGAACATCTTGACGATCTATGCCGAGGACGTGCCGACGATCGGCATCGCCGCCGGCGTGCCGCAGCCCGTCGTCGTCAACAACCACCTGCGCAACGTGCCGGAGGAGGGCATCTGGAACTGGGATCCGGGGGCGCATTTCGGCATCTATCACCCCGACCATTTCTGGTTCGCCAAGGACGAGCGGGTGGCCCTCCCGGCCGCGCCGGCGGCGCCGCGCTGAGGCCGCGATGCTCGGCTACATCGTGCAGCGCCTCCTCATCATGGTGCCGACGCTGATCGTCATCAGCATCGTCGTCTTCACCATCATCAAGCTGCCGCCGGGCGACTATTTCTCGACCTATGTCGCCGAGCTGCAGAGCGAAGGCGAGGCCGTCGATCTGCAGAAGATCGAGTTCCTGAAGAAGGAATACGGCTTCGACAAGCCTGTCTGGGAGCAATATCTCTACTGGGCGGGCGGCCTCCTGCGCGGCGATCTCGGCTATTCCTTCGAATACAATCTGCCGGTGCGCGACATCGTCGGCGACAAGCTGTTCCTCACCTTCATCGTCTCCTTCGCCACCGTGCTCTTCACCTACGTCGTCGCCTTTCCCATCGGCATCTACTCGGCGACGCATCAATACAGCTGGAGCGATCACGCTCTCACCCTGCTCGGCTTCATCGGTCTCGCGACGCCGAATTTCCTGCTCGCGCTGGTGCTGCTCTACCTCGCCAACATCTATCTCGGCGTCTCGATCGGCGGGCTCATGGATCCGCGCTACCTCGATGCGCCGTGGAGCCTCGCCAAGGCGCAGTCCGTCTTCGCCCATCTCTGGATTCCGGTCATCGTCATCGGGCTTTCGGGCACCGCCGGCATGATCCGGCGCCTGCGCGCCAATCTCCTCGACGAGCTGCAGAAGCAATATGTGACGACGGCGCGGGCCAAGGGCCTGCCGCCCTTCCGCGCCCTCGTGAAGTATCCGCTGCGGATGGCCCTCAACCCGTTCATCTCGGATATCGGCTCGCTCCTCCCGCACATCATCTCGGGCGCAGCGGTGGTCTCGGTGGTGATGAACCTGCCGACGACCGGGCCGATGCTGCTCGAAGCGCTGCGCAGCCAGGACATGTACCTCGCCGGCTCGTTCCTCATGTTCCTCGCCTTCCTCACCGTCATCGGCATGCTGATCTCGGATCTGGCCCTCGCCGCGCTCGACCCGCGCATCCGCCTCTCGGGCGGCGTCTCGCGATGAGCGTCGAGACGGCGAGCCCCCCGGCCGCCGCCGCGGCGGAGCGCCTGCCGCATTACGTCTCGCCGCAACCCTTCGACCCCTATTCCGCCGAGGAGATGACGCCGCAGCAGGAGCGGTACTACATGGCCTCGCAATGGCGGATGATGTGGTGGAAGCTGAAGCGCCACCGCATCGCCGTCGCCTCGGGCGTCATCCTCCTCGCCATGTATCTCTCGATCACGGTCAGCGAATTCCTCGCCCCCTACGATTACCAGTCGCGCCATTCCGACTTCATCTACGCGCCGCCGCAGGGCATCCACCTTTTCCATGACGGCCGCCTCATCGGCCCCTATGTCGCCGGCTTCGACTACCATCTCGATATGCGCGACCTGCGGCGCGTCTACACCCCGAACCTGCGCAAGATCGAGAAGCTGCGCTTCCTCTGCCACGGCGACCATTACAGCTTCTGGGGCCTCGTGCCGGGCGATCTCCACCTCGTCTGCCCGGCCGAGGGCGGCACGCTCTTCCTGCTCGGCACCGACCGGCTCGGGCGCGACCTCCTCTCGCGCATTCTCTACGGCGCCCGCATCTCGCTGACGATCGGGCTCGTCGGCGTCGCCGTCAGCTTCACCCTCGGCATCGTCATCGGCGGCATCGCCGGCTATTACGGCGGCTGGGTCGACATCCTGATCCAGCGCCTCATCGAGATCATCCAGAGCTTCCCGCATCTGCCGCTGTGGATGGCGCTCTCGGCCATCCTGCCCGTGACCTGGAGCCCGCTCCTCGTCTATTTCGGCATCACCATCATTTTGGGACTCATCGAGTGGACGCATTTGGGCCGCGCCGTCCGCTCCAAGCTGCTGGCGCTGCGCGAGGAGGATTTCTGCACCGCAGCGCTCCTCATGGGCGCGAAGCCCGCGCGCATCATCGGCCGCCATCTGCTGCCGAGCTTCATGAGTCACCTCATCGCGACGGCGACGCTCACCATCCCCTCGATGATCCTCGGCGAGACCGCGCTCTCCTTCCTCGGCCTCGGCCTGCGGCCGCCGATCACGAGCTGGGGCGTGCTCCTTAACGAGGCGCAGAACATCAACGTCGTGGCGCTCTACCCCTGGCTCATGCTTCCGGTCGTGCCTGTCATCGTCATGGTGCTCGCCTTCAACTTCCTCGGCGACGGCCTCCGCGACGCCGCCGATCCGTACCGGTAGCGTCCGCTAGGGCTTCGGCGACGCCGGGACGCCTCTCTCTACTCAGCGCCCGCGAGGGCGGCGAGGTATGCGACGGCGGCGCGGTGTTCGCCTTCGGCGAGAGGCAGGCAGCTCGCAAGAAAGGCGCGGTAGGCGGGCAGCTCGCCGAGCGCCGCCGTCTCGGCGAGAAGACGGTCGCGGCGCTGGGGCTCGGAGGCCCTGCAACCTTTGACGAGGCGGCACTGGCCGGTGGGACCGAGGAAGAGGAGCTCGCCCGAGCGTTCGAGGAATTCCGCGGCGGCGGCGAGGACGCCGCCCGAGCCATCGTAGAAATCGTCGAAGACGACGGCGCCGCCGGGGACGACGCGCGGATAGAGCGCCGCGAGCGCCGTCGCCGTCGAGGCGTAGAGATCGCCATCGAGATGGACGAGCGCGAAACGCTGCGCCGGCGGCAAGCGGGGCAGCGTCGCTGCGAAATCGCCGTCGAGAATGGGGCAGCTTTCGGCAAGCCCGAGGCCCGCGAGGAAATCGCCGACTTCCGCCCGCGAGCTGGCGAACTGCCCCGCCCGGTAGGAGCGGTCGTAGCGCCGGTCGGGCTCGGGCAGCCCGTCGAAGCGGTCGGCGACGAAGACCCGCCGGCCGATGCCGGCGGATCGCGCGGCAAGAGCGAGGAGAGCGGCGCCGCCGCCGCGCGCGGCACCGCATTCGATGACATCGCCGGCAAGATCGGCCGATCGCCGCAGCAGCCGCGCGAGCACGAGGCCGCGGAAGGGATCGAGAAGCGTGCGCGGGCGAACAGCGTCCCAGATCGCGGAGAAGCCCAGCGCCCGATCCTCGGCGGTGCCGCCGATCGCCTCGATACCGGTACTGCGGGACAGCTTGCGCGTCGCGTGATAAGCGGCGGCGAGCCGCGCGAAATCGTCCGGCGTCAGCGCGATGACGCTCACGCCTGCAAGACCATGCCTTCCTTGGCGACGATCGTGCCCGGCCGGAGCGCGCCTGCCTCGCAGGCGACGCGATCCATGAAGACGTCGTCATGGCCGGGATCGTGGTGGAAGATGACGAGGGTCCTGACCGCGGCGGCCTCGGCGAGGCGCACGCCTTCCTCCCAGGTCGAATGCCCCCAATTGACATGCGCCGGATATTCGGCGTCGGTATAGGTGCAGTCGTAGATCATGAAGTCGGCGCGGTCGACGAGCGCGAGGACGTTGCGGTCGAGCCCATTCTTGCTGTGCTCGGTGTCGGTGATGTAGCAGACGACCTTGCCGCCATATTCGATGCGGTATCCGGTGGCGCCGTTCGGGTGGTTGAGCGGCCCCGTCCGCAGGACCAGGCCCGGATGCGGGCTCAGCGTCTCGCCGTGACGGAAATCGGTGAACGAGACCTGCGGGTTGAGAAGCGCGATCGGCACCGGGAAGAGCGGCGCCATCATCATCCCGTAAAGCACGTTCTCGAGCTGGTTGTCGGGCAGGAGATGGCCGGCCCAGAGGCGGACCTTGTTGCCGCGAGCGTAGCAGGGGGCGAAGAAGGGCAGCCCGCAGATATGGTCGAAATGCGTGTGGCTGTAGAAGAGGTCGGCATCGATCGTGGCGCCGTCCTTGACGAGCTCGCGCCCGAGTTCGCGCAGCCCCGTGCCGCCATCCATGATGAGAAGCCGATCGCCGCAGCGGATTTCGACGCAGGAAGTGTTGCCGCCGTATCGGACGGTATCCGGACCCGGACAAGCGATGCTGCCGCGCACGCCCCAGAAGCGGATCGAGACGTCACCCGGTGCAACCATGTGCTGCCTGTCGCGTCGCCTGGCCCCCTACGCTGTCCTGCCTACCCTAATATTGGTTGAGAGGTCGAGAAAAAAACCGCCGAAACGGCGGCGCAGTGACGGCGATCACACTTATGGGACAAGGCGGTAGCCGCCCGGCTCCGTGATCAGGATTTCGGCGCGCGAGGGCTCGCGCTCGATCTTCTGGCGCAGGCGGTAGATATGCGTTTCGAGCGTGTGCGTCGTCACGCCGGCATTGTAGCCCCAGACTTCGCCGAGCAGCGTGTCGCGGCCGATCACCTTGTCGCCGGCGCGGTAGAGATATTTGAGGATCGCCGTCTCCTTCTCGGTGAGGCGCACCTTCTTGCGCCCGGAGCCGTCGACGAGGAGCTTGGCGCTCGGCCGGAAGGTATAGGGACCGATGGTGAAGACGGCGTCCTCGCTCTGCTCGTGCTGGCGGAGCTGGGCGCGCAGGCGCGCAAGCAGCACGCTGAGGCGGAAAGGCTTGGTGACATAGTCGTTGGCACCGGAATCGAGGCCGAGGATGGCATCGGCATCGGTATCGGCGCCCGTCAGCATGACGATCGGCGAGCGCACGCCCGAGCGCCGCATGAGGCGGCAGAGCTCGCGCCCGTCCATGTCGGGGAGGCCGACATCGAGGAGGATGACGTCGAAATATTGCTGAGTTGCGAGTTCGAGTGCCTTCGCCCCATTCTCCGCTTCGGCCGGGGCGAATTCCTCGTGCAAGCGCAGCTGCTCGGCCAGCGAGTGGCGCAGCGCCGCGTCGTCGTCGACGAGAAGGATTTTGCGACCGATCGTCATCTGCCTCTCCCCGTAACTGTCCCCTCCGCCTCGCAGCGGCGGCGAATTGCTTTTCTCCGATACGCTCCGCCAAGAGGTCGCATCCCCGGGCGCCCGGCCCATGCTCCCGACTTTTCCACGCGAGCGGGAAGGGATCGGCGGCGGGTCATAGCATGCCGATTGGCGAATTTCACCTCCGCCGCGCCAAGCCCGGCCTCACGGGCCGCTTCCGCCGAGAAGACCGGCGAGCGCCGCGAAGAGCGGGCTTTCCCCGTCGGCGAGGCGGTCCATGATGCTGAAATGATCCTCTCCCGGCTGCGCCAGGATGGTGGGCGGGCCGCAGCGGCGCCGCCAGGCGGCGGCGAACTCCGCCTGCTGCCGCTGGAACTCCGCCGTCTCGCCGCCGCCCACGGCAAGAAGCAGACGGCCGGGCACGCCGCCGTCGCCCGCCGCCAGGCGCCGCGTCGGGCTGAGCGCATCCGCCTCCGCCGCTGCGAGGCCCAGTACCTCGTTATGGAAAGAGAGGCGGATCGGCTCCAGGTCGAAGACGCCGCTGACCGCGCAAAGGCCCCAAAGCGGCGGGCGCGCGCCTGCGTCTTCCAGCATCGCCATCGCGGCGAGGTGGCCGCCCGCGGAATGGCCGGCCAGCGTGATCCGCCGGAGGTCGATGCCGAGCGCCGCGGCGTGCTCGCGCAGCCAGCCGAGCGCGGCGCGGCTCTCCGCCACCATCTCGGTGATCGAAGCAGCGGGAGCCAGCGTGTAGTTGACGACGGCGACGGCGGCCCCGGCCTCCTGGAAGGCCGGCGCGATGAAGCTGAAGTCGCTCTTGTCCATGGCGCGCCAGAAACCGCCATGGAAGAAGACGAGGAGCGGCGCCGGCCGCCGCGGCCCGTCGAAAAGATCGAGCCGCTGCGCGGGCTTCGGCCCATAGGCGAGATCGAGGCGACAGGGCCGGCCGCGACGGACGGCGGCGCTCGCTGCCGCCCAGCGCGCGAAATAGGCGCCATGCTCCGGAACGGCGGCGCGCAGATTGTACTCGGCATCGAGCGCGGCTTGGTCGAAGCCGCGATACACAACGCGACCCTCGTTCTTCATCGGGGCGCTCCGAAGAGGTCGACATGGCCGAGGCGGAGCGACAGCGCCCCCTCTCGCGCCTGTGCCCGTCGTCTCTCCGCCCAGGCGGCGATCGCGGCCGCGCGGTCCGGCATCGCTTCCCGCGCCGCCCCCGCCATGCCCTCGATGACCGCCTCGAGCGCGGCGCCGGGCCCGAGCCGCCAGTCGCTGCGGCGCATCGCCACCTCGTATCCGGCGGCGGTGAGGCGCTGTGCGAGATGACCGGCGGCAGCGGCGCCGAGCGCTGGCCCGAACCCTTTGTCGCGCGCCTGGTGGCAGGCGAAGGCGGCGGCGATGAGCGCGTCTTCGGGCGCAGCCGGCCGCCATTCGGCGCGGCCATCGACGCTGAGCGTGACCAGCAGCGGGCGCCGCGCCGCGGCGATGCGCCCCGCGAAATCATCGAGCCAGGCAGCCGAGACGAGATCGAGCAGCGCGTTCGCGGCGATGCCGTCGAATGCGCCGAAATCGAGCCGGCCGAGATCGCGCGCGAGATCGAGCGCCCGGCAGGAGACGCAGCAGGATGGCGCATCGCTCCGGGCGGCGGCGAGAAGCGCCGCATCCTTGTCGACGAGAAGCCAATCCTGCGCGCCGCCGAAGCGGGGCGCGAGATAGCGAAAATTGGCGCCGGAGCCCGCTGCGAGATCGAGGAGGCGCGGATGCGCCGGCAACGCGGCAACGAAACGGCGCGTCAGCTCGGCATCGCGCGCCTGCGCATCGAGCGGCTCGCGCAAGGCGAGCCATTCACGGCTGAAGGTGGCGCCCGAGGCTGTCATGCGACCAGCCGGTCGAAGGCCGCGCCCCAGCGCCGGATCGCGGCGTCCCAGTCGGGCAGCAATGCGCCTGCCCGGGCCGCACCCTCGGCGAGGCGGCGCCGCAAAGCGGCATCGCCGAGAACGCGGCCGAGAGCGTCGGCAAGAGCGGCGCGATCGCCGGGGGGAACGAGGAAGCCCGCCGTCTCGGGAACGGTGTCGACGACCGCGCCGGCGGCGGCGCCGATGATGGGAAGCCCGTGGGCCAGCGCCTCGGCGAAAGCCATGCCATAGCCTTCATGGAAGGAGGGCAGGACGAAGATGTCGGCATTCTCATAGGCGGTGCCGACGCGATCGGGCGGCCATTCGCCGGCGAGGGTCACGCGGTCTTCGAGCCCGCATCGCCGGATCGCTCGGCGGAGTTCCGCCGCGGCCTGCGGATCGCGCCCGAGGCTGCCGATGCAGAGCAGCGTCCACGCCGCCTCGCGCAGGCCGGCCAAGGCCTCGATCAGAAGCAGATGCCCTTTGCGCGGCGTCACCGCGGCAACGCAGAGAAGTCGAAGCGGCGCGCGCCCGCCGCGCGGTACCGGCGGAGCCGCGAGGGGCCGCGCCGTGCCGGGAGGGACGACCGCGATCCGCGCCTCGCCGACGCCGTAGCCGATGAGCGAGCGCGCCGTCGCGACGCTGGGGCAAATAACCCCGCGGAAGAGCGGCAGCAGCCACGCCTCGAGGGCGGCGAAGCGCGCCGCCGCCGCTGCGGAAAGACCGGTCTCCTCGGCGAGCGGGTGATGCACGAAAGCGACGAGGCGGAGCCGGCGCGAGGCCGCGGCGAGGCACTCCGCGCCGGCGGCGAGGGCGAGCCCGTCGACCGCGGCGGCAGCGCCATCGGGAAGCTGGGCGAGCGCGGCGGCGAAGCTGGCGCGCGCCGTCGCATCGGCATCGGGAAAGCGGCCCGCGAGCGAGACGGCAGCCACCCGGCGGCCATCGCGCCGCAGCCCCTCGATGACGCGCCGGTCATAGATGTAGCCGCCCGTCGCCTGCTCGAGGGGGCCTGGCACCAGGAAGGCGAGCGGCGTCAAGCCACCGGACCTTCGCAGGCAGCCCAGGCGACCGGAGATTCACGCAAGACGACGCGCAGCCCGGTGATGGCGTCGGCGGTGCCGGGGCCGAGGGCGCCGGCACGCAAGCGGGCGGCGAGGCGGCGGTGAATCTCGCCGGCAAGGAACTCCGTCGTGGTGTTGCGGCCGCGGAATTCGGGGATCTCGTCGAGATTGCGATAGTTGAAGGCGGCGAGGACGGATTGCAGCTCGGCGAGCGCCCGGCCGATATCGCAGACGAGCCCGTCGGCGCCGAGCGTCTCGCGGCGGAACTCGGCCTCGACCGCATAGGTGGCGCCGTGAAGCTGCTGCGCCGGGCCGAAGACCTCGCCGACGAAGCTGTGCGCGATCATGACATGGCTGCTGACGGCGATACTGTACATTGCGGCGTTCCACCAGCGGGCGTGACGGCTTCAAGAATAGCGCACAACCTGGCAGAGCGCGCCCGGCTCGGCGCTGAGGCGCGGCATCACCGCCGGAAGCTCCTCGAACCGACAGGGTTCTGCCAAGAGGCGATCGAAAACCGGATCGGCGAGCAATGCGAGAGCGAGGGCGAGGCGCCGCCCGCGCGTCCAGCGCGCACGCCGCGCCGGGGCGACGGCGCCCACTTGCGAGGAGCGCAGCGTCAGGCGCCGCGAGTGGAAGGCTTCGCCGAGCGGCGCCGCTACGGCTTCATCGCCGTACCAGCTCAGCTCGATGATGTCGGCCTCGAACCCGGCAAGGCGGAGCGCCGTCGCGAGTCCGGCAGCGCTGCCGCTTGCATGAATGACGAGATCGGCCTCCGTCTGCGCCGTCTCGGGCAGCGCGAAGCGGCAGCCCAGCGCGGCGGCCAAGGCCGCCCGCGTCGGGTCGATGTCGACGAGCTCGACTTGCGCGCCCGGCAGCCGCGCCGCCAGCGCCGCCGCGAGGCTGCCGACGACACCCGCCCCGACGACGGCGATCCGGTCGCCGAGCCGCGGCGCCGCGTCCCACAGCGCATTCAGCGCGGTTTCCATATTGGCGGCGAGCACGGCGCGATCGTCCGGCAACGCCTCCGGCACCGGCTGGACCGCATCGGCAGGCACATCGTAGCGATCCTGATGCGGGAACAGGCAAAAGACGCGGCGGCCGAGGAGCCCCGCCGGCCCCGCCTCGACGACGCCGACCGAGGCATAGCCGTATTTGACGGGCGCCGGGAAATCACCTTCCTGGAAGGGGCAGCGCATGGCGGCGCGCTGGCTCGCCGGCACCTTGCCGCGGAAGACGAGGCCTTCCGTGCCGCGGCTGATGCCGCTTGCGAGGGCCCGGATGCGGACGCATCCGGGGGGCGGCTCGGGCGGCAGGGCGTGCCGGCGCAGGGCGCCGCGGCCAGGTTCCTCGAGCCAGAAGGCGCGCGCGTCACTCATGGAAGACGCATTCGTAAAGGACGTCCTCGCCGAGTTCGAAGCGGCGGATGCGCGGGCGCAGCCCCGCGCGCAAATCGGTCACCTCCGGCAGGGTGATTCCGGGCCGCCCCGAACCGAGGATGAGCGGCGACACGGCGAGCTGCAGGCGATCGAGGCAGCCCGCTTGCAAGAAGCGCGAAATGGTGACCCCGCCGCCTTCGATATAGAGGCGCCGCAGTCCGCGGCGTGCCAGCTCGGCGCGTATCGCCGCCGGCGCGAGGCCTTCGGCGCCGCCGGGAACCGGGACGATTTCAGCGCGGCCGAGGCGCTCCCCGGCGGCCGCCTTGTTGCGGGTGGTCAGCAGCAGAGTCGGCGCGGCGCCGTCCTGGAAGACGCGGTAGCCCTCCTGCAAGCGGCGGCCGCCATCGAGGATGACGCGAACGGGATGGTCTCCGGCGCAGTCGCGGACGGTGAGCTGCGGATCGTCGAGCCGCAAGGTGGCGGCACCCACCACGACCGCGTCGGCGAGCGCACGCATGCGATGACAGTGGAGAAGGTCGGCGCTGCCGGTGATCCAATGCGAGGCCCCGCCCTCGGTGGCGATGCGGCCATCGAGGCTCTGTCCGAGATGGGCGACCGCAAAGCCGCAGCGCGCGAGGACGAAGGGCATATAGAGGTCGAAAAAGGCGGCGAGCGGCGGCGCGAGAGGCGCCGCGGCGCTCCAGGTCTCGCCCTCGATCCGGATCATGGCGTCACCGATGCGGCACATCGGAGGACCGCCGGCATCCCCGGCACGTCGCCCTGCGCTTAGCGCCAAGAGGTCCTGCCAAGCCGCCTCTAGCCCGGCCATATGCCGCTCCGCGCCCGCAGCAGCGCCGGCCTTCCACTGTCGGAGCTGTGACTTGACGCCATCATTGCGGGCATACACTGTTTCGCCCTCCGATGTCGATCCGGCAATGCCATCGGAATTCGCGCAACGCCGGGCGGGAAGCGTTTCTGGTGCGCCCAAGTCTGGCCGGTCCACCGGCCCTGCTGATCGAAGCCGCCGCCTGGCTCGGCACGCTCGCCTTGGTCCTGGCGCTGGCGCTGGCGACGGCGCCGCTCGACGGGCTGTGGGGCGGACCCGCGCTGCTCGCCCTCTTCCTTTATGCCGCCGCTGCCTTCATCGCCTTGCGCGGCCTCGTGCATCACGCGCCGCTGCGCCGCTTCGGCATCGCCAATGTCATCACCGCCGCGCGCGCCGCCGCCGCCGCCTTCATCGCCGGGCTGGCGCTCATTGCCGACGAGGCCGCGGTGCCGGCGCGAAGCCTCGCCGTCGTCATCGGCGGAATTGCCCTCTTCTGCGACGGTCTCGACGGCTGGGCAGCGCGGCGAACGGGGCTCGCGAGCCGCTTCGGCGCCCGTTTCGACATGGAGGTCGACGCCCTTTTCACCCTCATCATCACTTTCATGTTACTGCGCGTCGGCCAAGTCGCCGCATGGGTGCTGGCGGTCGGGCTCATTCGCTATATCTTCGTGTTGGCGGGCTGGCTCTGGCCGCCGCTCGCGCGTCCCCTGCCGCCGAGCACCCGGCGAAAGGCGGCGTGCGTCGCGGTCATTCTCGCCTTGCTGGCGGCGCTGACGCCGTGCGTCGATCCGCCGGCGGCGGGAGTCATCTGTGCCGCCGGCCTGGCGATGCTTATCTATTCGTTTGCGACGGATTGTCTATGGCTCGTGCGTTATTCTCGCGCTGCAACCGCCCCGCAGACCCAGCCCTGCCGGCCGGAGGCCGCGTGAAGGCAAATCGGGGAGTACGGCATGCTCAATAGGCGCAGCTCCGTGGCGGCGCGGCGGCATGCTCCTATCGCCCTCATCGAGGTCGACCGCGCCATCACCGATTTGCGGCGCGGCGGGCTCGTCGTCATTCGCGGCCCCGATGCTTCGATCCTCGTGCAAGCGGCGGAGGCGATCACCCCGGATTCCTTCGCGCGCTTCTCGATGCTGGCCGGCGGGCGGCCGCTCCTCGCGATCACGCAGCACCGCGCCGCCGCGCTCAACCTTGCCGAGGCGCCGCGCGAGCCGGCCGGCACCATGCTGCTGTCGTTGCCGGCGGAGACCGACGCCCGCTTCCTGCGCTACCTCGCCGATCCCGCCGAGCTCGCCCTCATCGCCAAGACGCGCCTCGCCGCGAAAGGGGTCCGCCCCGGCGAGGCGGCGGAGGCGGCGGTGGAGCTGGCGAAGCTGGCGCGGCTGCTGCCGGCGGCGCTCACGGCGCGGCTCGGCCGCCGCGATGCCGCCGCGCTGGCGCGGCGCGAGGGGCTCCTCAGCCTCGCTGCCGCCGATATTCTCGGCTACGAGGCCGCCGCCGCGGTGTCGCTCCGGCGCGTCGCCGAGGCGCGCGTGCCGCTCGAAGGGGCCGAGGAGACGCAGATCGTCGCCTTCCGTCCGAGCGACGGCGGGGTCGAGCATCTGGCGATCCTCATCGGCAATCCCGATCCCGCGGTCCCGGTCCTGACGCGGCTCCATTCCGAATGCTTCACCGGGGACCTCCTCGGCAGCCTCCGCTGCGATTGCGGCGAGCAGCTGCGCGGCGCCATCCGCGAGATCGCCCGCGCCGGCGGCGGCGTCCTTCTCTATATGGCGCAAGAGGGGCGCGGCATCGGCCTCGTCAACAAGCTGCGCGCCTACCAGCTCCAGGATTCCGGCTTCGACACGGTCGATGCCAACGAGCAGCTCGGCTTCGATGCCGACGAGCGGCTTTACCTGCCGGCCGCCGAAATGCTTCGCCAGCTCCGCTTCCTGCGCGTCCGCCTCCTCACCAACAATCCGGAAAAGGTGGCGGCACTCAACCGCTGCGGCATCGCCGTCGTCGAGCGCGTGCCGCATGTCTTCCCGGCGAACGGCCACAACGAGCGCTATCTCCGCACCAAGGCGACGCGCAGCGGCCATCTGCTGTAGCGGCAAATTTGCCGCCACCGGCAATTCCTGCCGCCCGCGGCGCCCGGCGGACGGGACGGGACGGGCGGAAACGCGGCGCCTGCTTCTGGCACCGCCCTTGCATCGCGCCCCTCGCGGAGGGCCCCCGATGCGCGACGTCATGGCACCCGAGGTGCCGAGCTATCACTTGTTTACCCAGCCGAGCGACCCCACGCTCGTGGCCGAGCGCTCGCGCCCGTGGAGCGGCGACAGCTTCAGCTTTCATGACGTCCTCGACATGTTGAACCCGCTCCAGCACCTGCCGGTGATCGGCACCATCTACCGCTACCTCACCGGCGATTCGATCGGGGCCGTGCCGCGCATCATCGGCGACGGACTCTATGGCGGGCCGATCGGCATTCTGGCGGGGCTCGTCGACGCGACGCTGAAGCAGGAATCGGGAAAGGATGCGGGCGAGCAGGTAGTGGCTCTGGTGACCGGGGACGAGAAGGTCGGCGAACCGCCTCCGCCGACTGTTGCCGCGGTGCCGGCGCCGGCGGCGGCCACCGCTGCCGCCACCAACACTCAGTCTTCGGCCAAGAGCGCGGCGTCCCAGCCTCCGACGAGCGGCCTCTCCCCCGTCTCGGGGGCGACGGTCGCGCCGGGAGCCGGGCCCGTCAACGCGGCCGAGCACGGTGCGCCGGTGCCCGCCGCAACGATACCCGGAGCCCTTCCCCTCACTCATGTCCCGGCGGCGGCCGAGGCGTCTCCGCGCGCCGCCCTGATGGCCCGGCTCGAGACCATGCGCCGCCAATCTGCGGCGGGCGGGCTCAGCAACCACGTCGTCCCGCTCGAAGCCGTCGGCCTGCCGCTCGCCGCGAACCCGCCGCGCTTCCTGCCGGCTGCGGCGGCGCCCGCCGCCCCTGCCGTTCCCTACGCGGCGCTGCCCGCCAAGCCGCCCGTCGATATTTCGCAGCAGATGATGGACGCTCTCGACAAATACGCCCGCATGCAGCGCCAGGGAGCGACGCCGGCGGGCGAGCGCGGCAGCCAGATCGATTTCGCGCAATAGGCCTCGTTCAGCCCGGAGCCGCCGCCAACGCGGTGGGCCGCGCGCCGAAAATCGCCGTTCCGATGCGCACATGCGTCGCCCCCAGCGCGACGGCCGTCTCGAAATCGCCGCTCATGCCCATGCTGAGGAGCTGGAGGTCGTGGCGCCGTGCGAGCTCGCGCAGGAAGGCGAAATGAACGGCGGGATCGTCAGCGGCGGGAGGAATGCACATGAGGCCGCGGACCGGGAGGTGCAGCCGGTCGCGGCAATCGGCGATGAAGGCGCCGGCTTCGCCGGGGGCGATCCCGGCCTTTTGCGGCTCTTCGCCTGTGTTCACCTGGATGAAGCAGTCGGGCCGGCGGCCGGCGCGCGCCATCTCCGTCGCCAGCGCCTCGGCGAGCCGCACCCGGTCGACGGATTCGATGACATCGAAGAGGGCGACTGCCTCCCGCACCTTGTTGGTCTGCAAGGGGCCGACGAGATGCAGGCAGAGATCGGGCCAGCGCTGGCGAAGAGCAGGGAACTTGCGCTGCGCCTCCTGCACGCGGTTCTCGCCGAAAATGCGCTGACCCGCGACAAGCGCCGCCTCGACGGCTTCGGCTGAATGCGTCTTGCTGACCGCGACAAGGGCCACCGAATCCGGAGCACGGCCGGCGCCGGCGGCCGCGGCGGCGATGCGCTCCCGCACTGCGGCAAGGTTGGCGGCGATCGTCGCTTGCGGCAGGGTCTGCACGACCGCGGTCATGACGCCGGGCGAGAGCGGCGCCGCCGGACCAGAGCCGCGAGCGACGTTGCCGAACGGCGGGATCGGTTCATCGGGTCTCCTTTCCCGATGATAGCAACGCGCCCGCCGGATGCTACTCGATCTTTGCCGGCGTCACGCCCTCCAGCGCCCCTGCCGATCGGGATAATGCACGTTAAATCCGGTTTAATCTCTCCCCGGCTACTCTCCCCGCAATTCCCGAATGGCCTGATGCTTACGAGGTATCATGTCGATCGCAGCCTATCGTCGCCGAAAGGAAGCCGCCGAAACCCCGCGCGAACTCGAGCGCCGCGCCTTCCTCACGGTCGTCGGCAAGCTCGCCGAGGCGCAGAAGACCGGAGGCCGCGCGATCATAGAGGCCTGCGGCCTCAATTATCGGTTGTGGACGACATTGCTGCTCGACCTCGCCTTGCCGGAGAACGGTTTGCCGGACGACCTCAAGGCGCGCCTGATCTCGATCGGGCTCTGGGTTCAGCGCTACACGCCGCAAGCGATGCAGGGCGCGGCGCTCGACCCGCTCATCTCCGTCAACCGCAGCATCGCCGAGGGGCTGAGCACGACGCCGCCCGCGGGCAAGAGCGGAACGGAATCGCCGGCGCCGCAGCTCGGCCCGGTGTGATGGTCGAGGCGATCCCGCGGCGATGAGCGAGGCGCGCAAGATCCTGATCGCCACGCCCTGCTTCGGCGGGCTCGTCACCAATCACTACCTGATGTCGCTGCTCGGCATGACGCGGCTCCTCGCCGGCGAGGGCATCCAATACGACGTCACCACCGTCACCGACAGCCTCGTCAGCCGCGCCCGCAACCACATCGCCAGCGCCTTCCTGCGCGAGGCGAGCTTCACGCATCTCTTCTTCATCGATGCCGATCTCGGCTTCGATCCCGCCGCCATTCTCCGCTACCTCGCCTTCGAGAAGGACCTGGTCTGCGGCGTTTATCCGCTGAAGCGCCTCGATATCGCAGCGCTGCGCGCCGTTCCCGAGGTCGCCGACCCCGTCGCCGAGGCAGCCTCCTACGTCTATTCCTCATCGATCTCCATCCATGACGGCAACCGGCCGGAGCAGGGCTTCCTGCGCGCCGACTACGCCGCCACGGGTTTCATGCTCATCGCCCGGCGCGTCGTCGAGCGCATGGCGGCCGCCTATCCCGAGCTGCGCTATGGCGGCGATCACTCGCTGTGGTCGGGCAGCGCACGCAAGGAGGCGGGTTACGCCTTCTTCGACACGATGATCGCCGACGGCGAATCGCTCCCCGAAGATTACAGCTTCTGCAAGCGCTGGCGCGCCATCGGCGGCGAGATTTGGATCGATCTCGACAGCCGTCTCTCCCATGTCGGGAGCTACGTCTACAAAGGCGATCTCGGGCTCGCCCTCAACGAAGCAAAACGGCAGGGCCGGTTCGGATAGCGATTTTTCGGGTTGCGGAATCTTCCTCGAAGACCCGCAATAAGCCGCGTCCGAGACAGCGGCGCGGCCGAGCGGTTCGAGGGAAACCCGGCGGGTGGAGATTTTGGTCTATTCCGGCCTCGAGCTGCTGGGCGACGGCGTCATGAAGCTGCCCTTCGTGCGGGCGCTGCGCCGGACCTGGCCGAAGGCGCGCATCACCTGGCTCGCCGGCAAGGGGCGGACGGTCTATGCCGGAGTGCTGGCGCCGCTCGTTGCCGATTGCCTCGACGAGATCATCGAGGACGCCGCGATCGGCTCGCACGCGCGGGAGCTGCTGCGCAATCCCCTGCCCGGCCGCCGCTTCGACCTCCTCATCGACACGCAGCGCCGGGTCCTGACGACCCTCATCCTGCGCCGCATCCGCAACGCCACCTTCATCTCCGGCGCCGCCGGCTTTCGCCTGTCCTCGCGCCGCCCGCCGCCCGGCCATGCGAAGCCGCCGGCGATGCTGGCGCAGCTCTTCGACCTTCTCGAACTCGCCGCCGGGCATCCCGTTGCACCCGTCCACGATTTGCGGCTCGGCCCCGAATGGCGCGAGCGTGCGCAGCGCTTGCTGCCGCCGGGACCGACCTATCTCGGCTTCGCTCCCGGCGCCGGCGGCGCCCAGAAGCGCTGGCCGCTCGAGCGCTTCCTCGCCCTGGCCGATGCGCAGCTCGCCGAGGGGCGGCGCCCCGTCTTCCTCCTCGGCCCCGACGAAGCCGAGTGGCGGGCCCGGATCGCCGCCGCCCTGCCGGCCGCGCTCTTCCCCTTGCAGGAAGAGGCGGCGCCGGCCTCGCCCCTCCTCACCCTCGCCGTCGCCCAGCGCCTCGCCGCGGCGGTCGCCAACGACAGCGGCACGGGACACCTCCTCGCAGCGGGCGGCTGCCCAATGGTCTCGCTGTTCGGTCCGACACGTGCCGCCAAATTCGCGCCTTGCGCGGTGCGGCTCGAAATCGTCGAGGCTGCGGAATTCGGCGGCAGCGCCATGGATGTCATCCCGCTCGCCGCCGTGGCGGCGGCGGTCGAGCGGCTGCTTCGCCCGAGCTGAACGGCGACCGCCCTCGAGCGGCTTCCGTCCGCGCGCCGGCTTTCCTATATAGGGGGCATCTCGCTTGCCGCGATCGGACGTCCCCATGCCGCAGCCGTCGTTTCCCGCCAAGGCGGCGCTCGCCGCCCTCCTCCTCGCCGCGCCCATCGCGGGCTGCGGCGGCATTCCGGTCATTGCCAATACGTATTACGACGTCAGCTACGGCCCGGGCGAGTGGGGCGGCGGCAACGATATGCCCGTCGTCGTGCGCGGCGCCCCGTTCGCCGTGCCGAAGGCGGAGCTGGACGAGGCCGTGGCGGCGGCGATGCGGGGCAGCACCTTCGGCGTCCCGACCCGCTTCGTGCCGGCGGCGCCGGGCGCCGCTCCGGCCTATCGCGTCGTCATGATCTTCAACCCTCCGGCCGGCGTCGGCGATGCCGTCGCCTGCCAGCGGCCGGTGCCGCCCGATGCCGTCTTCGGCGCCGCGCCGGCGGGGGTCGTGCCGGTCCTCGCCGCCTTCTGCCGCGGCGACCGCGCCGTCACCTCGGCCGCGGGCACCATCCCGACCGGCGGCAACCCGCACAGCGCCGCCTTCCAGGACGGCGTCGCCCAGTTCGCGATGGCGCTCTTCCCGCCGATCAATCCCAACAACAAGGCCGGGATGGAATTCAACCCCTGAAGCCGGGGCTGATCACAAGACCGTGAGCGGCGCAATAAAAAGGTGTGCGCCGAGGTCTCTGTCGTGGCATCTTACAACTGTACAACGAATAGTTGTATAAATGCATCATTGTGCGGAAATGATTGAGCTTTTTCCGCCGAATTCTTGACCCCGAAGGCTTCCGCCGTACCGTGCCGATTCGCCCCTGGGTAGATCCTCTGCCCGGGCGAATTCATGGAGGGTCGATTTGAAGAAACTGCTGTTGAGCACGACGGCCTTCGTCGCCGTCGGCGCGCTCGCGGGCGGCGCTTCCGCCCAGAGCGCGAGCGAGCCGATCAAGATGGGAATCGGCGGCTACTGGGAAGGCGGCGGCGGCGCCGTGCTGTCGCAGTCGGCCTGCAACGCGCCGGGCGCGACCAACGCCGCCTGTAACAAGCACCATCAGGGCTTCCAGGAGGACAGCCTCGTCGACTTCAACGGCTCGACGAAGCTCGACAACGGCCTCACGGTCGGCGTCCATATCCAGCTCCGCGGCGAGGCGGCCAAGACCACGACCGACACGGAAAAGCGCAGCTATGTGCAATTCAAGGGCAATTTCGGCGA